>JANYKG010000001.1 GCA_025358205.1 Armatimonadota bacterium
CTCGCCGACCAGTCCGCGCCGCACACCATCAGGCTTTACGAGCACCAGGGTTCGTTCCATCGTTCCTCCGTTTCAAAAATCCATTAGGGTCAGTTTAGCAGAGGGATGGGCGGGTGTCAACAGAATCGTGCAGCAGGAAAATGGTCAGATGGTCGAATGGCTGAGAGAAGATGGTCAATTGGTTGTCGGTGCAGCTTCCACATTGATCATAAGCCATCAGGCATTCCCTTTGGTTATCTGTGTCATCCTCTCCCATCTATTATATCTGTGTACTCTCAACTTCTACCTGGAGAGACAATGCAGTATCTCGCCGAGGTAAACCCTGTGGTAGTCCTTCTGAGGATACATCTCCTCAATCTTCGGGTCAAGAAAGTTGGCGGGATCAATGTCCTGCCAGTAGAGCTTTCGGCACTCCATGATCAGCCGTGCCTCCGCGAAATTTGTGGTTCGCGGCAGGGTTCCGGCAATGGGAGTAAGCCCGGCTTCGACGGCTTTGTTCGGCACATCGCGGCCGGACTTCGTTCCGCAGAACTGCAGGGCGTCACGGTACTGCTCGTCAAACCAGGCGAGCGTGAAGCTCTCCTCCCGCTCCAGGAACTCGAACGTGTAACGAACGGGCCGGATGACGCACATCGCGACGTTTCGGCTCCACATCGCGCCGAGTCCGCCCCAGCCGATGGTCATGGTGTTGTGCGCCTCGACCGGGCCGGCGGTGATCAGCATCCAGTCCTTCAGTATCATCTTGAACGGGTTGCCGGTCAGTTCCTGCGGGTCAACTTCCTTGAAAGCATGCTCTATCATTCGTTTTCTCCTTGATGTATTTCAAACACAGAGGCACGGAGGACACGGAGAATTCCAAACGTAGATACACAGGTCAATCTCCTATAGCCAACCGAGTTGCTCAAGATGCCGTCGGCAGTCCACAACCTCTTTCGGCGGGAATCCGCCGTCCCTAATCAGGTTCACCAGTTCCTGCGTAGATCGCAGTATGCGTATCGTCTGCTCCTGACTAACCAGTCCCATCTCCATCGCCTGCGCCAGGTCATCCAGGTCCAAGACTTCATGGGTGACGTGATCTCTTCTGATGATAATGTCGGCGAAGAGATCAGTGAAGATCCAACAACCGTATTCGTCACTGTAGCTCATGTCACCGATGTGCGCCATCCACCGCCAAACGCTTGGATCGAGAGTGCTCCATTTCGGCTGGTCCATCAGTAGCCAGCCCTTGAGAGGGAGATGGTACGCGATTGAGCTTTCACCGCCTACGCCGCTTTCGACGATCAGGTCATCACTGAGCCGGAACCAATGCCAATCGTCATCGGGCGTTTGCCGGAATGCCTCGACCTTCGACCGAATGTGCTCCTCAACAACCTCCGGAGGGTTGAGCCTGTATCCTTGGTTTTCTCCGTGTTCCTTGCCCAGCCTTCGCCAGACGACCAGTGTCTTTTTCACAGTCTACCTCAGCTCGAAATGGTAGTTGAACCGATTCTGCTTGTGAACCGTTGGGCGATCAAGGGAATCTTGTAGATCGGGTCTGATACTGGGAGTTCCTCGTAACGTCCCTGCATGTATTCGAAGACGACTGACCGCCAGAATGCGATCGCCGGGGTGTTGCCCTCCATTTGCGCAACCTCCCAGTTGCCGGGGAACATATCGAATACCTGACCTGCCACATGCCGCCCGATTCCGCTGCGCTGATATCTGCGGAGGACGAAGAACTGGTCTATGTCATAGGTGGACTCTGCGGTCTGCCGGACGAGGCAGAAACCAGCCAGCTTGCCGTCAACCCGAATGATGAACGGATATCCTTTCCATCCCTCAGGCCAGGTATACTCCGCCGGTACCGGCAGACCCCAGAACTGAGGAAGCTCATCGCAACCACCGAACCGCCCGGATTCCGGGCAGTCCCACCCCATAACAGCGGAGAGATCGTATATGTAGAATGTGACCAGGTTCTCCACCACGGCCATGTCGTTTTCTGTTGCTCTGACAAGATCTATCTTCACGTTCTACCTCTGCTCGAAGTGGTAGTTGAATCGCCTGTCCGGGGCGCTGTCGCCGCTGACCGCGAACTCGATGATGTCGTCCGGCTTCTGGATGTTGTCCGCCCAGTGGAAGTCCAGCTTCACCCTCTTACCATACAGACCGAGTTCCCTGCGCGGGATGCGGAGTTCCATCTTGTTGCCGGCGACCTGGTATGAAACTGACTCAACCTGCTTCCACTTCCAGCCCTCGGAGGTTCGCATCAGCGAGGTAGTGGTCGGCCCAGGCTTGCTGTTCACCAGATAGTCATACCCGTGCCAGCCGGTCTTGGGATCGCAGTCCGCGTCAATGAAAAGCAGCATCCAGTTCGGCAGCATCCGGCTCGTGATATTGTTCTTCGTCTCGGCGTAGAAATAGATGAAGTTCGTGTCATAGGCCGTCTTCAGGCGGACGAAGTCGTTCCGCCCGGTGGTGTTCACGTAAGGCCCCGCGCTGCCCCAGCCTTTCCAGTTGCGGCGCTCGGTGTCGCCGGGCATATCGCGATACTCCGGCTGGACCTTCGCCCAATCATTGAACTTGCGGTCAATCTTGATCTTCGCGGGTCCAGGCGCGAGTTCCGGCGCGCGGACGCCCTTGTACTTGCGGATGTAGCTGATCATCTGGTAGTAATAGTTGTCCGTGTGACCGCCCTTCATCGGCTCGGCATCGCGGCTGAACTCCTGCGTCATCTGGTCAACGAAGTAGCTGCTGCCGTCCTTCTGCAGGAACCGCTGGGCCACCCATTCGTTCCATCCGGTGATGAAGACGAACTGCGGGTCTATCTTCAGCGCGCGCTCCCACTCCTTGGCGAAGTAGATGCCCTTGTCAGTCTGCTGATGCGCCTCGTCCGGCTGCTTCTCGCCGTCATTGCTGCGACCGATTCCTGCGATGGGGTGAGTGGCGATGCCGACGCTAACCTCTTCCGGCACGCCCTTGGTGTGCCAGCCTGCCTCCTGCGGATAGGGATCCAGCCACGTCCACCGATCCTGCCCATCGCCGAACCAGCCCTTGGGGTCGTGCGCGAACCAAGAGTAGCGAACGGTGAAGAACTCCTTCATCTCCGGCGACAGCTCGTCCGGCGTGGCGAGGATCAGCGGCTTGCCCTCCCACTTGAACCAGAGGTCGGGGTACAGGTTCTTGGAGTAGAACTCGTCGTAAAGCTGCTGCGTCACCTTTCCGCTTGCAGAGTGGGTGATAAAGCACAACTGCGGAGTGTGCCCGCCCTCTTTGCGAATCTGCTCGTAGATCTCGCAGATCTTCATGTAGTTGGCGGTGTAGGTGAATGCGTTGGTCACGTCCAGGATGAGCGTGTCTATTCCGGCGGCCATGAACATCTCGCAGTGCTTGCGGATGACATACGGGTCGCTGGAGACGTAGTAGCCGAGTTCGGATTGCCCCCAATGGTGGAAGTGGTGCTCCGGGCCGTACTTGGGTTCCTTCGGGTTGCCAGCCAGGATGTCGCTGAGGTTCCACGGCCCGCTTGTGCTGTGTTCGCCTAGCCAGGTGAAGTAGAAGATGCCGACGAACCGATCTTTCCTCGGCGGCCCGCACTCCTTGTAGCCGGGCAGGGAGCGCCCGAGTGCATCCGTGGCGGTCCACGTGTCGGCCTTCAGGTCCCAGTCCGCGGCGATGGCTGCCGTGCAGAGGGCGATCAACGTGAATAGCATGGCTACAGTTTTGTTCACCGGTTTTCCCCCGTTGACATCGTTACTCAGGGTATTCGCCGGAAGTGAATAGCAGACCTCCTAGCCTGGTTTATTCATAGAATAATCCAGGGCCTTCAGAGCATTGTTCAAGCCATTTCTTGAACAATGCGATCCTTCGGTTGCACGGCGGGCGGTACCGGAGGCCAGTCCATGACCGCCTGCCGCGCAACCCAGGATTGGTCGAGTCGCTTTCGCGACCCGTGGGCATTCCGACTGGATATCGCCAACCACCTCCTTTCCGGTCGGAAAAACAAAAAGGCCCAAGAGCGAAGTGCCCTTGAGCCTGATCTGTTACTGGTTGGACCGGGTGCTACGTGTGCGTATCTCCCGGGCCGGCAGCAGACCAGGCCCGAGGCATCATCATGCAGATGCTCAGTGCGCATACGTTCTGTTCAGTTGTCCGGACTGCGATTCTCATTGCCGTTTTCTCTTGTTCGTCAGGAACCACTCGTACAGGTCCGGGTCGGCGTATGCCTTCTCCCATGCCTCGTGGCCCATGTCCGGGTAGACGATCATGTCCACGGTTTTCGATTCCTTCGCCTTCACCGCGTCAACCATCTCCTGCGCCTTCTCAATCGGCACCACCTTGTCCTTCGCGCCGTGGTAGACCCGTATCGGCAGGTGCGCGACCTTCTCCGCCTCTGCCGGATAGCCCGACCCGGAGACCACCGCCACCGCCGCAAACCGCTGAGGGTAGTCGAGCGCGAACCTCCACGCGCCCGCACCTCCCATGCTGACCCCAGTGAGATAGACCCTATCCGCGTCAACATGGTACTTGTGCAACACCTCGTCCAAGCATGCGATTGGTATGTCTGATCCCCACCTGCTCTCATCGCCTGGGTTCTGAGGTTCTGCCAGTATGAACGGGAAGCCAAGAGTCTTCTTCGCGTGTGCGAGCGGACTCCAGAGGGACTCGGTCAACTTGCTCAGGTCGTCGCCTCGGTCGCCCATGCCGTGCAGGAAGATGATCAGCGGCCAGCGCTTCTTCGCCTTCGCGTCGTATCCGTCCGGCAGATAGAGCGCGTACCCGGCGGTCACGGTTTTCGTGATCGGTCGGCTGAACGTTTCCTTCTTAACCTCCATGGCCGAAAGCCCTCCCGCAAACATGATTAGCAGCGCAACTACAAATACCACGAGCCTCATCACAGACCCCCTTGGTCTATCCTACTACCCCTGAAAAGATGGTGACCGCCTGTCCGGTCAAGTATACTCTATCACCTGCGACGCGCACTTTCAACGTGCCGCCCCTGGCCGATGCCTGGTAGGCCGTGAGAGTGTCCTTCCCCAGCCGCCCGCGCCAGAACGGTACAAGCATGCAGTGAGATGATCCGGTGACCGGGTCTTCGTTTATGCCCGCTCCGGGTGCAAACAGCCGCGACACGAAATCGAACTCCGGCATCGCCGCCCTTGCCGTGATGCATACGCATCCGTAGGGTACGGCGGCCACAAGACCGAAATCAGGTTTCGCATTCCGGACGGCTTCTTCGGAGTCCGCCTCCACCAGTACACACCACCTGCCGATTCCCACGTAGACCGGCTCAAGCCCCAGTGCCTCCGACAGGCCCGCAGGCGGCTCGATAGGCGAGACTTCGTCCGATGGGAAGTTCAGATCTATCCCATCATCGGTCCGCTTGGCGGTCAGCACCCCGCTCCTGGTGTGGAAGACGGCTTCGTGATCTGGCGCAAGAATGCCGGTCTCGTAGAGGATGTGCGCAGTCGCCAGCGTGGCATGGCCGCACAGCTTTACCTCGACCGTGGGCGTGAACCAGCGCAGACCGAATCCATCATCCCTTGGGACCACGAACGCCGTCTCGGAGAGGTTCATCTCCGCCGCCATATTCTGCATCCACTTTTCGTCGGCAGGCTCGTCCAATAAGCACACCGCCGCCGGGTTGCCCTTGAACGGCCGGTCCGTGAACGCATCTACCTGGTATATCTTCGCTTTCTCCACTGCTATGCCTCCCTTTCTGATACCATAGAAACAAAAAAGCCACGGAACTGATTTCCGCAGCTGGGTGGGTGCTATGGGAATGTGATGAGTGTTACTGCTCATCTCCCCGGCCGCGGACACGCAGAAGCGCCATAACGCCTGCCATAATGGCAAGCGCCTGTACCATAATCATTCCGCTGTTAATCTGTCCGAAGCTGAGCTTGTTCATGTCTACCACATATTGTCGGTTGGTCTGCCACTATATTAGCGGGTGGCGTCGGTTTTGTCAAACACTGCCATCTGTTTGAACCACAGAGATCGCACCCGCAAGCATTCGCCGTTGTTGCGAATGCGAAAGGGCACGGAGGACACAGAGTGGGGAATGGCTGATGGTTCATGGTTGATCATGCCTCTGGTAATGTCTCGATCAGGCGGTAGTCCGGGAGCGAGAGCACAACGAACGAGGGGATGCCGAGTTCCAGCCAGAACTGGAACGGCTCGATGTCGTTGTGCGCGGCGGTGAAGAGCGTGATCACCGTGCCGTGAGCGACGACGACCAGGTTTCCCGCTGGATGATCGCACACAAAGCCTTCCAGCGCTAGGGTGAACCTTTTCAGGGCTTGTGTCGCCGTCTCCTGGCCGATGATCAACTCATTGGGTTTGCGAAAGAACTCCTGGAACTGCTGCTCGTACTCGTCCTGGGCGAATCTGAACCCGGTGCGGTCGTTCTCCTGCAGACCTTCCGTGATCTGGACGGGGATTTCTATGTGCGAGCCGATGATCCCCGCGGTTTCGACTGCCTTGCGCTCGGGGCTGGCGGCGATGGCTGTCGGCTGGTAGGACGCGACCTGCTCCGCCAGGGGTATGCAGCGTCGGCGGCCGTCCTCGGAGAGCGGCCACTCGTACCACAGCTTGCCCTTTTCAAACTCCGGCATAGAGTGCTTGATGAGAATCAGCTTGCGTGTCATGTCGCTCCTGACTAGATGGAGAGAACATGGTCACATGGTCAAGAACAATGGTCTGATGGTCGTCCAGACTCGACCTAGTGACCACATGACCATCCGACCATTCTCCTATTCCCTGTACTTGTTTGTAATCGGCAGGCGGCGGTCCTTGCCGAACGCCTTCGGGGTGATCTTGATGCCGGGGGGCGACTGCCTGCGCTTGTACTCGTTGCGGTCAATCATCCGCACCACACGGTCAACGGTCGTGTGATCGAACCCCTGCGCCACTATCTCCGCCACGCTCATGTCCTCTTCCACATAGGCGTGGATGATCGGGTCGAGCACCTCATAGGGCGGAAGCGAGTCCACATCCTTCTGGTTCGGGCGAAGCTCGGCGGACGGCGCGCGCTCGATGATGCTCCGTGGGATAACGTACCCGAGAGTGTTGCGGTACTCGGACAGCTCGTAGACCAGGGTCTTCGGCACATCCTTCAGCACGTTGAACCCACCGGCCATGTCGCCGTAGAGGGTGCTGTACCCGACCGCGATCTCGCTCTTGTTGCCGGTGGTCAGCACCAGCCAGCCGAACTTGTTCGAGAGCGCCATGAGCAGGTTTCCGCGAACCCTCGCCTGGATGTTCTCCTCGGCGACGCCCGGCTGCGTACCCTCAAACGGTGCGGCCAGGGTGGACAGGTAGGCGTCGAAAACTTGCTCAATGGGAATCCAGTAGCGCTGAATGCCGAGGGATTCCGCCATCTTGACGGCATCGCTCTGGGTGGCGTCGGACGAGTATTTGGACGGCATGACCGCGCAGGCGACACGGTCCTTGCCCAGCGCGTCGGCGGCGATGACGGCGGTGAGCGCGGAATCAATGCCGCCGCTCATGCCGAATACCACCTTGCTGAAACCGTTCTTCTCCACGTAATCGCGCGTGCCAAGGACGAGCGCCTTGTAGATCTCTTCCAGCCTGTCGGGCGGCTGAGTGATGCAGGGCGGTATGGGCTGACTGGGCAGCGGGGCGACGGTCGGAAGCTGCACTCGCTCGACCATCACCGACTCAGCGGCTGCTCTGTCGCGCGCTTCTCTATGTCGTCCATCGGTGACGCGGCTGCGGCAGACCTCGGCCATATCCAGATCGGCGAAGAAAAGGCCTTCTTCAAGCGCAGGACCACGTGCTATCACCCGCCCGTCCGGCCCGATCACCAGCGAGTGGCCGTCGAAAACCAGCTCGTCCTGCCCGCCGATCAGGTTGGCGTACACGAAGAAACACTGGTTGTCGGTCGCTCTGACAGATACCATTTCCTCGCGCGATTGCCACTTGCCGGCGTGGAACGGCGAGGCGTTGATGACCAGGATCAGCTCCGCGCCGCCTACCCGCGCCTGAAGCCGGTGCGGACCTTCGGCATGCCAGCTATCCTCGCAGATTTCCACGCCGAAAGTCGTACCGAACCCCTCGAAGACGGTCAGCTTGTCGCCGGACCGGAAGTAGCGCTGCTCGTCGAACACCCCGTAATTGGGCAGGAAGAACTTGTGGTGGACGCCCGCGATCTGCCCGTCCGTGAACACGGCGGCGGCATTGTAGAGGTCGTCCATGTACTGATCCACGAACCCAACGACGGCGGTGATGCCCCTGGTGTGCCCGGCGATCTCCTTCAGGCAGTCAAGGTTTTTCTGCACGAACCCGCTCTTCAGCAGCAGGTCCTCGGGCGGGTAGCTGGTGATGGTCAGCTCCGGGAAGACGACGATATCCGCGCCTGCAACCTTTGCGCGGCGAATGTGGTCAATGATCTTCGCGGTATTGCCGTCTAGGTCGCCGACGGTGGTATTGATCTGCGCGACGGCTATTCTCAGCGGTCTGGCAGCTTGTTCGGTCATAGGTCTATCTCCTGGCTGAATTGGCCCGCATTGTTCATGATCAGTGCTCAGAGGGCCGCGGATTGCGCGGGACGTACACAGTCCGCGCTAGGTATACTTGAGTATACCGCCGTGGGTGACCGCAGTTCAAGTATGGGAAGCTAAGAGCATCTTGATCTGATGCTCGCATCCGTCCACCAATGCACCGAGATGGAAGGAGTGCCCCCCGGAACTCCCGATTCGCGTCACAATTGGCCCAGCTTCCAGCGTTCCCACAGGTTACCGGCAATCTCACCGGCGTCCGATTCGATGCCGTACCTGACGAAGTGCTTGCAGATGTTCGTGAGATCACGGTTCAGCAGGTCGAACGCGTTGCCGTTGAACCTTGGGTCCACCGCCTGCGGGAAGTCAATCACCATCGGGCGGTTCTTCCAATAGACGATGTTGTACGCCGACAGGTCTGCATGCACGATATCGCACGCAAGCCAAAGCTCGATCTCGTCCATCAGCGCACTGAACGCAGTCTGCGCCTCTTCGTCCGTCAGCACAAGCGTGTTGAGCGGACTAGCCGTTGCCTCCTCGTCACCCAGGTACTCCATCAGGATCGCATTGTTTGTCTTTGTGATCGGCTTTGGGACCCCGGCGCCGGCGTTGTACAGGGTACACAGCGTCTGGTACTCATGATCCACCCACATGAATAGGTGAATGGCCTTTCCGAGCGTGGTCTTCTTCTTCAGGGCACGTGCCATCCTGCCGTCTCCGATCACCTTGTCTTCGCGGAACACCCGCCCCTCCGTGTAGATCGCGTCGTTCTTGAAGTTGCGTTCATTCAGGTCGCAGTACACCTTCATCGCCAGGAGTTTCTCGCTGTATCGCGCACCCGCCCTGCAGCGGTAGACCGTCGCCTCCTTGCCGCTCTTGATGGTGTCCAGTACTTCGGTTATCCAGCCCGCATCTGAAAAGGTCGCGAGTGCAGTCTGCTCGTTCTTATCTATGAACATTTGATTCTCCATGTGTTTGTTTTGCTAGGGGAAATATGAACGGCCCAGTGTCGGCTCGCGCTGAAATCCACGGACATTAGAAGTGGATGGTCACGACCACGGCCTGAAAGCAGAAAAGGCCGCCCCGGTTGGGACGACCTTCGTTTCGGAGGTGTGCAAAAAGCAGCCTCGTTAGGCTTTCCCTAGGGGACGTGACGGCGCGATGCCGAACTGGGCAATACATATGTATGCAGTTTCCACAAAGGTCCCCCTTGGTATGCCATTGCAGGCTGAGTCAACAACTTATCGCTGTTGCACTTATAGTATATCACCCCCCAGTCCGTTTAGTCAATGTCCAACCCGCGGCAAAAGACAGACGTGTATTCAATATCCCGGAGTCCTGGCAGGGCGGTTCGAAATGATTGCCCGGCTGTTTGCACAAAGCCCGGCTTCAAGGGTTGCCTTATGCGATAGTTTTGTGATATAATCCCGCCGTGTCTTGCGCCGGGTCCGCCGCTAGTCCACCGCTCAACGACGAGCATGTAGAATCCCTAACAGTGTTGTATGGCAGTCGGATACTAACGCGTCACAGTGTAAACGTTTACACATTATATCAACCCAGGAGGTAAGATATGGCCGAAGTTAAGGTTCCGTTTTACGGCCACGTAAAGCAGTATCTGAATCACAAAGAGGATTTCGACAAGGCGATTCACGATGTCCTGATGAGCGGTGTATACACCCTCGGACCGCAGGGCAAGGCTCTCGAAGCTGAGCTATCAGAGTACATGGGCATGAAGCACTCCATCGGGCTGAACTCCGGCACCGACGCGCTGTGGTTCGTCATGCTCGCACTGGGCCTGAAGGCCGGCGACGAGATCATCACCACCTCGAACACATTCTTCGCGACGGCCGAAGCCGCATGGCTCATCGGCGTCACCCCGGTGTTCGTGGAGATTGACCCGAAGACCCGCAATATTGACGTTACTAAGATCGAAGAGAAGATCACACCCAAGACCAAGATGCTCGTTCCCGTACACTTGTACGGTCAGCCGGCAGATATGCCCGCCATCGCCAAGATCGCGAAGAAGCACAAGCTGTACGTGATTGAGGATTCCGCTCAGGCATTCGGCGCGGCAGGCGACGGCTGGAAGCTCGGCGACTACAGCGATGCGGTCTGCACCAGCTTCATCACAGCCAAGAACCTCGGCTGCTGGGGTGACGGTGGCGCGGTGTTCACGAACAGAGACGACATCGTGGAGCCGATTCTTCGCATGCGCAACCATGGTTCGGTCGAGCGCTCCAAGCATCGCCCAGGCTGGAACAGCCGGTTGGACGAGATCCACGCCGCTGTCCTGCGCGTAAAGCTGAGGCACATTGACGAGTACAACGATGCTCGCATCGCCCGCGCCAACGACTACGACGAATTCCTGGCTGGCGTGAAGAACGTCACACTGCCTTACCGCACCCCTGGTTACCGCCACATCTTCCACCTGTACGTGGTTGAGGGCGAGAAGCGGGACAGCCTGCAGGAGTTCCTGAAAGAGCGAGGCATCATCGCGCTGACGAACTATCCGATCGCGATTCACGAGCAGGAAGGCTTCCCGTTCGGACTCGGCGATCCGAAGCCGGTTCTACCGTTGACCGAGAAGCATTCGGCGAGCGTTCTGTCGCTGCCGATCTACCCGGAACTGACTCGGGCGGACGCGAAGTTCGTGGCCGACGCGGTCATGGAGTGGGACAAGCTTCAGGGCTAAACCGCCCCCGGATGTATCAGTAAATAGAACATGCAGCGGGGCGGGAGGCAATCTCCTGCCCCGTGTGCTTCAATGGGAATGGTCAGGGACGATGGTCCGACGGGAAATGGTCAAAAAGAATGGTCATATGGTCAGAGAAAATGGTCGGCCATGTTGTGACCATTTGACCATTTGACCATTTTGACCATGCGGCCTTTCGGCCGTCTGACCATTCCGCGGAGTCCCGATGGATTACGTTCAGATCGGAAAACTGAAGGCTAGTCGCTTCATCCTGGGGACCAATCCGTTCAGCGGGTTCTCTCACCAGAGCGTGGAGATGGACCGGCAGATGGTGAGCTGGTTCACGATGGACCGGAGCAAGGCGCTCTTGCGGGAGGCCGAGTCGCTGGGCGTGAACACGGTTATCGCCCGAACCGACCTGAATGTGATGCGTCTGTTACGGGAATACTGGGACGAAGGCGGCAAGATTCAGTGGTTCGCGCAGACCTGTCCGCCTGAGGGACCGCCCGATATGTGTATTGAGCGAGCGATAGAAACCGGTGCGACGGCGTGCCATCTGCACGGCGGGTACATGGACCACTGCCTGGCGAACAACAACCTGGAGCAGATCCCCGGCCTCATCGAAACGATTCGGTCGGCGGGGCTGGTTCCGGGGGTTGCCGCGCACAATCCCAAGGTTATCGAGTGGGCCGAAGCGAATCTGGACGTTGACTACTACATGTGCTGCTACTACAACTCGATGCCGCGCGAGAATCGTCCGGAGCATGTGCATGGATCACACGAGTGGTTTTGGCCGGAAGATCGCGAGATCATGACAAACCTGATCCAGACGCTTTCGAAGCCGGCGATTCACTACAAGATTCTGGCAGCCGGGCGGAACGAACCCGCCGCGGCGTTTGCCTTCGCGGCGAAGTCTATGCGCGCGGGTGACGCAGTCTGCGTCGGGGTGTATACTGAGAGCAACCCGAATATGCTGAGGGAGGATGTGGAGCTCCTGGATAGGACCACAGACGGCAGACTGTAGACAACAGACTCCGGATTCCGGACCTGTAGTCTGTAGTCTCCGGTCTCTAGTCCTGGAGTGGAGGCGGCTATGAAGCGTTTCCTGGCAGCAGCCTTGTTGATTCTGGTTCTCGCCGGATGCGGGAAGACTCCGTCGGGTAGCCCGGAGGACGAGAACAAGATTCGCATCGCGGTTTTTGAGTACGAGATACAGCAGCATCCGGCTGCGGTTTACTTCCTGTCCGTGGGCCAGCCTGCGGAAGACCCTAATGCTGAGGTAATGGGGCACTTCGATGGTCGCACTCCGCCGGTGAAACCGGTTTCGCAGGGAACGATTGGCGCGGACGGTGCGCTGACCGATTCGACTTCTGGAGAGACCGGGGTTCTGCTTAGGGCGGGCGCCATCGAGTGGAGCAGCAAGACCGAGGCGGATGTGAAGGGTGGGCACATGGCCGGCATGAAGTCGGCATCGAATAACACATACCATGTGGTGCTGAAAGACGGCGAGTGGGCGGTTGATACCGATACCGTTGACTCGAAGACGTAACCAAGTCCCCTTCTCCTGTTATCGGGAGAAGGGTAAGGGATGAGGGTCTGGTTGACCGCTTTTCCGGAACCCTCACCCCCAGCCCTCTCCCAATAATGGGAGAGGGAGTACGATGTGCGGAGGTGCGCAATGAAACGGTTAGTTGCACTAATCCTGTTGTTTCTGGTGGCGTCCGCCTGCTGGGGAGCGAAAAGCGTCAACCGGGAGAAGGCGGAGGACGACATCCGCGAAGCGGTGTTTCGTTACCAATTCACCGACAGTTCCTGGTGCAAGCCCGCGCAGGTCTATTTCCTGTCCGTCAACAACAATGACCCCGGCAAGGCGGTCATCAAGCGATTCCAAGGGCACAGGCCGGAAGTAAAGCCCTTATCGAAGTGCAGGATTGACAAGGTTTGGGTGCGAGGTCGTCTGCCAGAGTCAGTCATGGATAGGGAAACCGGAGGCCGAGGACTCATCTTCAAGGCCAGTGCCATCAAGTGGCTGAACTCCAGCAAAGTAGAGGTAGTGGGTGGTTATTTCGCGGATGGTCTCAATTCATCACGGAGCACCTACACCATTGAGCTGGAGAAGGGACACTGGGGCGTCACCAGGGATAAGGGCCAGTGGACGGCTAGGTCGGGTGATGTGTACCAGCGCGGTATGAGTAAGAGCAAGAGTAAGATCAACGACTGAATTGAACAAGTACGAGTTGTACCAGGAGGAGTTACGAACATGTCAGACAAGATTTACACAGTTGCTATCACGGGATGCGGGAAGAGGGGGAAGGTCCATGCGGATTACTTCACCAAAAACGGCCGCTTCAAAGTCGTCGGGCTGAACGACGTTGACCAGACGAGAATGGACGAGGCAGGGGCGCTCTGCGGCAACCCGCCTCAGTTCAGCGATACCGCCGAGATGCTGAAGACCACCAAGCCGGACGTGTACTGCTTCTGCACACCGCCCGGACTAAGGCTGCCCTTCATCAAGCTGGGCGTCGAGAACGGCGTGAAGCTGATCGCGTACGAAAAACCGATGTCCACGAACATGAACGAGGCCATCGAGATGCGCAAGATTCTGAACGATGCCGGCGTGAAGTCGGTACAGAGCCACCAGCGCAAGTACAACATCCAGTTCCAGCGTGTGAAGGCGATTGTGGACAGCGGTGAGCTTGGCCGGATTCACACCATCTACGCGCACTGCCTGGGTTGGATGATGCACATGACCACGCACCTGGCGGACTACACCCGCTGGTTCAACAACTGGGAAGACCTGGAGTGGGTCATCGGCCAGGTCCACGGCCGCGAGAAGCTGACCGACAACCATCCTTCGCCGGACTACATGAGCGGATTTATGCAGTTCAAGAACGGCGTCCGAGGGATCATCGAAGTCGGAAGCCTCGCGCCGGACACCCCCGAGGTGGAGTACTGGTGGAGGAAGGTCAAGATCAGCATTCAGGGCACCGAGGGATTCGCGGAGTGCTTCGTCGGCGGCGGGTGGAGAGCCTGCACGAAGAGCGGCGGGTTCCGCGAGGACCTGGAGGAAGGCACGTGGGACGGCGATAGCGAGCAGGCGCCCTACATCCAGGACATCGCTGAGTGGCTGGACGGCACGAAGGTTCACCCGTGTAACGGCGAGGAAGCGTACAAGGACGAGGAAGTGATGTGCGCGATGATCCGCTCGGCGGCGGAGAACCGGGCGATCACGATCCCGCTCGGCCCGAACAACGAGAAGGAACTCGACATCCTCGATCACATTCTACCGAAGGAAGAGCATTAACCACCGAGGCACCGAGGACACGGAGAAGGGAGTTCATAAGGAATCCAAGAAACGAGGAATCCAGGAATCTTTCTTTCCTGCCTTCCTGGTTTCCTCATAGAATTCTCTCGGTGTTCTCTGTGTCTCTTGTGGTTTGATGGCCCGGGGCAGGACAAATCGTTCTGCCCCTTTAACATGTCTGGGTGACGAGGAGAACCCGCATGTATGATTCCGAGCTGTACAAGAGCATCCGCGCCGAAGTGGATAAGATCAAGATCATAGACACGCACGAACACCTGAACCTGCCCGACAAGCTGGCAGGCACGGGGAAGATAGACTTCGGGCGGCTGTTCATGCACTACGCGGCGTGCGACCTGGTGTCCGCCGGTATGCGCCCGGAGGACATGGAGAAGGTTCGCGATCCGAAATCGGAGTGGTCAACGGCCGAGAAGTGGCGCGCAGTGAAGCCGTTCTATGAGAAGACCTGGAACACCGGCTACTGCGAGTGCCTGCGCATTGCCATTCGGGACATCTACGGCATCGAGGACTTCAGGGATGACACCATCGCGGAGTTAAGCTCACAGATGGACGGCGTCGAACGCGAGTCCTGGACGCGCACGGTTTTCGACAAGGCGGGGATAGAACTCGCGATGTTCAACGGAACCGCCGCGCCGGTCTACCACACCAAGCGTTACCCCGGCCTGTTCCTGTACGACATGTGCGACGACTTCAGCACGTTCGAGCGCATGGACGAAATGCAGGCGGTGACCGAGCTAGATATCACTTCGCTGGACGGGTATCTGAAGGTCATTGACTGGTACTTCGATCATTTCGCGGATGAGGCCGTCGCGCTTAAGATAGGCCGAGCATACGACCGGACGCTGTCATTCGAGGAGGTAGCCAGGGAAGACGCAGAGAAGCTGTTTGCCCGGCTGCTGAACGACCCCGAGATGAGCAAGGGCGAGAAGAAGCCCCTGGAGGACTTCATCGTCCACTACTGCGTGCGGAAGTGCGGGGAGCATGACCTGGTGGTCAAGGTTCACACCGGCCTGCAGGAGGGCAACGGCAACTACATCACCAGCAGCCGCGCCGCGCTCATGATGAACCTCTTCATGCAGTACCCGGAGACCCGGTTCGATATCTTCCACATCTCGTGGCCGTATACCGAGGAACTGATCAACATCTGCAAGAATTTTCGGAACGTTTACGTTGACTTCTGTTGGGCGTGGATTTTCAACCCGCCGGCCGCCCGCAGGTATCTGTCGGATATGCTGGAGACCGTTCCGCTCAACAAGATTCACGGGTTCGGCGGCGATTTCGTTTTCGTAGAAGGGACGTATGGGCATTCGGTCATTGCGCGCAGAGAGATCGCGAGGGTGTTGGCCGAGAAGGTGGCGGAAGGACGGTTCACGGAGGAGTTCGCGGTCCATGCGGCGCAGCGCATGTTGAGAGAGAACCCGCTGGAGAACTTCCGGGTTCGGCAGAAACAGTTGGTGTATGCGGAGAGAGCGCGGCGGGAGAGTGTGTGAGTATGGGCGTGTGGGAGTGTGGGAGAATATCCAACGTTCAACGCTCATCCGACGCGGCGGATCAACTTCCAACTCGGAGGAGAAGGCGCCCCTCGGTGGTTCAATGATCTGAAGTAGGAGTAATATGAAACTGAAGGCGGTTATTTTTGATTTTGACGGCACGCTGGCAAACAGCCTGCCGGTGTGTTTCAAGGCGATAGGAAACGCACTGCTCGCGTTTACCGGGCGTCAGTATTCGGATCAGGAGATTCAGGACATGTTCGGCCCGAGCGAGAAGGGCATCGTCCAGGGCCTCGTGCCAGAGGACCAGTGGGAGGAGTGCTACGCCATGGTGAAGGCGGAGTATGAGAAGGCCCACTACCTCTGCCCAGCGCCTGCGCCCGGCATCACCGACATGCTCGAAATGCTGAAAGCGCGCGGCGTGAAGCTGGGCATCATCACGGGAAAGGGCCGCGAAACATGTGAGATATCACTCAAGTATACCGGCATCGCGCCCTACTTCGACACCATCGAGACCGGGTCGCCGCATGGGGTTGTGAAATCGGACGCTATGACCGAGATGCTCGCACAGTGGGGTATCCCGAAGGACGAAGCGGTCTATGTGGGAGACGCGGTCTATGATGTGACAGCCTCGCTGGAGGCTGATGTGGTTCCCATCGGCGCGGCGTGGCTGCACACGGCGGACGCGGTAATACTACGCGAGGCAGGCGCGGAGATCATATTCGAGACGGTTGACGAGTTCACGAAATGGCTGCAGGAGAGAACATGAGAACAGACAGACTGGCGAAGATGGTTCGATCGGCTGCTGAGTCGGGTATTCTCGTCCCGGCGTTCAACGTGCCCTACCTGCCGATGGTGAAGCCGATAGTCGAGACGCTGAAGACGCACGGCACCTACGGCATGCTGGAGGTAGCGCGACTGGAGTTGTTCAAGTTCGAGGCGCGGAGCCTGGCAGCCGTGGCGGAGGAGTACCGGAAGTACGCCGACCCGAGCATTGTGACTCTGCATCTCGACCATACACCGGTCATTGACGAGGACAACCTGGTCGCGGACTGGGAGGGTCTGATCGCGGAGGCGATTTCGCTTGGATACGACAGCGTGATGATTGACGGCTCCCGGCTGCCGCTTGCTGAGAACATCGAGGCCGCCGCGGAGGTCGTGCGCATGGCTCATGCTGAGGGCGTGGTGGTGGAGGCCGAGCTTGGCGCGGTGATGGGTCATGAGGCGGGTCCGCTGCCCCCATACGATGAGCTTTTCGAAAGCAAGAAGGGCTTCACCGATCCGGACGAGGCGCGTGAGTTCGTGCAGAAGACCGGCGTTGACTGGCTCTCCGTGTCGGTGGGGTCGGTTCACGGCGCGATCTCGGCGGCGTCGAGGGATCAGACGAAGGTTGCGGCAAGGCTGGACATCGAGCATATCAAGAAGCTGCGGGCGGCCACGGGGGTTCCGCTCGTGCTGCACGGCGGGTCGGGCATTCAGCAGGCGTACGTGCTTGAGGCGATTCACAACGGCATGGCGAAGATCAACATAGGGACGGACATCCGCCAACCGTATGAGCGGGCGCTGGCGGCAGGCGCGAGCGTCGAGGACGCGCAGGCTGCGGTGGCGGAAACCATCACGAAGATCATCCGTGAGGTGTACGGTCTGGAAGGATCGGCTGAGAGACTGGATAGAGTAAACAGTGAACAGTAAACGGTGAACAGTCTGGATTCACCCTTCACTGTTTACCATTCACTTTTTCACTGGAGGTTCCCATGTCCCTGATGGGCATTGACGTTGGCACAACCGGGGTGAAAGCGGTCGTCTTCGACGAGTCCGGGAAGCAGTTGTCCTCGGCCTACGAGGAGTACCCGCTGCTTTTTCCGTTCGCGGGCGCATGCGAGCTTGACTCCGCGCGGGTGATGGATGCGGCTCTGCGTGTGATCGCTCAGGCTGCCGCGCAGGTCAACGGCTCAGACCCAGTCACCGCGGTCGGCATTGCGTCTCAGGGTGAGGCATTCACGCCGATAGACGTACACGGGCGGATGCTGGCAAACGCGATGACCTCCTCGGATGCGCGCGCCGAATCGCTTGTGCAGGCGTGGTCGGAGGACTTCGGCGGTGAGCGGCTCTACCGCATCACAGGCCATACCGCGTACCCGATGTTCTCGCTATTCAAGCTGCTCTGGCTGAAGCAGAATCAGCCTCAGGTTTGGGAACGCACCTGGAAGTTCCTCTTCTTCCAAGACCTGCTGGCGCATGTGCTTACCGGCGAGACGAAGACGGACCACAGCATGGCCGCGCGCAGCATGATGTTCGATGTCCGCAAGAAATCCTGGTCGCCGGAAATATTGGACGCGGCAGGCCTTAGCACGGACCGGCTGCCGGAAGTCGTCCCGTCGGGCGAGATCGCAGGCCAGGTCATGTCATCCCTGTGCGGGCTGGGGCCGAACGTGACGGTATCGGTCGCGGGTCACGATCAGCCGGTCGGTGCGCTGGGGTGCGGTGCGGCTGGGGCGGGCATGGCGGCCTATTCCATCGGGACGGTGGAGTGCATCTGCGCGTCTGCGGACCATCTCGTACTCAGTCCAGAGTTGATGAAGGCGAACCTGGCGATCTATCCGCACGTCCTGCCGAACCTGTACACCACAGTCGCGTTCAACGTCACGGGCGGCAGCGTAGTCAAATGGGTGAGGGACAACTTTGCCACGGAGGAGGCCGCGCAGGCGGTCCGCGAGGGCGTTGACCCGTACGACCGCATCGTCGCAGCCGCGTCTGCCGAGCCTGCGAAGGTGGTTCTGCTCCCGCACTTTGGGCCGACCGGCACGCCGCATTTCGACCCGCACGGCGCGGGGGTTCTCTTCGGCCTCAAGCTTTCGACCGAGCGATCTGAAGTAATACGGGCAGTACTCGAAGGGATTACCTACGAGATGAAATGGAACGCGGACATCCTGCAGCAATCCGGGTTCCCGCTGAAGGAGCTTCGGGCGGTCGGCGGCGGGGCGAAGAGCGAGACCTGGATGCAGATCAAGGCGGATATCATGGGCATCCCGCTGACCACAATGCGCGTGACCGAGGCGACCTGCATGGGGGCGGCGCTTTTGGCCGGGCACGGCGCTGGTATCCTGGACGCTGATGTGGAATGGGCAGAACCGATCAGGACGTTCGAGCCGAGTGACCAGTATGCCGGCATCTGTGAAGAAAGTTTTGCGATCTACAAGGAGCTTTACCAGTCGCTTGGTAAGGCTCGGCTTATGCTAAATAAAAGGAGTCTCTCATGAAAACTGCAATCCTGCTCATTCTGTGCATCCTTCTTATCGCATCGTTCGCCGTCGCGAAGGACAACACGCCGCCGCCGGGGTTTACCGCCCTGTTCAACGGCACGGACCTGACCGGCTGGAAACACGATGCCGAAGCCGACAAACACTGGAAGGTCGTTGACGGCGCGATCACCTATGACGGCAAGAACCAGAACCTGCCGACCGCGAAAGACTATAAGGACTTCGTGCTGATGGTTGACTGGAAGATTGACAAGGGCGGCGACAGCGGTATCTATCTGCACGGCCAGCCGCAGGTGCAGATATGGGACAACCCGCTCGGCTCCGGCGGCCTCTACAATGACCAGAACAACCCGACCAAGAATATGGACAGGCCGGTCGGCCAGTGGAACCGCTTTGTGATCATCATGATCAACAACCGAGTGACCGTTATCGAGAACGGCGTGCGGGTGGTGAACGCAATGCCGATGCACAGCATAAGCGGCGTGCCACCGGTCGGAACCATCGAGCTTCAGCATCATAACAGCCCGCTGTGGTTCAAAAATATCTACATCCGGGAATTGTAGGGGTAGGTTCTGCGTAATAAGGGGTAAGTAACCTGTGGAACGGAATGTTGCTGCCGAGAATTATAGTAATGGCAGAGGCTGACAAACGACCGAGAATGTGATATAATCTGTTCGGATTCGTGAACATGCTGTCGCGTGTTCCGTTTTCAATAGTACCAATGATTCGGAGCAGGCAAGTGCGGTTTTCTTTCATCAAACGGTTTGGCGCAGGGCTGGCTATAGCGATACCCCTGTCTTGCTGGCTGGCGACAGCCCCTCTGAGCGACATGAGGCCCGATCACGCCACAACCGCAGCCTCCACTTCGCAGGTTCTACCCTTCCCCACTCCCGGACAGATCGGCGGCTTCTCGCTCGTCGGCTTGTTCCAGCCAAAGAAGGACGAACTCCTGTGGTCCGGCTCCGTGCCGCTGGACAAGCAGGAACCGGATACCATCGAGAACGTGCGCCTGGCGATTCAGGCCGTGGACATGACCACCGTCAAGCCGAATGAGCAGTTCTCGTTCAACGATATCGTGGGCATACGCACTGAGGAGAAGGGCTATCGTCCGGGGCTGATGTACTCCAACGGCGAGGTTGTGATGGGCGTAGGCGGCGGCATATGCATAGCCTCCACCGCGCTTTACCGAGCCGTGCTCGAGAACGGTCTGAAGATTGTCGAGCGGCACCCGCACTCCGGCCCCGTTTCATACGCCGACCCTGGTCGTGACGCCGCGGTCTCATTCGGGTGGGCGGACCTGCGGTTCAAGAACAACACGCCGGGTGCGCTGCTCATTCGTGCGGCTGTGCAGGACGATAAGTTGACCGTGGCGCTGTACGGCACAAAGCAGACCGGTCGGACGGTGGAAATTCTCTCGGAAGATTATTCGCTGATACCCTACCAGGTCATCCAGAAAGAAGATATCACCCTTCCCTCCGGCCAGGAGAATGTGCAGCAGAAGCCGCGAGATGGATACAGCATCACCACGGTGCGAGTGATCCGTCAGGATGGCAAGCAGGTTAGCCGTGAGCAGATCAGCCGCGACACTGTGCTGCCGAGGAATGAAGTGGTGATGGTTTCGCCCGATCACGGTGGCGGGACGCCGGGGATAGCGCTGCCGGACGTGCCGATGGGTAGTCAGTCGGTCTCACCGCTACCGCTGCCG
>JANYKG010000018.1 GCA_025358205.1 Armatimonadota bacterium
ATCAAGTTTCAATCCTCACCGGACCCGAAGGCCCGGTGCAACCTTCGCCAAATGCGTCACCCACAACGCCCTTTATCTGTTTCAATCCTCACCGGACCCGAAGGCCCGGTGCAACAGTTATGCGCAGATGGCGACTCGCACGGCCACAATGTTTCAATCCTCACCGGACCCGAAGGCCCGGTGCAACTTCCATCACCGCCACACCCGAATACTCTTGCGACCGTTTCAATCCTCACCGGACCCGAAGGCCCGGTGCAACGTAGCTTGCAGGCCAATCCGGTGAGCCTCAAGGTAGCGGTTTCAATCCTCACCGGACCCGAAGGCCCGGTGCAACTACATCACGTATCGTAACTGTGGTGTTGACAAACAAGTTTCAATCCTCACCGGACCCGAAGGCCCGGTGCAACGCACCCGGTCACGATGACTAACGGTAGGATATTCAAAGTTTCAATCCTCACCGGACCCGAAGGCCCGGTGCAACTGTCCTGAAAAACAAGCTCCCAGGACACAATACAGCTTCAATAATGGGGTTTCGGTATCCTTCATTCGAGTCATCCGGCGCATACACTGGTCAGCAGTTTTCTGGCCAGTTCTTCAAATCCACGCTCACCATCATCCGCGAACCTCACGCTTGGCGATTCATAGCTACCGGTTCGCGCACGCTCAGCATCACACTATCAGTGGGTCAGAAAAGTCCTGGTACTTGTCGCGCCCATAGCTCTCCAGATAGCCTCGCCGATCACCGTGAAGACGGTATATTCGCAGGCTGTCTTCCTCTTGGTGTATGATTCCGATCAGCTTGCGCCTGAAGCGTTCGAGTTCCATCTCGTTCAGAGAGCACTCAAAGACAGAGAACTGCACACGCTGGCCCCGACCCTCACACGCTTTGGCGACCTGACGTAGCCGCTTTCTTCCGGCGGAATCCAAGGTGTTCACATCATAGGAAACGAGAATGTCTATGCGCATGTTCGCCTTCCGGTTATCGCGGGATGTACGGCAGATACGAACCGGCATCGCCGCGCAAACACCTGGCAAGCAACCTGGCCTGCAGGTGTGGTACTAGACCCATACTCACCTTCGTCTTCAACAGCGGATATGCCACCTCTTCCTGCTTTCGCGTCTGATATGCGACGATGACAGTCTTGCGCCCTGTTTCATTGAGCATCACCGAATGCCCTGGGCGTTCATCGAAGCTATCGGCCTTGATCTGCTTCAGATTGATCAGCGTCAGAGCCAGCCGCTCGGCGAGCAGTGGGCGAAACTCCTCCATAAGGTCAAGTGAGAGCGCTGGTCGCCCGGACCTCAGGGAGTGCAAGAATCCGAGTTGCGGGTCAAGGCCAACACCTTCCAGCGCGGAAGTGCAGTCGTTCGCGAGTACAGCGTACAGAAAGGATAGCAGAGCGTTCACTCTGTCCCTTGGGGGTCGGCGGTTTCGTCCTTCGAACTTGAAGTCGGTCTTCTGCGAGAAGATCATTCGGTCGAAGGAGTCAAAGTAGACAGCGGCTCCCTGGCCTTCACATCCCATGATCTCTTCCACGTTCTTTGCAGATGGTAAGGCACGGATGAGACACGCTACATTCTCGGCAGATGTGTGCAGGCAGACTGCATCATCCTCGGATCTGCAATCTCTGGAGGCTCTCAATAGTACGCTTCGGGAATTCTGCAATTTTCCCGCTACTATGCAACGCGCAAGGTCGGTGCGGGCTGTATCGTTGGCATGAGCGGCGTATTGCGCATGACGCAGGAGGATGTTGCCGGTGGTGGGGCCTACCAGCCTGGCCTTATACCGACCGCGCATGTCCAGGAACGTTACCTCCCTGCCGTCCTCCGCGCATCTGGCAAGCGCACCCGGCGAGATCATGACGTTTCCGAACAGAACCACACTGCCGAGGTGATGGACGGGAACCTGGTTGATGGTCTTGCCGTCCAGTTCCACCCGGAGCGTGTCCGAGTCCAGCCGAACATAGGCTTTCTGAGTCATGACGAAGAGCGTGTTGAGGAGTTCTCTGCTCATACGACCTCCTTATCGGGCAAGGGGATGAAGACGGCATCCGACGAATGCGGTAGCGCGTTTATGGCCGCTGGTATGCACGCATCTATCAGCGAACACTTCGGACATCTGGCATTGTCCAGTGGCGGCGGCAAGGTCTTTGACTGCAACATCCGACGGACGCCCAGTATCGCTTGCTCGGTCTTATCGCGCAGTATCTGGTCAAAGAGCACTTCCCGCCTGCGCCTGGAGGAGTGATAGTAGATGGCCCCTTCGGGTACGGAGCATCCCAGCATCTCCTCCAGGCAGAGAGCCTGTGCGCAGAGTTGGAGATCGTCATGGATCTTCTCTCTACGAGGGCCGTGCTTGTACTCGACAGGGTAGACTGATCCGTCGTCCCAGAACTCGATCACGTCGGTCTTGCCCTGTAGTCCCAGGCGCTCACACCAGATGGGGACGGCACGCTCAATTCGCTTACCGTCCTCCTCTGTGGTTTCAGGTTCATCCGCGCGTTCGTGGGCCTGCCGTCCGCGCAGTGTGAAGATGTTCTCGTCAAACACCTTTTCGACGTGGATGAGCGCGCACTGCCTGGGACAGTAGCTGAAGTGTTCTATTGCGGAAACCAGGACGATTTCATCTTCCGGCCATTCGGGCATGGGATCACCCCACTATACGTGTCAAGGTCACTCCTTCAGGTAGCTCGGAATCATCCACCGCAACCTTGTAGTCAGCAAAGGCGCGCGATGCTTCCACTCCATCGTTGCGCTTGACGACGATTCGCTCGAACAAAGACTGCGCGGGTGCATCGCCCAGCGGGTTTTGGTGGGTAAACACGTAGATACCCCTGATACTCATGAACCCGCGTGCCGCCGAGTGATCCTGGTCCCACATGTTCACGAGTGCACTCCAGAAGAGCTCCAGGTCTTCGCTGGTGACACCGGTGTCTTTGGCGAACTTCGGGGAGAAGAATCCACGCCCCAGGTACAGGCCGTAGGGGAGCATAGGCTTGCGGCCCATCTCGGTAGTCTTGCCCTTGCCTTGTTCTCCATCACCTTCAACAACGCTTGCGTCTTCAGGTTTGGTCACAGCAACCCTGGTGATGGAGATGTCCAGCGGAGAGATGGGATCAATGGACCTTGCGAATGTGAGTTGCATAGGTCCGCGCACCTGACCGCAGTTGACTCCGGTTGTCATTACTGCCCCGAACACGCGAATGTCGTAGAAGTTCTCGCACATCCAGGTTCTTACGGAGTCTATGTCATCCCTGTTTTGTTTCGATCCTGAAGACTTGATGCTCTTGGCCGTGTACGCGCGCTGATGCATGTCGTTCAGCGCAACGCCCTTGTTCTGCACATAGATCTTGAACCGACCTTCGTCTCCTTTTGCGAGGTCAACGAAGTCGCGTACCTTACGCTTCAGGCAGACATCGGTGACCAGCCCCTGCATTGTCTCCGGGTCTACGCGCGGCATGTTACCGGCATCAGGATCGCCGTTTGGGTTGCCGTCCTGTACATCGAACAAGATGATGAAGTCATGTCTCAGTTCGGGATTGGTAATGGTGCTGTTCATTGGTCTGTTGCCTCCTCTTCTATCAGTTCTTTGAGTTCAGCCCGTGCTCGCGCATCGGCTCGGTTTGACGCTTTCTGGTGGTAGTAGCCCAGGGAGAACATAGCCTGCTCCCGAACGTTCAGGGTCTTCGGGAAATCGCCGAGCGCCTGGAGAATATCCTGAACTCGCGAATCAATGGCGTTATATATGCCCGGCCTGTTCTTCCTGAGCTTTGACATATGCGCCACTTGGAAGTCGCGCATGAGGTATCCAAAGACCGTCGCGGGTGCGGACGATGCCGCCCCGTAATATCGGTCAACCAGTGTAGCCTTCGGTCTGATGGCCACTTTCTGCGCGGCCTCTAGTTCTGACAGAAGTCTGCCGCAGAGGTAGCCGGGCGAGGTGTTGCTCAATTTCAGCTTTTCCATGTAGTCCTCCTTGAATGATTGAATTTGCGAAAGCATCACGGCTTTGATCAGCGCCGCTCGATTCCTTGTTACTCCCTGCTCTGCCCGGTTGCGGTTGACTGCCTGGTTGAGCAGTGACTCGGGCATTGGTCCGCCATGCAGGGCACACCGAACCATCATGCGTGGGACGTTTGCCACCATTTGCTCATTCGGCTTCAGGTACAGTGACGCCGCCAGTCCGTAGACGCCGAAAGGTCTTCCTACGGCTCCGTCGTTGTCAACGAGTCTCTGCAAGGCGAACCAGCGCCCCAGGTTAGCCTGGACTGTTGACACGGTGGTTTCCAGCCAGTCCCGAACAACGACTCTGCCGCCGGACGCGGATAGTGAGAGCGCATAGAACCCATCTGCCTGGACATCACCTGCACCCTGTCCTGTTCTGTACGATTCCATCAGCCTCTGCACGTCCTCTTCAGTCGGTTGCGAAAGCACCGTTACAGGGTTGAAGCCCACTTCCTCTTTGGTCCAAAACAGATAGATGGTGGGTCCAACTCTGAGGTGGTTATGGTCACTCCGTATCATGAAGTTGGCGGAGTTTGCGAACGCCTCGCCGCAGGTTCTGCAGACAGGGGATATCAGAGAGGCCGACAAGCCGTAGGACTCGAATGCGTCACTGTTCGCGGAGATCATCGCAGTGCCGGAGGTCTGACCGCCGGGTACGCCCTTGATCTTTACGGGGAGCCGTTCCTCCACCTGGGTAACCTGCCCGCATATCAGGCACTGCATCACGGCACCGCCCGATTGGGTTTCTCCCGACCAGAAAGCCCGGACCGAAGGGAGATCAATGGGCATGGTTCCGTCCACGCGGAACGTGAGTGTATCGCCGTCCTCCGCGTCCTGCGGAAGCAACGCGTCCTTATCCTGATAGAGCTCCAGGAACGCCTGTACTGCTCTGACGGACGGCTCTCCGGTCTTTTCGGCGCATTTCTTCGTAAGGTCGCAGAACTCACTATGTCGCTTTGCGATCTTGGGATCATCACCTGCGCCAAGTACATACTCCGCGTTGTCGGCAAGAAGCTTTGCGATGGGCTTCGTCGTGCGGACGATGTGCGGTGCAAGGAACTCCTTGCCTCTGTCCTTGCCCTTGGCTTCGCCACTGGACAGCGGCACAAAGCCGTCGCCGATGAGACGGCCATCCAGACCAATATCAATGAGCCAGCGTATCCTGGTCTTCTGATACATCGGCGGAAGCGCATCCGTTCGGCTGGCGAACTCAGCAAGTCTTTGGAGTATCATGGCGTAACACTCCTCCCATAGACGGCATCCTGCGGGACGGTGAGCACGCCGTTCACGAGTTCCGCGTGGAAGAACCTGGGCGTGCCGGTGCCGTCCGGCATGTAGTCCAGATCGCCGAGCATCAGTCCGAGGTCATCCGTTAGGTCAATTGGTATCTCGCTTCCATCTAGGTCGGAGAATTCGGCGGCGAACTCCCGACAGCCGAGATAGGGATGGTGCATACATTGACCTCGCTGGACCCTCCGCCGGAACTGATCGCGGTACTTTGCGATATCGGATTCGGCATGTGGGCGGAGAACAGCGTCAGCCTTAATGACGTATGCCACATCCCGAAGCGCCAGCGTGTGCCGCTGAGCCCTGTCTTCATCGGCATAGAAGGCTCCGCCATTCTCAATCCAGCCCGAAGCCGCGCGCTGGCTCTGGCGTGTGTTGATCTCGTTCCGCAGTATCGAGAAGTGCAGGATTGGATTGAGCACCCATATCTCACGGACATGCCACTCGAACTCAGGTTTCCAGAAGATAGCCTCTAGCACCCCGCGTGCGGCTGACGGGGTCATGACCGGATAGCTGACACGCTCCACCTTCATTTCAGGTCTTGTGAAGCACGCCAGTTCACCCCAGACTTTCACATGCAGGGGCGGCGAATTGCTCATAACATCCTCCTTTCATGCATTTTCATTGTGTATAAATCCCTCCTCTCGTTATCACAAAAGGAGGACTGTGCCACATCAAACCCGAATATCAATCTGGGTCGAAATGGCACAGACCTTCAGTAGTGGGTGTCCGCTAGGATCGCCCGTAGCTCTTAGTGTGTTCATGACACGGGACGCAGAGAATCAGGCAATTCTGCAGTCCATCTGATCCACCGGCACTCTGGGAAACAACGTGGTGTGCATGCCACTTCATTCCCTCGGTCCGATTCTGAGGATCAAGAGCTTTGTTGCATCGGCCCCCGTGGGAAGGGCAGGTAGCGAGAATGCACTCGCATCTGCCACCTGCCCTTTTCCAAGCCGCGTTGATCACCTCTGGAGAAAAACTCATTCTGATTCACCTCCTTCAATGTTTATTGAAGGAGCTGTGCAACTGGCTTTCCGGTTCGCCATATACGCCACGATAGTCTTACTGTTTCAATCCCCACAGCCCCTTCAGTAAAATTATAGTGGCAAACCGTATGTTTTGTCAACCCCCGCTCAGTTCTCTTGCATCCGACATAGCTTGCACCGATCTCTCCTTTCACGCAATCAGATCGGCAGGATCGGTGAATTGCTCCGATATGCCGGTTCGCTCATCGTACGTCGCGGCCCAGACATACAGGCCTTCGATTACCTGATCTATCACTCCGTCATTGAGATATCGCTGGAACTGCCCTTGAAAGATGCTAACGGTGTAAGCCTGAAGGTTTCGCCAGTCATCCCTGGATGCGTGGCCATTACATCGCACCGCGTCCAAAACGTTGCCGGGTCCGGGATCGCCGTAGCGGACGACTACGGGCACAGTATCTTCTGTGATCATCTCAAACTTCTTGGCTGTCTCCGGGAAGTTCAACCGCTGGCGAAGTGTGCATATCCCATTCGTGTCCACATTGGCGCTCTGCCACAGGCGCTGGAAGTAGCTATCGAATACTGCGGGATCGTGCAGATCGCACTCCGGCTGGGAGAGCGTTATCCCTGCCTCAGCCATCGCAGTTCCATAAACTCCCTTAGGGGCACGGCCACCTTCAGGCGTGAAGACTACTACACTACCTTTGTCCAGCTTACCCTCACGGTTACATCGGCCTGCGGCCTGGACAATGCGGTCAAGCGGCCCCATGGCCCGAAAGACCACTGGAAAGTCCAGGTCAACCCCAGCCTCTACTACTTGGGTAGAGACTACTCTGCACGATTCGCCAGCCGCAAGACGCCGGGTGATCTCGGCGAGAACCCGCCGCCTGTGCGCCGGACACATGAGAGTGGAAAGGTGCAGGGCTTTTGAATCGTCAAGCAGGCCGAACAACTCCAGCGCGTCCTTGCGCGAGTTCAGTACACAGAGAACCTGGTCATGCTGACGCATCTCATTGGCAGTACGTTCCCATGACCAGTTGTCCGTGACGATATCGTAATCCACCCTCTTCAGCGACTTGAAGTATTGCCCAGGGTCCGGGACAAGCTCAAGAAGCTGAGACGTAAATCCTTTGAGGTATGGACTCTCGCCTGAAAACGCAGGCTGAGTAGCGGTGCTCAAGACGAGACTGACTCCATAGTGCTCCACCAGTTCCTTCAGAACATCGAGGATGGGCTGGAGCAGGCCAACGGGGAGTGTCTGAACCTCATCCAGCACAAGCACGCTGTTTGCGAGATTGTGGAGCTTACGACATCGGGAGGGCTTGTTGGAGAAAAGGCTCTCGAAAAGCTGGACGGTGGTGGTTACGACGATTGGCATATCCCAGTTCTCTGCCGAGAGCTGACGCCGAAGCTCTGTTTCCGATTGTTCTTCATTCGGATCGGATGGAACGTCCACCGACGAATGGTGTTCCAGGACATTCTCCTCGCCGAAGATGCGCTTGTAGACCTGCGCGTTCTGGTCTATGATGCTGGTGTAGGGAATCGCAAGTATGATGCGGTTGAGTCCGTGATGGATGGCATGGCGAAGTGCGAAACCCATGGCAGAGCGAGTCTTTCCGCCACCTGTCGGCACCGTCAGGCGATAGACGCCCTGAGCGTTGTCTCCAGCGGACGCACATGCCTTGTAGATTTCACGCCGCGCCTGGTTCACCGGATTGTCCGAGTTCGGGCTGATGCTGTCCATAAGCAACTGCTGATCGCGTTCGAACAACTGCCACAGATCAGCCATGGAAACAGCGTTGCCACGCATTTCCGTTTTCCAGCGGTTGAAGTGCGCCTCCGTGTCCAGCCAGTCAGCGTCCACAAGACAGGAGAAGAGCATCCGCACAAAGAACTCGCAGGCGGTGGGATCACTGGTCCATTTCGGGAAATCGGGCGCAGTGAGTTCGTTACACAATGTTGCTTCGGCTTCTGATATCCACCCGGAAGACTGTGCATTCGCCAGCGATTGCCTCAGTGCGGAAGGGTCCTTGATCTCGCCGTGATGCCCTTCTGCCGCAAATGCCAGAAGAGGAGTGTTGTTCCGGCTGGCGGTCAGAGCACCGTAGATGGAATGCGGAGCGCTTCGCGGCCGGGTCCCACCGTTCGACTGAAACTCCCAACATAGACGCAGATAGCGCTGGAAGTCGGGGTTGAACTTGCCGACATCGTGGAGCAAGCCGAGCGTTCTGCCCAGTTCAGCCGCGTCGAACTGATCGGCGAATCCTTGAGAAAGCGCAGACACGGCGCTGAGGTGGTCTGCGAGCGCATGCCAATTGCCATCGGGGTTTGGCGTATGCGCATAAAGCCTATGTGATTCCTTTTCCATGGATCGGCTCCTTGGGGATTCTGTGCAGCAACTTTGATCGGACGAGAGTAAGTATACGCCCACTTTCGTGAAAAGTCATATCATCTGGTGAGAAAACTGAAGAATAGTGCAGGCCGATTCAGCATTGCCTCATAGAGCGATAGGTCAAACGGTTTAATACTAAGTCATGTCTTATCCTGTGTCAAGAGTTGCGCTTACTTTGTTATCTTCGTGCAGACGTCCGCCGGTTGGAGATGTCACAATAGTCCGCTGAGCGGTTGACGACGAGCCAAACAGTTGGTATGATTGCAGGGTGGAAGTTGGAATCACCGACCTTGGTCAAGAGACTTCGGTCCCAGGATTCCTCGCTGAATAACTTGCCGAACACCGCGATGATCAGATGGCGCGAAGGGAGTCAACACCAGGTTACTGTGACGAAGGTTGGATCTGCTGTGACGAAATAGGTGGTATGATAACACCTCAAGCACTCAGTACCGCTCTTCGCCGGATTGCATTGGAAGTCGGAGTAAAGACTCGGCTACATGGCCTTCGTCACGCTCAGGCTACTATGCTGATAATTGGTGGGGTAGTAGGTAAGATCGCATCAGAACGGATGGGCCACTCGACCATCAGCATTACACAGGATCTCTACTCGCATGTATCGCCACATGACCAAGATCTGGCGGCGGAACTAGTGGACCGGAAACTACGCCCGTACCTTCCGAAGACACCATCCAGAAACTGAATGTGTGCAAAATGTGTGCAACTAGGCGGGTTAGGCGCTATTTCATGAGGGGATTGTGGCGGAGCGAGTGGGATTCGAACCCACGAGCGAACTTTGTGGCCCGCTACACGATTTCCAGTCGTGCTCCTTCGACCAGCTCGGACATCGCTCCGCACAAGTATGTCTAGCCTGAATCATTCACGCTTTTTGTGAATAATGCAGCCCGGCATTTCGCGAGCAGAATTGTACCACAGTGAGGCCCGAGTGTCAATTTTTTGCCGACCGCGTGATATCTGAAGGCGCGGCGTTGGATGCATCATTCTCGGTTACCTGCCGAGCCGATACTATTTGGCCAAGCGGAACCCGAGGTGATAGTAAGCGTAAGATGGGTTTGAGTAGAAGCGAGCGGCACACCGGTAGTAGCTGTCCACGCTGCCCCATCCACCGCCCCGCATGGTGCGGTAGGTGTTTGTATAGTCCAGCGGAGTGGCGCTGCTTGGGTATGACTTGTACCAGTCCTGAGTCCACTCCCACACGTTGCCCGCCATGTCCTGGCAACCGACGGGACTCGCGGAAGCTATGTAACTTCCGACCGGCGCGGTCTGGTAACGCTGAAAGCCTCCACCAGCGGGATTGTGGTCATAGAAGTTGTTAAACTTCTCCACATCCCACACATTGCCCCAGGGGTAGACGTTGGCGGCTGTCCCCGTCCAGCGGGCGGCCCTTTCCCACTGCGCCTCTGTGGGGAGATGACCACCTGCCCACTTGCAGAAAGCCTCTGCCTCGTAGTAAGTCACTCCAACTACAGGGTGGTCGTCGGTCTGAGTGAAGCTCTGGCCGGGGGTCCAGCTCTGCGTAGCGGTCCAGAACTGAGGCTGGGTGCGGCTGTAGTTTACCTTCCAACTCCAACCGGCGGCAGACCATAATGACTGCTTGGAATACCCGCCGGCGTTGATGAACTGCCTGTACCAGCCGCGCGTGACCTCGTACTTGCTGATGGAGTATGCGGCCAGAGTGACCGTGCGCTTCGGAAGTTCGTTGAAGGGCGTGAACGGCTCATTGCCGTTGTTGCCCATCTCGAAGGACCCGGCGGGGATGGCAATCATCTGAGAGGCGACTATCGGCACAATGAATGATTTGGGCGAAGTCGCGGTTCCACCTTGGGTAGTGATGGTTATCACTCCCGTAGAGGTGTCCGGGACGAAAGCGGTGATGGTTGTCGGGCTGACCACCGTGACGGTCGTGCCCGCGACGCCGTTGAACTTCACGGATGTAGCGCCGGTCAGGTTTGTGCCGGTGATGGTTACCTTCACGCCCGTTTTGCCCGAAGTCGGTGTGAAGGACGTGATAGTCGGCACAGGAATGAACGTGAACGAAGCAGCGGATGTAGCCGTTCCGCCCAGCGTGGTGACCTTGATCTTACCGGTTGTGGTCTTCGGCGCGATGGCGGTAACGGATGTGGCGCTGAGCACGGTGACGCTCGTGCCTGAAACGTTGTTAAACTTCACGGACGTAGCGCCGGTCAGGTTTGTGCCGGTGATGGTTACCTTTGTTCCCGCGCCCAACGAGGTCGGGGTGAACGAGGTGATTGTGGGAATCAGTGCCAACGCCGATGACGCACAACCAAAGCTTGCCGCTATGAGTATTGCCAGTACCGCGAGTGTCTTCCTCATTATTCCGACCCCTGCAATTTCCTGAACGCTGCCAGCGCAGATTATGCGTGTCCCGCATAATCTGCGGCCTTCTGAGCATTATTCATGCAACGCATGAACAATGCAGACTATCTTAGGATATGATATCACACTCACAACGAATGTGCAATCAGAAAGTGACGGCGGGCAGTGTACACTCTTGTGTGTAGAATCGGAGATGGGACGTAGCGCCGGCATCTTGCCGACTCCGGTAGCCGCCGGGACGGCAGCGCTACCAGGAACGAGCTGCCCAATGGTACGGAAATGGGACAGACACAATTTCCGGGACTCAATCCCGGTCCCGGTCTGCGTGATCGGTATCCGCGTTCCTCCTTGGCCATCGCCTGAAAGCACACGGGGCGAAATGCCACCTGCTGCTCCCATTTCGACCTGAGAAAGCATCTTGACTTGACTCTGCAAATTCCTCAGAGAGAACCGAGTACCCTTCGATGAACTCAGGGCGGGCGAGAAGGATTCACGAGTACGATGAACGATTTTTGACACCGGGCAATCCTTGACCGGGGGCGCATTTCTTTGGTATAATCACCCACAAGAGGCGCACCTTTCATGGCGAGAACGCGTCAGAAACCTGAGAGCGACCCCCTGATTCAGGATATCATCGGGGTTGCTATACTAGCCCTCGGCGCTGTGCTTATGGTCGGCGTGATCATGCAGCATTCCGGCGCTTTCGGCGAGTTCATCGGCCCAGCCCTGAAGAACATCGCGGGGTTGGGGGCCTATGCCATGCCTGTCCTGCTAATGGCTCTGGGCCTGATAGTGCTGATGGGCAACCACGTTCCTGCCAACCGGAACAAGCTGATCGGCCTCCTGATTCTCTTCGTGGTGTTCGTCACCTGGTGCCAGTTCGCCCGCACCCCCGATGTGACCGCCCTGGCCGACAACAGCATCATGCAGCCGGATGTCTTCCAGCGGCAGATTCAGCTCGGCGGCGGATACATCGGACTGGGAGTCGCCTACGTTCTGGAGTGGGCGTTCGGCAGACTGAGCAGCAACATCCTGCTGGTGGCGAGCGGTCTCGTCGCACTGATACTGCTTACCGGCGTGAAGCTGACTTCGCTGGTGGGCGCAATGAAGCTTCCGAGCAGCCCGCCCAAGCCTGCGAGGGTCAAACCCACGATGGATGACAGGCGCGCGGCACCGGAGACGGTCACCCGACCGGAGAGGCCGCGCGAGCCGATGCCGGTCGAGCCGAAGGAACGACCCGAGATACTGAGCATCTTCAAGAAGAAGATCGGCGCGGACGAAGACAGCAAGCCCGCGGTTGACGCAGGCGCGGTAGTTGCGCGGAAGGACCAGATATCCACCAGCCCGCCGATGCCGAGGAACGACACCGAGTTCAAGCTCCCGCCGGTGACGCTGCTGAAGGAGCCCCCTGCCCCGCCGAAGCGCGTGCAGGCCGAGCTGAACTACAAGATTGACGTAATCGAACGAACACTGGAGCAGTTCAAGATCGAGGCGGACGTGGTGGAGGTTAGCCACGGGCCGACGGTTACAAGATACGAGATTGTGCTTGCGCCGGGCATCAAGGTCAGCAAAATCGTGAGCCTGGCGGACAACCTGGCGATGGAGCTTTCGGCGATTGACGTTCGCGTAGAAGCGCCGATACCGGGCAAGGCCGCGATAGGCGTAGAAGTGCCGAACAGCAACCCGGCCATCGTCTCGCTACGGCAGGTGGTGGACGACGACCGGTTCAGGAACGCGCCGTCGAAACTGACGTTCGCGCTGGGCATAGACGTTGCGGGCGAGCCTCGGTACGCGGACCTGACCAAGATGCCGCACATGCTGGTGGCTGGCGCGACGAACGCGGGTAAGAGCATCGGGCTGAACACGATGATCGCGAGCCTGCTCTTCAGGGTGACACCGCGCGAGGTGAAGTTCATCCTCATAGACCCGAAGCGCGTGGAGCTTAGCCTGTTCGACGGGATACCGCACCTGGCTTGTCCAGTTGTGAAGGACGTGAAGCAGGCGACCAGCATCTTCCGCGCAGCGCTCAAGGAGATGGAGCACCGGTACGATCTCTTTGTGGCGGCGGGGACGAGGAACTTTGACGGGTATAATGAGAAGGCGAGACCGGACGACCGGCTGCCGTACCTGGTGATCATCGTGGACGAGCTGGCCGACTTGATGATGCAGGCCGGACCCGAGGTGGAGTTCGCGGTGTGCAGGCTGGCTCAGCTTGCAAGGGCGACAGGTATACACCTGGTGATAGCCACGCAGCGGCCTTCGGTGGATGTCATCACCGGAACGATTAAGGCGAACATTTCGTCGCGCATAGCGTTTGCTATGAACTCTCAGATAGACAGCCGAACCATTCTGGACATGGGCGGCGCGGAACGGCTGATCGGGCGCGGCGACATGCTGTTCAAGCCGATAGACGCCGCAAAACCGACCAGAATCCAGGGCGCATACGTCAGCGAAAAAGAGATCGAAGCACTGGTGAAGTACCTGAAAGAGCAAGAATCGCCGGACTACAGCATGCAGCCGATGCAGTTGGGCGAGGGCGGCGGACCGGGCGGCGGCGACGATGTGTCAACGGATGAGATGTACGAACCGGCAGTCAGGCTTGTAGTAACGCACGGATCGGCGTCCACATCCATGCTGCAGCGGCGGTTCAAGATTGGATACACGCGGGCGGCGCGGATAGTGGACAACATGGAGGCGCAGGGCATAGTCGGCCCTCCTGACGGAGCCAAACCGCGCGAGATATTGATCGGCAAAGAAGATATGGACAGGATGTTCGGCGGCAGCAGCGGCATGTTCATCCCCGACGAGCCTGATCTTGAGGAAGAATAGCCCGTAAATGCCAAAGATAGCCATGATCAGCCTCGGTTGCCCGAAGAACACGGTGGACGCCGAAGAGATTCTCGGGGAAGTGGTGGATGCGGGTCACGAGATAGTAACCGATCCCGCACTGGCCGACGTGATCGTCGTGAACACCTGCGGGTTCATACAGAGCGCGAAGGAAGAATCCATAGAGGCGGTGCTGGAGGCCGTTCGTCAGAAAACGAGCGGCGCTTGCCGTTCTGTGATCGTCACAGGGTGCCTGGCACAGCGGTACGGCGCGGACCTGGCGCAGGAGATACCTGAGGCGGACGGTTTCCTGGGGTTGAAGGAATCGCGGGGTATAGCCTCGGTGATCGCACAGACGCTGGGCGGCGTCCATGTGGTAAACGTGGGCAACCCGTCCGCATGGTGGACGAAGAGCGGCAGACGCGTGCTCTCCACCCCGCCGTGGACAGCGTACCTGCGAGTGGCCGACGGTTGCGACAACCGATGCACCTACTGCGCCATACCAGGCATACGCGGCGGATTCCGTAGCAGGTCTGAGCGCGATGTGCTGGACGAGGCGAAGGCACTGGCCGATTCCGGTGTGAAAGAACTGAACCTGGTGGCTCAGGACATCACTCGCTTTGGCATGGACACGGATGGCGGCGCGAGGCTTCCGCAACTGCTGGAAAAGCTCGCGGAGTTGGACGGCATCAGGTGGATAAGGCTGCTGTACTGCTACCCAACCAGGGTGACGGATGAGCTGATACGCACCATCGCGCAGAACGAGAAGGTGTGCGAGTACATAGACATCCCGCTGCAGCACTGCTCGGCGAACGTGCTGAAGGGCATGGGTCGGCAGGGCAGCCGGGACGAGTACCTGAGGCTGTTCGACCGAGTGCGGGAGTTCTGTCCGGACGGCGCGTTGAGGACCACTTTCATCGTGGGATTCCCCGGAGAGACGGACGAGGACTTCGATGAGCTGGTGGAATTCGTGCAGCGCGTGGAGTTTGACCGCGCGGGTGTGTTCAAGTACTCGGCGGAGGACGGCACTCCTGCATCGCTGCTGCCGAACGCCGTAAGCAAGCGCGAAATGGATCGCCGGTTCCGCGAACTCATGCGGATTCAGCAGGGGATCTCGCTCAAGCGAAACGAGCGGCTGGTGGGCAAGCGCATGGAAGTGCTCGTGGAGAGCCTGCAAGGGCGCAAGGCGGTTGGCCGGTCCTACAGGGACGCGCCTGATATAGACGGTCTGGTTTACATTATGGATTCGCCCCAGGTTTCGCCTGGGGATTTCGTGGGTGTCACAATCACCCAGGCTCGGGAATATGATCTGGTAGCCTCGCTGAACGAGTAGCCCAGATCGAGACTGCATCATTCACGTAAAACGCGAATGATGCTCAACAAGCCTTGGATTACGAAATAGAAGCACGGAGGTGTGGGTTTGAGAAGCGCAACCGTAGAGAACTCCCTGGAACGGGACGCGATGATGTACCTGGCAGACCAGGCGTATTCCGCCATGCTGGGACACAGCGAGCCGGTACGTTCCGCGGAGATCTCTGGCTCAATAGGTAAGGAACAGTACAGCGCGAAGCTCTTCAGGCATGTACTCGGTTCCAGTTCCAGGTTCACGCAGATTGACAGGCGATGGGATCTGGAGATCCGCTACGAGGACAAGCAGCGGCCCATGGAGCGGGTGCTGGTGGAGATCATCAAGCAGTACGGCAGGCCGATGACGGTGAGTCAGATAGCCAATGAGCTGTGCAGCATTTACGAGCGGACCGTTGACTACTACGAGACGATGGCCCCCAGGATGATGACCGATCCGGACAGGTATTTCCAGACCTCGGACGGGCTTTACGGAATCCAGGACTGGATTCTGAATGTGACATCGAGCAAAGAAGATAACATCATCTTTGACAACGACATGGACGAGGCCGAGATAGAAAGCCTGGCAAGCGCGTCGGCCAAGGTAGACTGGGGCGCTGAGGACTTCGTAGGAACACTCGCTAAGTTCGCGGAAGCATCGAAGGCGCCGGTCAACAACAAGTATGCACAACTCTTGCGATGGCGTGTGCTGGGCGATTCGTTCGACGCGCTGCAGGCGTTCGAGGACGGACTCAAGGACACCAAGCTGGTGTGGCTCTCCGACGGCAGATGGGCCACGAGCAAGATGGCAAAAGACTACGACGCATTCCTCATGGCGGAAGCGGACAAGCTGGCCGAAGAAGTAGCGGAAGAGATAGCGCCGACTGCTGCCGCGGTTACCGAAACCGTCGAGGAAGCCGCGCCTGTTCTGACTCTGACGATCTCCGACCGGGATCTGGACGAGGTTGCGGAGATCATCACCTCCAAGGGTTCGGCGCGCATGCCGGTTATTATCGAAACGATCTTCGAGATATCGCCGAGAGACTCCATTTACGCGACGGCTGCCGAGGGTCTGGGAGAGGCGATGCGCGCGGATTCGCGGTTCCTGTGGGTCGGCGGCGAGCGCTGGCGCATGGACGGCACGGTTCCTGAGAACGTCAAGGAGACTCCTGCCAGCCTTGAGATCGCCAAGCTCGACTTTGAGACCATGGACGGCGATCAGCTTGAAGTGGAACTGGACGACGAGGGGCTGGAAGGTGGGCTGGCGACGGAAGTTCACAGCACGCTGGTTCAGGACGTACACGATCAGGACGAAGACAAGGGCGACGCGAAACCGGTTGACTCAGTGCGGTGCGTTGTGGCCAGGCATCATAAGCTGCTCGGCACCTTCCCGGTTTGCGCAGTGCCAAGAGGATTGCTCCCGACTTCGCCCAGCCTTTGCGAGATCACTCTCATCAGCGGCGACAAGAAGGTTGACGCGTGGGTCAACCGGGAGACCGGTTTGATCTACGGCATCGGTGAGCTATACCCGACCGACATGCCAGAGTGCGGCGCGGTTTTTGGGCTGAAGCGCACAGACAACGTGGACGAGTTCCTGTTCGTATACGAAGAAAAGACGGACAAGCTGACGCATGTAGCGCCTGGCCGAATCGAAGAGCTGTTGGAGATGGCCGAGGACTCCGCGAGCATGTCTACACTGGACATAGTGCTGAAGATCATGGCTTTCCACAAGAAGGGCGCTGCATTCGCCACACTCTTCGCTGAAGTGAACATCGTTCGGCGCACATCACGCCGGTTGGTGGCCTCGATACTCAGCTCATATTATGGGTTCGTACAGCGCACCAAGTCCGATCTGTGGTCGCTGGATGAGAAGAAGATTGACCAGGGCTTCAAGAAGGTCAAGAAGAAGTACATCAGGAAATAACGTCGGCTGCTGCGTTATAAAGAACACGGATGAGTGATAAGTGATGAGTGAGATGCCGCGAAGGTTTCATCTAGCCTTTGGGAGCAGTTCACGTATCACTCGTCACTCATCTTTTCAGTATGTGTTCTTTTCGTTTCGGCAAGAGGTAGAGTTCACATGGAGAAAATACGAGTTCGATTCGCGCCGAGCCCCACCGGCTCACCGCACATAGGCAACATCCGCACCGCAGTGTACGACTGGCTTTTTCGGCAGCGGCACGGCGGGAGCTTTGTCGTCCGCATCGAAGACACCGACCGCGCCAGATTCGTTCCCACATCGCTGGACGAACTGCTGGACAGTCTGCGGTGGCTGGGCCTGCAGTGGGACGAGGGGCCTGAGGTCGGCGGCGAATACGGACCCTACTTCCAATCAGAGCGGCTTACACACTACGACAAGCTGGTCAAGCAGCTTATCGAGCAGGGCGACGCGTACTACTGCTTCTGCACATCGGAGCGCCTGGCCGAGATGCGCAAGGCTCAGGAAGCCGCAAAACAGCCCACCGGTTACGACCGTGCGTGCGTGAGCTGTTCCAAAGAGGATGTACAGAGTAAGTTGGCTCAGGGCATTCCCGCGGTTGTGCGCTTCAAGGTTCCGCAGGACGGCAATACTTCGTTCCATGACGTTGTGCGCGGCGAGATCACGTTTGAGAACCGCCTGCTGGACGACTTTGTCCTCCTCAAGTCAGACGGTTTCCCTACCTACCAGTTCGCCAACGTGGTGGACGATCACCTGATGGAGATCACGCACATCATTCGCGGCGAGGAGTGGATATCCAGCACGCCCAAGCACGTCCTGATCTACCAGGCGTTCGGCTGGACACCGCCGGTCTTCGCGCATCCTCCGCTGATCTTCGGATCCGACCGCACGAAGCTGAGCAAACGGCACGGCGCGGTGGCGTTCCTGGATTACAAGGAGCGCGGGTTCCTCCCGGAGGCGATGCTCAACTACCTGACCACGCTCGGCTGGTCGGACGGCACGGACCAGGAGTTGTTCTCGCGCGATGAGCTGATCGAGAAGTTCACGCTCGAAGGCATCGTGAACCATCCGGTGATCTTCGACATGCAGAAGCTGGAGTGGATGAACGGCGTGTACATCCGCGCGGCGGATATTGGCCTCATTACGGAGTTGTGCCTGCCATATCTGCAGAAGGCTGGTCTGCTGCCGGCTAACCCGACTCCCGCGGAGATGGAGTATGCGAGCAGCGTGATAGCGCTGGAGAAAGACAAACTCAAGGTGCTTTCCGATGTTGCCGAACTCACCAGTTTCTTCTTCCAGGACGAGCTGGAGTTTGACGAGAAGGGCGTCGGCAAGTGGCTGAGCAAGGAGCATGTGCCGACTCTGTTGGGCAAGCTGATGGACAAGCTATCAGCGCTTACTGACTTCTCAATCGAAGGCATAGACGCAGTGGTACGCGAAGTGGGCGAGGAGATGGAAATGTCCGGCGGTCAGGTGATTCACCCGACGCGCATGGCGGTCACCGGACGGACTGTCGGCCCCGGCCTCTTCGAGACGATCTCGGCGCTTGGTCAGGCGCGCGTGGTTGCGCGGATCAAGCGGACGTTAGAGATGCTGTCAGAAATGCAGGTGGGCTGATATTATGTCGCGGGCGATTCGCTGGTGCGTTTCTTGCGGGCGAGCGCCCATTTTGCGTAGACGGACGCCACCTCTGCGCCTAGAACCGTTATCACCGATACAAAGTAGATCCACACCACCAGCACCACCACACCGCCCAGGGAGCCGTACACTCGGCTGTAGTTCGCCACGTGCGTGACATACCAACTGAATGTGTGTTTCGCGAACTCGAAGAGCAGTCCGGCCACCATTCCGCCGATGATCGGAGCCTTGTTGCCAATCCGAATGTTGGGCAAAAACCTGTAAGCCGTGGAGAAAGCCAGCACGGAAAGCAATACAGGCAGCATGATGCCCAACGCCGTCCAAAGCGCGTCAATCCGTTTCACATCCACAGGCAGTATCAGGCTTCGCGCGGCGGCCAGCAGCGACGTGATGCCTATGGAGAGTGTCAGCAGCACGCCCGCCACCAGCAGCGTTACCAACGCGGTACCCCTGGCGCGGAGGAAGCTTACTCTCTTGGCCCCCATCGCTATGTTCATCACGTCCTGAAGCGTAACGAAAACTTGCGTGCCCACCCACAGCAGACCGGCCAACCCTAACCAGCCCAGTAGACCCGACTGCCGACTGAGGAGGGTAAGATTGTGCTCTACCACCGAGCTGCCCACGGGTATCGCAGAATCCAGGAACACGGCAACGTGCCGGCGCGCAACCGTGTAGGAACCCATGACGTAGCCAAACGCGGATATGACCACCAACAGCAGCGGGATCAGCGAGAGCAGGCCGTAGTAAGAAATCGCAGCCGCAAAAAGGGTGCCTCTGTCCTGGTGGAACTCCGCGATCACATCTCGTATGAACTTCAAGAGTCTCTTCGGTCGGTGCAGCATCCGTTCTCCACTGTGACGACGGGGCTTTCGATCCCCCGACGAACCTGCTTATTGTTCCACCGAAGCGCTCGGCAATCCTCCTACGGGGGCGTACCAACAAATGAGACCCGGAGATCACTCTCCAGGCCTCATAAGGTTTGCGGTTGTTCTATGGTTTACTTCTTCTCGCCGTTCAGCAGCGCGATTGCAAGCACTTCGTCCACATGCTCCACCGGCTCAAAGGTCAGTTCCTTGCGCACGTAATCGGGTATCTCCTCAAGGTCTTTCAGGTTCTCCTTGGGGATGATAATGGTGCGGATGCCTGCCCGGTGCGCCGCCAGAACCTTTTCCTTCAGCCCGCCGATGGGAAGCACCTTGCCCCTAAGGGTGATCTCGCCGGTCATCGCCACATCGCGTCTGATGGCCCGCTTGGTTAGCGCGCTTGCCACCGCAGTCGCTATGGTAATGCCCGCCGACGGCCCGTCCTTCGGCACTGCGCCCGCCGGAACGTGGATGTGGATATCCATCTTGTTCGAGAAGTCCTCAGGAATGTTCAGCACTCCCGCCCTTGATCGGACGTACGATACCGCTGCCTGAGCGGATTCCTTCATCACGTCGCCGAGTTGGCCGGTGAGGATCAGTTTGCCCACGTCGGACTGCATGAGACCGACCTCTATGCTGACGATGTCGCCGCCGAACTCGGTGTAGACCAGCCCGGTTGCCGTTCCCACTTCGTCTTTTTCCTCGGCCATGCCGTAGTGGTACTTCGGTTGTCCGAGATAGTTTTTCACTTGTTTCGCGCCGACCGTTCTGCTGCGAATCTTATCCTCCGCAACACCTCTGGCGACCTTCCGGCAGATGTTGGCAATCTCGCGCTCCAAGTTTCGCACACCGGCCTCTCGGGTGTAGTGGCGTATCAGGTGGCGCAGAGCGTCCTGCTTGATGCAGAACTGCTTGGGTGTAAGGCCGTGCTCCTTAATCTGCTTGGGCATCAGGAACTGCTCGGCAATCTGTACCTTCTCGTCCTCTATGTAGCCCGTGAACGGAATGACCTCCATACGGTCGCGCAGAGGCGCCGGTATGGTATCCAGTATGTTTGCAGTGGTGATGAACATGACGTCGGACAGATCGAACGGCACTTCCAGGTAGTGATCGCTGAACGCCGAGTTCTGCTCAGGGTCGAGCGCCTCCAGCAGCGCAGCCGATGGGTCGCCTCGGAAGTCTGCGCCAACCTTGTCTATCTCGTCAAGCATGAAAACCGGGTTCTTGGAACCGGCCTGCTTGATGCCCTGTATGATGCGGCCCGGCATGGAGCCGATATACGTCTTGCGGTGACCGCGAATCTCCGCCTCGTCATGGATGCCGCCGAGCGAGATGCGTATGAACTTCCTGCCAAGTGCGCGGGCGATGGACTTGCCGATGGACGTTTTGCCGACGCCGGGAGGTCCCACGAAGCAGAGGATCGGCCCCTTCATCTGGCCGGAAAGCTGTTTCACGGCCAGGAACTCAAGGATGCGGTCCTTTGCTTTGGCCAGGCCGTAGTGGTCCTGGTCCAGCACCTCCGCAGCATCCTGTATGCGTAGCCTTTCCTCGGTTCGCACGTCCCACGGCAGCGAGGTCAGCCAGTCCAGGTAGGTGCGGATAACCACGCCCTCAGGCGCGGCGTAGGGCATCTTCTCCAGCCTGTCCAGTTCCTTATTCGCGCGCTCGGCCACTTCCTCGGACATGTGGGCCTTCTCGATCTTGACCTTGTAGTCCTCGATCTCGCCGGTGCGCTCGTCACGCTCGCCAAGTTCCTGCTGGATGGCCTTAAGCTGCTCGCGCAGGATGAACTCGCGCTGGGTATCGCCCATCTCCTTCTCGACGCGGTTACGGATATTCCGCTGAATCTCCAGTATCTCCAGTTCCTTCTTGAGCAGCACGTTCAGCTTCTCCAACTTCTCTTTCGCGCTGATGGTCTCAAGGATGTCCTGCTTGGATTCTACTCTAAGCGGCAGGTAGGGCGTGATGCTATCCGCCAGCCGACCCGCCTCAGTGATGTTCACGATATTCACGAGAGCTTCGGGCGGAATGGAGCGGCCAAGGTTCACGATCTGCTCGAACTGGGTGGTGACGCTCCTCATGAGCGCCTCTGTCTCAATGTTCTGCTCTTCGCCGGTGGGCATGGTTTCCACGCCGACGAGGAAGTAGGGATCGGTCTTCAGGAACTTGGTGATTCTGACTCGTTCCACGCCTTCCAGCACCAGCCGCACGGTTCCATCAGGCACCTTGGTGATCTGCATGATGCCCGCCACCAGCCCCACGGTGTAGAGGTCTTCCGGCATCGGTTCGTCTGTGCCAACTTCCTTCTGGGCGACGAGCAGTATCAGCCGCTCCTGTGCCATCGCTTCTTCCAACGCCTTGACGGATTTTTCGCGCCCGGCGAACAGTGGGAAGATCATTCGAGGGAAGTATACAGCGTCTCTTACGGGAAGAAGAGGTATCTGTTCGGGGATGCTGACTACCTCCTCCTCGTCCATGCGCTTGATTTTTCTTGGTCTTGGTTTCCGGGCCTTTGGCGCAGCTTTTGTGGTCTTTTCGCTGGGCTTGCCGGCGGGTTTATCGGTAGTTTTCGGCATCCTTGCACTTTCCTTCCAGAAGACAATTCTTCGCAAAAACAGTTAAAAGGGAATGGCTCATGACTGGTGGTTGATGGCCAATAGGACGTTTATACCCTATCTACCACTAACCGTCAGTCATAAACCATTCCCTCGTTTCAGTTTCGATCTTGTTCTATGAAGCCTGCTTTAGTTCATCGGATGTTAGCAGATCGGCTTCGTTCGCGCCCAGCACCACGTCCCTGGTTATGACGCACTTCTTCACGCCGGGGGTGGAGGGGATTTCGTACATGATGTTCATCATCACTTCCTCCAGCACGGCACGCAGAGCGCGGGCGCCCATCTTGCGGCTCATGGCCAGCTCAGCGACTGTGACCAGCGCTTCTTCCGTGAACTCCAGGTCCACGCCGTCATACTCAAAGAACTTCTTGTACTGCTTGACGAGCGCGTTCTTCGGCTCTACCAGGATTCTGATCAGCGCAGCTTCGTCCAGAGCATTGAGCGTACCCAGCACCGGCAGTCTGCCGATGAACTCCGGGATGAACCCGAACTTCAGAAGGTCTTCCGGGAGCACCTGGGCCAGCAGATCGCCGATCTGTCGGTCTTTCTTGCTCTCTACCTTGGCACGGAAGCCGAGCGACTGATCGCTCAGACGCCGCTCGATAATCTTGTCCAAACCGTCGAACGCTCCGCCACAAATGAACAGTATGTTCTTGGTATCAAGCTGCACGTAATCCTGCTGCGGGTGCTTCCTGCCACCCTGCGGGGGAACGTTGGCCACTGTTCCCTCCAGAATTTTGAGTAGCGCCTGCTGCACACCCTCGCCGGAGACGTCCCTGGTTATGGACGGATTCTCTGACTTGCGGGTGATTTTGTCTATTTCATCTATGTAGATGATACCGCGTTCGGCGTTCTTGACGGTGGCCTGCAGGCTCTCACCGTTGTCAGCCGCATGAAGCAGCTTCAGGAGGATGTTTTCCACGTCCTCGCCCACATATCCTGCCTCGGTAAGCGAAGTGGCATCCGCCAGTGCGAACGGCACATTCAGTATGCGGGCAAGCGTCTGGGCGAGAAGGGTCTTACCGGAACCGGTAGGCCCGATGAGCATGATGTTGCTCTTGGAGAGTTCCACGTCGCCTGGAGGCGCATTGACTCTCTTGAAGTGGTTGTAGACCGCCACACTCAGCGCGCGTTTGGCCTTTTCCTGGCCGATGACATACTGGCTGAGTATGCGATACATGTCCTTCGGCTTCGGCAGCTCACCGAACTCCAGCCTGTCGTCCGGTTTGCCGGATTCCGTGCGTAGAGTGTCGTTGCATACTTCAAGGCATTCGAGGCAGATGCCCCCGTAAACGCCTACAATAAGCTTTCTTACTTGTTCCTGGCTGCGGCCGCATAGTGCGCACCGTCTTTCATTGCGATCTGCACCGATTCTTGTCAATGAAAGCCCCCCATCCTTGAGTAATACCGCAAAGCGCTCACGCGTCCACCATCGAACGCCCGGCGCTCACCCATCAGCGATTGGCGCCTGCCAGAATCTCATCTATCAGTCCGTATTCCACAGCCTCAGATGCAGACATGAAGAAATCCCGGTCAGTATCCTCCTGGACCTTCTCGATCGGCCGTCCGGTATGCTTGGACAAAATGCCGTTGAGAATGGCCTTATATCTGAGGACTTCCTTGGCCTGGATGTCAATGTCCGAAGGCGTGCCGTGGAATCCGGCGCTGCCCTGATGGATCATCATTCGAGCGTTCGGCAAGGAATACCTCTTGCCTTTTGCGCCCCCCGCCAGCAGGACTGCGCCCATGCTTGCGGCCTGACCCACGCAGATGGTGGCCACGTCCGGCTTCACTATCTGCATGGTGTCATATATAGCCAGCCCCGCGGTTACCAAACCACCCGGGCTGTTCACGTACAGTTCGATGTCTTTATCGGGATCTTCCTTCTCCAGGAAGAGCAACTGCGCTACTACCAGATTGGCGATGTCATCATCCACCGGCGTACCCAGCAGGATGATTCGTTCCTTAAGCAGCCGAGAGAATATGTCATACGCCCGCTCGCCTCTGGCCGACTGCTCAACTACCATTGGTACCAGGTTCATTTTGTAATCCTTGTCCTTTGCCATTCCATTGACCTCTTTGCATCCTAGCGACATTGGGCGCAGGCCGATGTCCCGCCTTATTCACGAGATTGGTGAATAAGGCTCCGAAAGCCCTGCATTATGCTACGTGAGCATAATGCAGGCTCACACCTGTCTGCGTACCGACACATTGGTCTTCAATTAGATTATGTGCAGTCGGCGCCCTTTTCTCTACCCTTGATTATGCGTAAATCGCATGACCAATGGCCTTACAAGCGGCATCCTGGATGCCGCGCCCCCGCTTATTTCACGACGGAAACCGACTTAAGATAATCAAGTATCCGCCTGTTCAGCATATTGTTGCCCAGGGTAGCTCTTCCGCCCCTGCTGTCCATGTACGCTATGATGGCATCCGTTGTTGTGTTGGACTCAGCCGCCAAACGCTCGATCTCAGCGTCAATATCCTCATCCTTCACGTCAATGTTCTCCTTATCGGAGACCTCGCCCATCGCCATTCCGGCCTTCAGGCGTCGCTCGGCGGACTCATAGAGTTCCTTGAAAAACTCTTCGCGGTCCTTGCCCACATTCCGCAGATACTGGTCAATCGTCAGGTTCTGGCGGTTGAGACTGGCCTGAATCTCCTGCATGTCGTGGCCAATCTCATGCTCCACCAGCACTTCCGGCAGGTGAATCTCGGAATTGGCGACTATGCCCTCGACTATCTGCCGTTCCACGTCGCGCTCTGACTCGTTCTCGCGGAACTCGATGATCTGCTGCTTGATGTGCGCGCGCAGGGCGTCCATGTTCTCGAATCCGCCGACCTCTTTGGCAAACTCGTCGTTCAACTCAGGAGCCTTGCGCTCTCGGAGCGATTCCACGCTTACGTCGAACTTGGACTTCTTGCCTCTCAGCGCCTCGTCTTCGAAATCATCGGGATAGGTCAGTTCAAACGACTTACGCTCGCCGGGCTTCAGTCCCATGATCTGTTCGTCGAACCCGGGGACGTTCTGGCCGATCTGAATCAGGCTCCGCTTAGGCTCGCACATCGGGCCGTCGTCCACGTTGGACGATATCTCAGCAATGACGATATCCGTCTCCTGCACTCCGCGGTCCTCCACCTTCTCAGCGGTGGTGCGGCGATCTTGTATATTCTTGACCTCAAGGTCCACGTCGGCGTCCGTAGCTTCAACCTTGGTCTTAGTTACTTTGATACCCTTATACTCGCCCAGCTCAACCTTCGGGGGCAGCGGAACGGAGGCCTTGAACTTGGCTGGTTTGCCTTCTTCAAGCTCTTCCACGTTGAACTCAGGATCAGCGTACGGCTCGATCTTCTCCTGCTCGATGGCGGCGGGGTAGGCCTGCGTCACCAGGATGTCCGCCACTTCACGGCGAACCGACTCCTCGGCAACGTATTTCTCCAGGATCGCGCGGGGGGCCTTGCCCTTGCGGAACCCCGGCACGCTGGTCACTTTGCCGAATTCCTTATAAGCCTGGTTGTAGGCCTCAGCTACCTTCTCAGGTTCGATCTCGATGGTGAGATCTATCTTGCATGGGTTGATCTTTTCGCTCGTAATCTGCATTACGCATCTCCTTTGCTAGCGCAGATTATGCATGTCTCGCATAATCTGCGGCCTTCTGAGCATTATTCATGCTTTTTTTGAATAATGCGGACTGGGTCACACAAAAACAGAGCACAGAACACCGAGAACAAAGACCTACTGCGGAAGCTCACGTTGCCGGTTCTGTCTTTGTACTTTGTACTCTGTACTCTGTTCGAAAAATCTGGAGCGGGAGACGGGACTCGGACCCGCGACAGCCACCTTGGCAAGGTGGCGCTCTACCAACTGAGCTACTCCCGCATGTCTTCGCTCCAACGCGCTATTCAATTTGGTGGGCGAGAGGAGAGTTGAACTCCTACGCCTCTCGGCACTAGATCCTAAATCTAGCGTGTCTGCCATTCCACCACTCGCCCGCGGTGTTTCCCCGCACTATGCATCTCGTGCATAACGCAGGCTAGGCGGGTTCCCGGCCGGGATTCGGATGTTTCCTTCTCCCGACCCGGAAGTTGGTGGGTCGTGAAGGACTCGAACCTTCGGCCCGCTGATTAAGAGTCAGCTGCTCTGCCAACTGAGCTAACGACCCGCGAAACCACGATAAGACACCCACCTCCGCATACGAGCGGATAGCGGAAATAATTATAACAGTCCGGTTTGAGGTTGTCAACCCCAGTGCCGGCGCAAATTCGAAATTCCAAACTCGGAATTCGAAACAGCGCCAAATACTCAAGAAAGGCACTGGAAGTACGAATCCCGGGGCCGGAGCTTTGGGATTTCCTATTTCAGGTTTGCCTTCTGTTTAGTGCTTCGAATTTCGGATTTCGAATTTTCCGCCCCTGGCGGACCTGGCGCGGCTGAAGGGACTCGAACCCCTAACCCTCAGTTCCGAAGACTGATGCTCTATCCATTGAGCTACAGCCGCACGCCTGTCCTCGCTTGCATCATGAGTGAAACGCGTGATGCAAGGCACCCATAGCAGGAGTTACGTCATTCGTGAATCCTGCGGCCCGACTGGTGAATTCTACCATCTACGGGCTTTGCTGTCAAACTCTTGGAAAATGAGGAACCGCCGAGACACCGAGGACACGGAGAACTGCCGGTTCCTGAATCGTACTCGGTCTTACCGGAGCGAACGAAGGTCGAGTACGAGATTTAGGAGAAGCGGGGGCGGTCATGCATGTTGAGCTGGCGTCGCGTTCGAGGTAGTGTCAACTGGAATGTACCTCGGGGTTGCCGTAAGCCCCAGTCAGAACCACACTCTCCAGCACAATCGGTCCGCTTCCGTCTTCCAGAAGCTTCGCATCGCCTATCGTCATCGCTGCCTGGCATACCGTCGCCGAAAGCGCCAGTATCACCAGCACGCATACCGAAAGCATCCACCTCAATTGCGTAAAGCTCTTCATTCGTATTCTCCTTGAAAAGAGTACTTCACATATTCTCAAACCGTCTCGTCGTATGTCAGGGATCATGATCCCTGCTAGTTGTCATTTCGGCCTTGAGCTGACATAAAGCTGCTATTGCACATCGCACTCAATGGGGCCAAGAATCTCGCATGTGAACACATACTCGCTAATGACGGTTATCTTTATCCAACAGCAACTCGTCTTCTCTATGGTCTGCCCGCCTACCAAGGCTTAGGCAGGCGTAGCCGAAGCTTAACACTGCATATGCCTTGGCCAGAATGAGAAAAGCCAGCCACGTGCGTCGGCTAATGCTTGGGTTGATGGCGGCTACATCCACCCAGGACGGCCCCTTGACTAGGATCAGCAGTTCCGCTATTCTGCGCATGCTCCACCAGAATCCATTCCAGTCGTCCTTGTAGCCGCATGCAGAGCGATGCCGGATTGCCCAGATCATAAGCGCAATATAGACAACCCAACTGCGGTCACCTACGTCCACGACCCGGCGTAAGTAGCCATACGGATCAATGGCAAGCAATGCAACCAATCCAACTGCCACCCATGATTGCGCCGTTAGTCTATCAGAATATGTCAATCGTATATGCCCCATGGCGATATTTTCTCTCCTGCGCAGAAGCCCTCGCCGAACAGCCAGTCCATAGCCATGTCCAGAAACATCATATATCCAGCAGCAGCAGCTATGGCAATGTCAGCGGCCGGCAATCCTGTAGCGGCTTCTGCCAATTTACTGAACTCCCGCGTAGCCTTGTTCATCGGACTGGCTGGGTTAGCCAGCATATACGCTAGATAGGCGATAGGCACAATCATAGGCAGTCGGACGAGATCAACCTCTTCGCCCTTCAGAAACTCGTATGCGAGCTTCAAGAATATGCCTACGCAGGCGGCCCACCCGGCAATGGACGAATTACCACTTGGGTCCACGTTGTTCACGGGATTGTTTCCGCAGTACACATACCAGTTTGTGCCGTTGCGGCCTGGATCCTCGGAGATGAAGCGGCCGAGGGACGGATCGTAATACCTGGCGCGCATGTACGTGAGTCCGGACTCAGCATCTGCGACGTGGCCTATTCCGCCGGAGAAGCGACCGCTGCTATCGGTCTGTCCGCTCCCTGCCGTTGTTCTGATCGCGCCGAAGACATCGTAGGTGAACTGCTGCACCAAGTCGCCGTCTTCGTCCACGATGGCATCCAGGTTCATGTTCCCATCGTAGAGGAAGAACTCCGTGGTGGTAGTGGTGCCATACTTTGTGCGGCTGATCACCCGATCTCTGCCATTGGTGTAGCTGGCGGTGATCGTGCCGGACCCATCCTTCTCTGCAACAACGCTCTGCCCGTCGTACACGTACCTGGTGGTCGCACCACCCGTGACCGACTTGCTCGCCCGCAGCCCGTCGGGACACTATTTAGGTCTTCTGCGGCAGGTATCCTCCTTATGCCGATTGCCGTTTCTCAGCCCTATCTCGATTGTACGCCTATACAGATAACGGATTAGCGCGGCAAAAGGTTTCGGTCATCAGAACATAATACTGACAATTCTTCTGGCCTCCCATGTCCGGGGGCTGCGCCGGAGTCCGTTTCGTGGATCGTACTCGTTGATCCTACTCGGTCTTTCCTAAGCAGTTGCCAGAGAGTAAGAGTACGAGAAAGAGTAAGATGCACGAGGAGACGGATTCCGAAGCGTGATCTACAGCTTTTTGCGGAAGGCCATTACGCTGCCGGAGAAGATGGCCACGCCGAGGAGCGCCATCGGCACAACCTGGGGCCACAGCAGCGACATACCGGTCCCCTTCAGGAAGATGCTGCGGACGATTGTCAGGTAGTAC
>JANYKG010000040.1 GCA_025358205.1 Armatimonadota bacterium
CCGGAAGCCTGAACGCATCTTCCGCCCAACCGCCTTCCGGCATGGCTTTGGCGATTGACACAGCCACCATGTGGTTCCGTCCCCACCTGCGCTTCTCGTAGTCCCTCACAAAGTCACGCATCTCGCCGATCCACGCGCTCACCTGTTCGGGCGACGCCTGCCACCAGAGGTCAATCTCGTTCATCAGTTCCCAACAGAAGACCGTGTCCGTGTTCCCCCAGCGGTCTATCACATACTTCCAACGCTTCTTCTGCGTCTCAATCACTTCGCGCTTGGTGAGGAAGTCCACTCGGTTTGTCACCGGCCCGCCGTTCTTGGCATTATATGGATTCTCATCCCATTTATGCGACATCCAGAACGTATCCCAGGGCGTGATCATCAGCTTGATGTCGTGCTTCCTGGCAAGAGTGACGATGTTATCCAGAAATGCCACTTGATCCGTGCTGAACGTTCCCACGGGGTTCTCCATCAGAAAACCGCCTGCCGGCGCCTCCAGCATCATGCGGATGATGCTGACGCCGGAATCGTGCAAACGCTTGAAAAATCTATCCGTGACATCCAGATTGTACGAAGAAGATCCCGGCGCACAATATCCTAAGTCCGTCCACTCCGGGTTGTGGTTGTAGCCGATGGGAGTGAAATAGCGACCGTCCGAATACGTGAAGTACCGCCCGCCTGCAGCGACACGAATGTAATTTTCCTTCGCAGGGCTGTTATTCATCAGCGGATCGGGCGTCTGCAACCGCTTTGTAAGGGCAGCCCGCTCCACGCCATACTGGTTCTCCAGAAAGTCAGCCATGTCCGCAAGAACCTTCGACAACACAGCGGGACTCTGCGATTTCGCTGCGCTTACCTTATTCATAGTCTGCGCTATCACCTTGCTGTACGGTTCAGACCTGTCCGTGTTGGTCTTGAACCACGGAAGCCAGATGTTTGTCTTGTGCAACCACGCTGTATACCGGTTCAATGCGCCCACATCGAGCACACCCGGCTTCCCGCTCATCGCCCGAACGATCTCTGCGTCATCGTTACCCTTGGATTTGGGTGGCAGCACGCCGAGCTTCTCAGTTAGCCCGGCAATCGGCGTCCCATCAGCATTCACGATCCGCACTGTAAGACCCCATCCACCAAAATGCTGATCAACCTTGAAGAGCAAGCGATTCGCACCAGCGACAAGCTTGATCTTCACCTGATCTTCGTCTGCCTGGACGCCCCTGGTTCCGTGAATGGTATGCACCAGTTCACCGTTGATCCATACCTTCACCCCATCGTCACTACCGAGAAGGATTTTGGCATCTATGGCTGATTTACTGACAACAGAAGTGTAAGCGTAGACCACAGCCGGGCCGGTAGCGGAGAAGACCTTTGTGAAGTCAAGCACGCTCTTCTCGTCGCACAACTGGAGTGTCCAGGTTTTGACGCTCCCGGTAGATGCCACGCGCTGCCCTTCAACCGGTGCGGCCTTGCCCTCGCCGCCCTTCGCAAAGAGATAGTCAGTGTCGAATCCCCTGCACGGCATCTTCTCAGCGCCGGGGTTTGGGAACGGTCCAAGCGCCAGGTATGCAGGAATCTGTCCCTCAGTGCCAAGCGTGAGATTTACTGTACCTGCCAGCACACACGTTGACAGACACAAGACGATGACAAGCGAAAACATAAACCGCTTCAATGTGGAGTTCCTTTCCAAATCAGCCCTTGATGCCGGTTAGAGTTATGCCCTGGATGAAGTATCGCTGGGTGAAGAAGAAGACCAGCAGAACCGGAAGCATGACCATTGTGGACGCAGCCATCAGCAGGCCGTACTCCGCGCCGTGAGCGCCCTGGAAGAGCTGAAGCGCATAGGCAAGCGGCATCTTCTCGGGCGAGTTGATGTAGATCAGCGGACCCATGAAGTTGTTCCACGACCCCATGAACGTCATGATCGTCAACGCCGCAAGCGCGGGCTTGATGAGCGGGAGCATGATCCGCCAGTAGATACCGAAGTACGTGCAGCCGTCAATCTTCGCCGCGTCCTCCAGGTCGTTCGGGATGGTCATGAAGAACTGCCGCAGCAGGAACACGCTAAACGCCCCGCCGAAGAACGACGGTATCCACAACGGCTTGAGCGTGTCAATCCACCCCAGTGTGCGGAAGATCAGGAAGACCGGGATCATCGTCACCGCGCCGGGGAGCATCATGGTCGCGAGTAGGACCACGAACAACTGGTCCCTGCCAGGCCACTTCAGCCGCGCGAACGAGTACGCCACAAGCGAACTGGAGAGAATAGTCCCCAGGATGCTAAGCATGGTGATGTAGACCGTGTTCCACACGTAGAGCAGGCCGCCCTTGGTTTCCTTTGGCAGGAAGGTCAGCGCGTCCGAGTAGTTTTTCCACTTCGGCGCGAATGCACGAGTCTTGGTCAGCTTCGACCCCTCAAGGATGAACGTCTTGCCCGCGTCCGGCTGGCCTGGCAGAATCTCCACCCGCTTTGTGCCGTCCTCAAGCTCCTTAGTCTCCACAACCCTCACGGTCTTGCCCGCAACGGTCATCGTGGAAAGCCCGCACTGCTTACCGTCGAACAGCATCTTTACCTGCTGGGTCGGTATCCACACCGGCGGGTACTTCGACATCTCGTCCTCTTCCTTGACGGAAGTGGTCACCAGCCAGATGAACGGCACGAGGAATACCGCCGACCCGGTGAGCAGAATCATGTGGTAGGTGATCTTGCGGATGTTCTCTTTGCGCGCCTTGATCCGCTTCCAGTCCTTCGTGCGTCTCGGGCCGACAGCATACCCGATGTAGAGGCCCACAAACGCCGCGACCAGCGCCGCGAAGAAGCTCGCCGCGGCAGGCAGATGGGCTGTCTTATGCACCACGACCGCCGGAATCAGGCCGATAACCAACGCCACCAGTACACCAGGACTGCGATACTTGAAGCCCTCGGTGATAAGCGTCATGACAAGCCCTGCCGTGAAGTACAGCAGCAGTGTTCCGAATATCCAGAATATGGGGTTCATTTGTTCCATAATATCAGCAACAGAATGGTCAAATGGTCAGATGGTCAAATGGTCGGAGATAGACGACCATCAGACCATTCTCTATGACCATTATTCTTGACCATTCCCCGTCACTTCCCTTTCTCCGCTTCGTAGTGAACCCAGCGCGGGGCCATCTTGAGCTGAACCACCGTCAGGGCGAGAATGATTATGAACATCAGCCACGCAATAGCCGACGCATATCCCATCTTGAAGTACGTGAACGCGTTGTTGAACAGGTAGAGCACCGGCACCGCCGTCGAGTCCACGGGGCCGCCGCCGGTCATAATGTACACCGTGTCGAACGTCTGCAGGACGCCTATCGTACCCATAATCAGGTTGAAGAACAGGTAGGGCGTGAGCATCGGCAGCGTCACGTTCCAGAACCGGTGCCACCAGTTCGCGCCGTCAATGTCCGCCGCCTCGTAGAGGTGCTGCGGCACACCCTGAAGACCTGCAAGCCACAGAATCATCCCTCCGCCTGCGCCCCACAGACCCATGAATATCAGCCCCGGTTTCGCCCACAGCTCGCTCGCCAGCCACGCAGGCGCTGCGAGGTGGAACCACTGGCCTAGAGTCGCTCGCCATGCCGCGTTCACCAGGCCGTACTGCGGGTTCAGCACCCAGATCCACAGGATGGCATTGGCCACCACGGGGACGATGGACGGCAGGTAGAAGAACGTCCGATACCATGTCATGCCGCCAACCTTGGTGTTCAGCAGCATCGCGATTGCCAGCCCCGTGATCAGCCCAAGCGGTAGTCCGAACAGCGCAAGGAACCCGGCATTGTAGAGCGCCTTGGACAGGTACTGCCAGTCGTCGGTCAGCAGTTGCTGGTAGTTGTAGATCCCCACCCACCGGGCCGGATGCAGCACATCATAGTCGCAGAAGCTGAAGATGATGGATGCGATTATCGGGCCGATGGTGAAGACCAGGAAGCCGAGTATCCACGGCGCGGCGAACGTGTAGCCCGCGATCGTCTCACTCCTGGTGATCGCACCCATCGGGCCGTATTCGCGGAACTTCCTAATGACAAAGCCGATGAACACAACCAGCAGAATCGCCAGAATTGCGAGCGGGAAGCTCCAGTTCAGCACCTTGAACTTGCTCTTGTCGAATACCTTGTCGAGTTCTTTCTGGACGATCTTCGTGTGCATGTCCATCGCGGCCTGCGGTGACATCTTGTGCCGCGTGCCCTCGTCGAAAGCCTTCACATGCTCGTCCCACAACCGCTGGCCGACGAACGTTACCGGACGGTACTTCGACACCTTCATCAGGTCGAGGAACAGCCGCAGGGAGTCCCGGTACTTCGGAAGCACCGGCGCAAACTCCTTGAAAATCATCTCGTTGACCTTCACATCAGCGGTCATGCTCGGCACATACGGCCTGCCCTTGCTCGCGTTGTACTCCTTCTGAGCCTGGCATGCTATCCGCGTGGCCTCCGGTGAAACCATCCACTTGATGAACGCCCAGGACTCCTCCACGTGCTTCGCGCCCTTGGGGATGGCGAACGAGAAGCCGCCGCTCCAGGTGATGAACTTGGGCTGACCTGCGAACCTCCCCTTCCCTTCCAGGCGCTCTCTGGGAACCGGGGCAGGCGCAACCGCGAAGTCCAGTTCCGGGCCGTACCGCGCGATGCCGTCCAGGAACCAGTTGCCGTCAATCTTCATGGCGACCAGGCCGGTGAGGAACGGATCGAGTTCGTTCGCCTTGAAAGCGCTGGAGAACGAGTTCGTCGCCTCCACGCCTTTCAGCGAATCGTAAACCGATGTCATGTACTTCAGCGCGTCCACCGAGTACTTGTTGTTCATGGTACACGTGCGGCCGTCGGTGCTCATGAACTCGCCGCCGTTCTGCCAGCTATAGAGGTAGAGCCAACTGTTGCCGTAGTTGGGTAGGAAGCCGATTCGCTCGAAGTCGCCGTCCCTGCCGTACTTGGTCAGCTTCTTCGCGCACTCCAGAAGCTCGTCCCAGGTCTGCGGCGGCTTGTTCGGGTCCAGCCCTGCCGCGCGGAAGAGCGTCTTACTGTAGTAGAGCGCGCGGTCGTCGGTGCTGAACGGAATGGCGTACACCTTGCCGTTGTAGGTGGCCTCCGACCAGCAGGCCTTGTAGAACTCCTGCGGCTTGATACCGTCCTTCTTCGCCTGGTCGCGCTTGATAAGCGTGTCCAGATTCATGAAGGTATCGCGCGAAGCCCAGTCGCCGATTGTGAAGCGGTCTTGGTCCACCACGTCCGGCGGAACCTTGCCGGCGATGGCGGTTATCAGCTTCTGGGGGTTCATGCCGCCCGCGCCCATCTGCAGGGCCTGCACGTCAATGTTGGGATGACGGCGCTCGAACTCGGCGATCTGGGCATCAAGGCCTTTGGTCGCCGGGCCTGATTGCAGACCCCAGACGACTAGCTTGATCTTGCCGGTGTCCTTCTGCGCGCATCCGGTTAGGAGCACGACCGGCAGGAGCAGAATGAAAACGAGTGCTAACGAACGAAAAACGCGCATGCGTGTTGACCTCTGGAAGGTTGTAATTGAATCATATCGCGCGAGCATCGTCGGTCACGCAGAGTAGTATTCGCAGTCATGACAGGAATTCCCTTCGTCCGAAAACGAGAGAACACATAATGCACGGATGTGAGGGGATGACATGGATAGGGAAATGACTGATGCGTCACCGTTTACGGTTGGCTATGACTCGGCAAATGACGAATGCAAAGACACTGACAATGCAGGCAGCCACAAGCGTTCTGTACAGTTGCGAGTAATCCACATGCCATTTGACGACGGAAACCAGCTTATCGCCTTGGTGGCGAAAGGTACTGCTGCGCGAACGAGCACCACCGATAAACCATGAGAAGAGAATCGGCAGGGATGCTAACACCGGCGAGAGCATGGCTCCCCTTCGCCGTAAGCCGAATAGCCACGTAAGGCACCCGGCTGTCAAACCGCACAGAACCGCGCCGGACACCGTAAGCAGCCAAACGGGAACGATGGGAGGCCCGGGTGGGTGCATCATGGTCAGAAAGCTGCCTACCGAAAACACAAATCCGCTGCATATGACAACCGCAACACCCTTCAGAACTCCAACGAGAGGAGACATAGAACCTGACTCAGTCTGCGACATCTCGCACCTCCCCTATCTGCGTACATCTGCGTTAATCGGCGGTTAATTTCCGACCTACACCACTATGCTAACCAGCTTGCCAGGCACGACCACGAGCTTCTTCGGGGCCTTGCCTGTAAGGAACTCCTGCACCTTCTCGCTTGCGAGGGCGAGGCGTTCGATCTCCGCTGAGCCCATCCCAGCCGAAACCTCCAGCCGGTCGCGGACCTTGCCGTTCACCTGGACGACGATCGTGATGATATCCGCCTTCGCGATATCCGCGTCGAACTCAGGCCAGGACTGCTCGAAGGTCGTGCCGGTCTTGCCTAGATTCTCCCAAAGCTCATCCGCCAGATGCGGAGTAATCGGCGCGAGGAGCAGGACCAAGCTCTCCATGGCTTCCGAGAGAACGGAATGGTTGATGGTTGATGGTTGATGGTTGATGGCAGAGGAACCAATGGCTGATGGCTGATGGCTGATGGCTGCCTGCCACTCGTGCATTGAATTGGACATTTCCATCAACGCAGATACCGCGGTATTGAAGTGGAAGCGCTCGATATCAGCCGTGACTTTCTCAATCGTCTGGTGGGTCTTTCGCCGCATGGTCTTGTCGGCATCGCTCAGTTCTGCGCCAGTTATCGACTCGCGCCAGCCCGCATCATGAGCCCCAAGATTCGCCGCGAAGAACCGCCAGATTCGGCTGAGGAACCTGAACGCGCCGTTCATGCCGTCCTCGCTCCACTGCACCGCATCCTCGAACGGGGCGACGAACAGCTCATACGTCCTCAGTGAATCCGCGCCGAACTTGGCCGCCATCGCATCCGGCGTGACCACGTTCCGCTTCGACTTGCTCATCTTCACGAACCGCCAGACGATCTTGTCCGCGGGCATCGCCTCCGCTTCCTCGGGGAAGAGCGGGATCAGATCGCGGCTGTCATCGTCATCCTGGTCCTCGTTATCAACCTGGTCGCCGGATTCCATCTTGCGGTGAGGCGTGCGAGCCAGAACCATGCCCTGGTTCATCAGGCGGGCAAACGGCTCCACAAACGGCACATAACCGGCATCGTGCAGAACCTTCGTCCAGAACCGCGCGTAGAGCAGGTGCATCACGGCATGCTCCGCGCCGCCGACGTACAGGTCAACCGGCAGCCACTTCGCCGCCAGTTCCTTGTCGAACGCAGCGGTCTCAAGCAGCGGACTGACGAACCGCAGGAAATACCAACTCGAACACGCGAATCCGCCCATGGTGTCCGTCTCGCGCTTGGCAGGCCCACCGCATGTCGGGCAGGTGGTGTTCACGAACTCGGGTATGCTTGCAAGCGGCGACTCACCGCTACCGGACGGCTCATACTGCTCCACATCCGGCAGCACCACCGGCAGGTCCTTGTCCGGCACGGCGACGATTCCGCACTTGTCGCAGTGGATGATCGGAATCGGCGCGCCCCAGTACCGCTGGCGGCTGATCAGCCAGTCACGCAGCTTGAAGTTGACCGTGAACTTGCCTCTGCCGGTTTCCGTCAGCCACTTCGTCACGTCCTGCTTGGCGGTTGCGCCCTTCGCGCCGGTGAACTCGCCTGAGTTGAACATATCGCCGTACTCGGGATGGAACGTGAATCCGCCCCAGTCCTCGTTCACGTCGGGGACGAAATCAGCGGGAGCGTTGGGATTCTTGATTACTGGGGTTATCTTGATGCCGAACTTCCGCGCAAACGCGAAGTCGCGCTCGTCATGCGCGGGAACGGCCATGATCGCGCCGGTGCCGTAGCCCATCATCACGTAGTCCGCTATCCAGATCGGAACCTTGTCGCCGCTGACCGGGTTGATCGCGTAGGCCCCGGTGAAGACGCCTGTCTTCTCCTTCTCGGTTGACTGCCGTTCGATTGCGCTCTCTCTCGACGCGAGCTTGCGGTACTCGTCCACATCAGCCTTCATCTCAGGCGAGGTAAGCTTCTCGACCAGCGGATGCTCCGGCGCAAGCACCATGAACGTCGCGCCCCAAAGCGTATCGGGCCGAGTGGTGTAGACTACGATTTCATCACCCTGCTCGGACTTGAAGGTGACTTCCGCGCCCTCGCTGCGGCCAATCCAGTTCTTTTGCATCAGCTTGATGGACTCCGGCCAGTCTATGGTGTCCAGGTCGTCAATCAGCCGATCAGCGTACTCCGTGATCTTGAAGAACCACTGGGGCAGGTCTTTCTTCTCGATAAATGAGTCGCACCGCCAGCAGCGCCCGTCCTTGACTTCCTCGTTCGCCAGCACGGTCGCGCAGTTCGGACACCAGTTCGCAGGAGCGAGCGACCGATAAGCCAGCCCGCGTTTGTACAGCAGCAGGAACAGCCACTGCGTCCACTTGTAGTAGTCCGGCGACGACGAGTTGACCTCGCGAGTCCAGTCATAGCTTATGCCGATGAGGTCCATCTGCCGTTTGTAGGTGGCGATGTACTCGGGAACGGTCTTCTTCGGGTGGCTCTTGCGCTTGATCGCTTCGTTCTCGGCAGGCAGACCGAAGGCGTCCCACCCCATGGGATGCAGGACGTTGAAGCCCTTCATGCGCCGGTAACGACACGCGACGTCCGTGGGTATGTAGTTGCGGCAGTGACCCACGGAAAGGCCCGCGCCCGACGGATAAGGGAAGAAATCAAGCCCGTAGAACTTCGGCTTGTCGTTCTCGTCCACCGTGCGGAAGATCTCGGAATCCTTCCAGCGCTTCTGCCACTTCTGTTCTATTTCCTGAAAATCGTATCTATCGTTCATTTGTACACCTTATCGAAGTCACGGAGTAATCTTCTGCATGTGTTGCCGGCCAGCATTGGCCTTCTGAGCCGACCGCCACGTGTGGATACCCGAAGCCGTCAGCAGCGTTGCGACGAGCAGGCTCACCACCGTTGTGGCGATCACTTCCTCGCGTTTGAGATTGAACTCACGCCGGTTCGCGATTATGATCACGACCGACATCGGAACCAGTGCCGGAATCGGCAAATCGAACCTGAGCACGGCCAGGATGGTGGCAGTCAGCAGGCCGTACCCCCACCAGAACGTGCCTCTGATGTTCATGCCGAGTCTGCAGACGACCGACATATAGAGCGCCAGAAACACGAAGTCGCCCATACCGATCATCGGCACCGGCATCCCCGGCACGGGAGTCGGCATCTGCACAACGACCTTGCTGATGATGTCCGGCCTTGTCGCCACCACGTGGCCAAGCGGACCGACGTAGACGTTCCAGAAATCCACGAGTGCGGCGATGATCACCACCGGCAGCAGCAGGCTCTTCTCGCGGATGATGTAGCTGATTGTCACACCCAGGCAGACCGCCAACGAGATCAGAGAGAACTGATGAACTGACTCCAGCAGCATAGCGGCCGGCATCGAGAGCTTCAATCTCACGAACATCTTGAACGCCAGCAGCCCTGCGAACACCACTGCGCTGACCAACGCCCACAGACCCGCCTGTTTCGCCCCCAGCCTCAGCTCGCTCACGCTCATCACCAGACCGAGTTGCAGCAGCATCATGATGAGGATGGACGTCACGCCCAGCCCAACGAGCCACCCCACGCCGATATGTCCGAACCTTACCGAGGGCAAAACCATCCTGGCAATCAGGTACGCAGCGGACACAATCACCAAACCCCTGATTTTGCCTGACCTGTTTCCCGTGTTTTCCATAGTTCCTTAGTGGACACAAGGCGACCATTTCTTTGACAAAGATTATACCATAAGGTACAATCGTGGAACAACGAGTGCCGGGGGGATTGGACATGGAACAACTGAGAGTGCTCATCGCGGATGATGAGTCCATCATAAGGCTTGATCTGAGCAAAATGCTGGAAGGCATGGGTCACAAGGTCGTGGCAGAGGCGAGCGACGGCAAAACAGCCGTGGACCTGGCCAGACAGAACAACGTGGACCTGGCCATACTGGACATCAAGATGCCGGAGATGGACGGCCTGGATGCCGCCAAAGCCATCACGGATGAGAAAATATGCCCGGTCCTCCTGCTCACCGCCTACAGCCAGCAAGACTTGATTGACCGCGCCAAGCAGGCGGGCGTGTTCGGCTATCTGGTCAAACCGTTCAAGGAGACCGACCTTCTTCCTGCTATCGAGATCGCCATCTCGCGCTACAAGCAGATGGAAGCGCTGGAGAAAGAAGTCGGCAACCTGCAGGAGACGCTGGAAGCGCGCCGACTGGTTGACCGCGCGAAGGGCATACTGATGGACAAGCGCGGGATGAAGGAAGCAGACGCCTTCCGCTGGATTCAGACCCAGAGCATGAATAACCGCAAGTCCATGCGCGAAGTGGCTGAGGCGGTAATCCTTACGCAGGACGTGTGACGAGACGTGATGAGTGATGAGTGAGCGGATCACCTTGTCCGGCCGTGTTGCGCATTTCGTATTGCGTAACAGATAGGTCTGATTACGGAATACGCATTACGGAGTATCCGTACCAGTGTTCTCCCCGGGAATCCCATGGAATCAACAAACCGAAGCCACCAACTTGAGGCCGCACTTGCTGAGCGGGATATGGAAGTCGAGGCGCTGAGAAAACTCGGTCAGGCCATCGGCTCATCTTTCAACATCCAGCACCTTCTTGACGTTGTCACCGAGATCGCCGTCCAAGTCACCGGCACCGACACTTGCTACATCTACCTCCTGGACGAGACGAGCGAAGAACTGGTGCTGCGTGCCGTGAAAGGTGATCCCACAAAGAACATCGTCGGTAAGTGGCGGCTGAAACTCGGAGAGGGCATCACGGGCTGGGTGGCGCAGACCCGCCAGCGCGTGGCAATTGACAAAGAGGCCTTCCGTGACCGCCGATACAAGGCCTTCGAGCGCGAAGACCAGTTCCAGTCCATCCTTTCCGTGCCGCTCATGGCGGAAGACCAACTCGTAGGCGTCATCAACATCCGCACCAAACCCACGCACGAGTACACCGACGCCCAGAGGCGGCTGATGGAGCACATCGCCGAGCAGGTGGCCAACGCCATCCACAGCTCGCGCATGTATCAGAGTATGGAAACGCGAGTCTCCCAGCTGTCGGCGCTCTCCGAGGTCAGCCAGTCCATGACCTCGGGCATGTACCTGGATGAGATACTCAACCTGCTGGTCGCGACGACAGCAGAAAGCATGAAGTTCAAGATCGTGACCGTGATGCTGCTGGATGAAGAGAAGCAGGAGTTGGTGATCCAGGCCACGCAGAGCAGCAGCCGCGAGTACATCCGCAAGCCGAACCTGAAACTGGGCGAGAGTCTGGCTGGCAAGGCAATGAGCGAGGGGCAGCCGATTTCGGTCACCGACGTGCGAAACACCCCGGAGTACCGCTACCCGGATATCGCGCGCAAGGAGGGGCTGTGCTCGCTGATCTGCGTGCCCCTTCGACTGCGTGACAAGATCATCGGGGTGCTCAACTGCTATACCGAGAAGCCGCACACGTTCACGAGCGAAGAGATCACAGTGCTGGCCGCGATCGGCAGCCACGCAGCCATCGCCATCGAGAACTCCAAGCTGGTTGTGAAATCCGCAATCGTCCAGGAAATGCATCACCGCGTGAAGAATAACCTGCAGACCATCGCCAGCCTTCTCCGCCTGCAGATGCACTACGCGAAGGCCGAGACCACCGACCAGGCGCTGCAGGAGAGCATCAACCGCATTCTCAGCATCGCGGCGGTCCATGAGGTGCTCTCGCGCGAGGAACTGGAACGGGTCAGCATCAAGAAGGTCGCCGAGAACATCCTGACCGGCACGCGCCAGAGCCTGATTCCGCCGGAGAAGCACGTGACAACATCGCTCACCGGGCCGGACATCCTGCTGCAACCCGCGCAGGCGACTTCCGTGGCGCTGATCTTGAATGAGCTGATACAGAACGCGGTGGAGCACGGATTCAAGGACGTTGACCAAGGAGAGGTCAGGCTGGATATCTCGCACGACGACCGCGAGGTGCGGCTGGAGGTCATCAACGACGGCACTCCCCTGCCCTCCGACTTCGATGTCCGCACGCACAGAAACCTGGGCCTTCAGATCGTCGAGAGCCTGGTCCGCGACGACCTGCACGGGAAGTTCACGCTGGCAAGCGGTGACAAAATCACGGCAACGGTGGTGTTCCCGAGGTAGGGTTCCGGGTTCCGGGTTTCGGGTGTCGGGGGCGGATTCCGGACTCGTACTCGTACTCGAAAAGACTGATCAGAGCAGCGCGAGTAGCTCACGCCTCTAGGCGAAGATTCGGTCACTGCGAAGATGTTATCCCCGACGCAGAATTCGAAGTTCGTCTGCGTTTGATCGGGGACCACAGGTTCGCGTAAGTGGCAAACTTCGAGAGAAGCCCTACTACGGCCACGCCCATTCCCGCATAACCGATCCATGAGTCCATGAAGTCCAACCACACTACGATGCCGCCGATCAGTAGCGCCATACTCATGTCCCACCAGAGTATGTGCAAGAAGACCTTGCTACCATCCGGCCACGCCTTCGAGCGCTTCCAGATGAAGACACGAACTGCCATGTGCAGCACAAGCAGGAACAGACCGAACGCGACCAGCACTTTCTGTTCATAGTTCATGAGAATTGTCCTTCATCGCCAGCATCACTGGGGTTTCTCTACACGCGAACTGCTTTGAGTCACCGTGCCATCGGCCATGCGCACATTCACAGTGCAACCTTCATGGTATGCCTTATGATGCTTTCCGCGGACGCCGTTGCTGAAGTCGTACTGTGTGCGCATCTCAGCGTCTTCCTGTGATTGTTCACCAGCATTCCGCTTGTCCATCGTCGTTTCACTTACCCATTCGGTGGCAGGTCACGTATCACTCATCACTCATCACGGACAACCGCATCTGTCATCCGGGCGACTTGGGCCATTTCCGCAACATCGTGAACTCGGATGATGTTCGCACCGTTCTGGATGCTGAGGGCGACGGTGGCAGCGGTGCCGAAGAGCCGCTGATCGGCGGGGACTCCGCCGAGCGCCTTGCCGATGAAAGCTTTTCGAGAGGTTCCGATGAGGATTGGGAGGCCTATCGCCTTGAAGTCCGCGAGCTTGCGGATGATTTCCATGTTGTGCTCAGCGGTCTTCGCGAACCCAATGCCGGGATCGAGGATGATGTATTCCGACGCCAGTCCGGCTTCAACCGCCAGCGCGATTCGATCGCGGAAATAGGCCATGATCTCTGGGATCAGGTCAGCGTACTCCGCTTCGGTCTGCATCGTCTGAGGAGTGCCCTTCATGTGCATGATTATGCTCGGGGCTTTTCGTTCGGCGGCCAGTTCGCGCATCTCCTGAGAGGCCAGTCCCGTGATGTCGTTGATGATGTCCGCGCCGGCGTCCAACGCTGCCCGAGCCACCTCCGGCTTGCAGGTGTCCACTGAAATCGGCGTATCCGACCGTCCGGCCAGCGCGGCGATGACAGGAATCACACGGGCCATCTCGTCCACCGCCGACACCGACTCGGCCCCCGGTCGGCTGGACTCGCCGCCGATGTCTATCACGTCAGCCCCGTCCGCAATCATCGCCAATGCGCGCTCAACCGCCGCGTCGGCACTCGCATCAATCCCGCCGTCGGAGAAGGAATCGGGGGTTACGTTCAGGATACCCATGATGACGGTCCGCTCGCGCAGGGCAGCATAGAACGGCCGCAACCGCGTAGTCAATCCGCTGTCGGCTGGCGTCAGCGGGAATCCGCGCATGGTGTTCTCCATCGCAGCCTGAATCTCGTCCGCTATCGCAGGCAGCTCAAACGGCTGTGCGCGGAGGCCTTCCAATACGCGGGTGATCGCCTTCTCAGTACCCATCAGCAGCACGTCTGACCGCTCAACTTTGTGCGTAATGACGTCTCGGTGGATAGCCGCGTCGCCGCCCTTCGCCAGCATCTCTTCCTTCAGAATAAGCACAGCCGGAGTGCGAAGTCCGTGGACCTTGATGACGAAGTGCTGCGCCTTGGGGGCCATACGCTGGACGCCTTCCCACTCCGCGCCGATCGCCACCATCTCGGACTCCCAGTCGTGGGGACGCGCACAGGCGAACACGCGGACGTTGAAGCGATTTTTCGAGTTAGCTTGTCTCATATGCGATCTCGTATTGGGGTGGTGGGGAAATGGGTTACTGGCAATCTCCCCAATGCACCATCTACCCATTCCATCAGTGGTAATACCGCTGCTTCCACTCCGAATAGACTTCCGGAAGCTCGTCGAACTTGACCTGCTTCAAGGCAATCATACCCGCATGGCTGAGGACGAAACCGCGTTCCAGCGCCGCCGTCATCGAATCACGCGTCAGCTTGGCGCGGAAGATGAAGTCCTCCAACGCCAGCGTGATGATCTGTCTGAGTTGGAACGAGTCCATGGCGTCTATCGCTTGCTGGGCATCCTCCGCCATCTCGTCATCAGGCTCCATCTCCAGAACCCGTGTGTACTCGTTGATCGCGTTGGCATAATCGCCCTTCTGCTGGTAGATCCACGCTCGCTTGAAGTGGTTGGCCGCGGACGACGGATCCATCGCAATCAGTTCGCTAATCAGCCGCATCGCCTCGTCCAGGCGTCCCGTCTGGATGCACGCCACACTCATCACCTCGCGCGCGCTCAGGCTGCGCGGGTGTACAGCGATCAGGCAATCCGCTTCGTGCAGCGCCTCGTCATATTGGGCGGTCTCCAGCAGCATGTCCAACAGCATCTCGCGTGCGTCCACATCCTCAGTGCGCAGCTTTATTGCCTTGCGAATGGCGGAGACGGCCTCGTCCATGCGGCTGAGTTCGCGGTAGGCGTCGGCGATTCGCTTGTAGACGAGACCCTTGTCCTCGCTCACGCGAAGGGCGCTCTTCAGCTCCTTCAACGCCTCGTCGAATAGCTCTGCTTCCTCATATGCGTCTGCTTTGTCCAGGTATTCACTAGCTGTTTTCATGTGTATCTTCTGATGCTAAAGTGTGACCGGTTTGCCGGTCTTCGCGCTCTCGTAAATCGCGAGGATGAACTCCACGGCCTTGCGCGCCTCAACGCCGTCTATCATCGGCGGGCGGCCTTCTTTCACAGCGGCGACGAGATCGGCGATCTGGATCTGGTGACCGTCTCCGGCTATGGCGGTTGGGTCGGACGCCGCGTTGCCCACGTTGTCCTTTAGTCACTGGGTGACCTCTTCAATCGTTTCGCCCGGCACGTCCCACTTGACGATGCTCTCGCCGTCAACGAGAATGGTGCCGTTCTCACCGTGAAGCTCGAACCGGTGATTCATGCCGGGGGTCACGGAGGTGGTACCCTCAAGCGTGCCGAACGCCCCGCTCTTGAACTTCATGGATGCGACACACGTATCCTCGACCTCGATCTTGCGCGCAAGGTGATCGGCGAACGAGAACAGCGTGTCCACCGGTCCCATGATCCAGCGCAGAAGATCTATCATATGGACGCCCGGTTCATCAGCGCGCCTCCGCCGTCCAGCGCCCAGGTCCCACGCCAGCCCGCGCTGTCATAGTATTCCTGGCTGCGGAAATACTTCAGGTACGCGGATGCCAGAACCATCTTGCCGAGCTTGCCCTCGTCAATGGTGCGCTTCACAATCTGCCACATAGGTGAGGTTCTCCGCTGGAAGATGCAGGCGAGCTTCACGTTGTTCTCCCGGCACGCCGCGACCAGATTGTCTATATTCTCCAGCGTGATGTCAATCGGCTTCTCGCTCAGCACGTGCTTACCGGCCCGTGCAGCGTCAATTCCCACTGCGGCATGAAGCCCACTCGGCACGCAGATAGAAACGATATCCACATCGTCACGCGCCAGAAGCTCATGGTAGTCCGTATAGGCATGCTGCGCGCCAAATTCGTCCTTTATCTTCTCTGCCATCTCCGGTAGGATGTCCGCGACCGCCACCAACTCCGCGCCCGGTATGTTCTTCACCGCTCTGGCGTGCCACGGCGCAATCACCCCGCAGCCGATTATCCCGTATCCAAGTTTATCTTTCATTTCAGTCACCTTGCCCTCTTACTCGCTTGTCCGCCGAAGTTCGCAGCGAACGAAGGCGGATACTCGTACTCTTCCTCGTACTCGATCCGGTTCCGTTCACCATTCACTATTCACTTCTCGGGGCCTGTTCCACAGGCGCGGCACAGTTTCCTTTGCCGAAACAGCGCCTCACAGCCCCTTGATCAGATGCTGATACTTCTTGAATACCTTCTTGTTGTGTTCGTCGCCGCCGTCCACGTTCGCGCTGATGAAGACCGGCGGGGTGATTCCCCTCTCAACCAAGTTCTGGACCGTCTGCGCCATGATCGCATCCACAATAAACGCGCCGGAGATCGTCGAGGTCGGGCAGATCTTGCCCATCACGCCTTCCACGTCCAGAATCGCATCGCCCAGTATCCCGCAGTTGTCAATCACGATGTCCGCGATCTCGAACAGCCGCTTGCCCGAGGGGTGTCTGGCATCCGCTGCCGACGAGTGAGCGAGCGACGTGACCGCGATGGTCTTGATGTCCCGCGCCTTGCACTCCAGCACCATCTCGATGCCCAGCGCGTTACGCCCGGAGTTGGAAATTATGACGACCACCGATCCCGGTGCGGGATCATACCAGTCAATGAGCTGCTTGGCGTATCCCTGGCACCGCTCGGCCCGACCGAAGCTCTTGTCGTGGATGATGTCCACCGGGGCCAGTCCGCCCGCTCGGTGATACGCTTCCGCTGCGACCATAAGCGAATGCCCGCCGCCGAGAAGGTAGAGCATCCCGTCGTTCGCGATCAGGTCCGCCACCATCACAGCCGCTTCCTGTATCTTGTCCTGCTGGGTCTCATTCACCGTCGCCAGCACTTCCGTTATCTTCTCGTAGTATTCCAGAGCCTTGTTCATGTTTCCGTCCTCTCACCTGTGTTCAGTATAATAGGTAGGTTTGACCTAGATGTTGCGAAATCCTTCGGAACTGACGGGGTGATGGGAAAATGGGGCGTTGGGGGAGAACAAACAAAATGGCTGGCTCCTTATGAGAACATGAAGCCAGCCACTAGTCGGCCATTCAGGCGGATTTCAGCTCGGACGTACACTGAGGGCAGCGCGTTGCCTTGTCGGGTACGGACGACAGACAGTACGGACAGTCCTTGACGGCAGGCGCTTCCGCAGGTGTGCGCATCTTGTTGACCTGTTTCACAACAAGGAAGATCGCAAACGCCACGATGACAAAGTCAATGATAGTGTTTATGAACATGCCGTAGTTGATCGTCGGCGCACCTGCCGCTTTCGCCGCTGCCAGCGTCGCATACGCCTGGCCGTTCAGACTGATGAACTTCTCCGCGAAGTCCACCTTGCCCAACAGCATCCCGATTGGCGGCATCAGAATGTCGGATACGAACGATGTGACGATCTTCCCAAACGCGGCGCCGATGATGATACCGATTGCTAGGTCAATCACGTTGCCCTTCGCGATGAATTCCTTGAACTCCTTGAACATCCCGAAACCTCCTGTGATATGGCTGACTCAGTATACCCATTATTCGCCTCACCATCCGCGTCATCCTCCCCAATTCGTGCAATCCGCGTTCTCCCCTTCTTGACCCAAATGCAGAAAGTGTGTAACCTTTGCAGTATACTCACGCTTCGGGAGGCAGTAATGGCACTACACAAGTATGGGCACTTTTCGGAAGACGGCAGGGAGTTCATCATCACGCGGCCGGACACACCCGCGCCGTGGGTGAACTACATATCGAACAAGCAGTACACGGGGCTGGTCACCAACTCCGGCGGCGGATACAGCTTCTACATCTGCCCCAAGGATTCGCGCATAAGCCGACACCGATACAACGGCCTCCCCTGGGACCGACCGGGCCGCTACGTCTACCTGCGCGACGAGGACGGCGAGTTTTGGTCGCTCACCTGGCAGCCGACTCCGAGCAAGAAGCTCGACTTCTACGAGTGCCGCCACGGAATGGGCTACACCTCCATCGAGCAGGAGTACAAGGGCGTCCGAAGCAAGGTCCTCTACTTCGTGCCTCAGGACGATGACCTGGAGATTTGGAGGGTTTCGCTCACGAACAAGAGCGAACAGGCGCGGAAGTTCGATGTCTTCTCATACGTCGAGTTGACCCTCGGCCATGCGCTGGTGGATCTCATCAACCAGCCGAACGATCAGCACTTCAACGTCGTGAAGTTCGACAAAGCGAACGACTTCCTCTACGCGACGAAGAACTACTGGGTCACGTACCGCGGCGCGACCGTCAAGCAGCCGAACCAGGCCTGGAACAAGTACGTCTACTTCGCTTCGTCGCTCCCCGTCAAGGGCTTCGACGGCAAGAAGGATGCGTTTATCGGCAACTGGCGCTCGGAGTCCGATCCGATTGCCGTGGAGGAAGGCATCTGCCGCAACACGGAGATCACCGCGAGCGATCCGTGCGCGGCCCTGCAGAACGAGATCACGCTGCAACCCGGCGAGACGACCGAGTTCGTCATCCTGATGGGCATCGTTGACCGCGAAGGATACGAGCAGTCCGCGCCGCCGCTCGTCGAGAAGTACCGCAACCTGGCCAATGTGGATGCGGCCTTCGCTCAGGTGAAGGCGTATTGGGACGAATACCTCTCGGTCGCGCAGGTAGAAACTCCTGATCAGGAAATGAACGTAATGTTGAACACCTGGGCCAAGCGGCAGGCGTGGGTTACCTTCCATATGCACCGCACGGCGGGTTATTACCACGGCGGCCTGCTCTTCGGCACGGGCATTCGCGATCAGTCGCAGGATCTGCTCGGCCCGCTGATGGCCGAAGCGCCCGAGGTCGGCGACCGAATCTGCGAGGTCATCAGCCACCAGTTCGCGGACGGCAGCACCCTGCACAACTACTTCCGCCTCACCGGACAGGGCGAGAAGACCGGTCACTCGGATACGCCCCTTTGGCTCCCGCTCGCCATTATGTCGTACCTGAAAGAGACCGGCGACTTCGAGTTCCTGAAGCGTGTCGTGCCTTTCCACGACGAGGGCGAGGGAACGGTTCTGGAACACCTCACCCGCGCAATTGACTACCCGCTAAGCCAGCTTACACCGCGCCATTTGCCTAAGTTTGGGCCGGGAGACTGGAATGATACGCTGGACTACGTGGGTCGAGAGGGCATCGGCGAAAGCATGTGGGTCGCGGAGTTCCTCTGCTTCATCCTGCGCGAGTCCACCGACCTGCTGACCAAGATCGGACACACCGAGAAGGCCGACCAATACCGCAAGGAGTACGACCAGATCGCCGATGCGCTGAACACGCTCTGCTGGGACGGCGAGTGGTACATCCGCGGAACAAGGGACGACGGGAAGGTGATCGGCTCGCACACCAACGAGGAGGGGCGCATCTTCCTCGAGTCAACAACATGGGCTGTAATCAGTGGCATCGCGCCCGAAGACCGCGCTAATCAGACTATGGATTCGGTCTACAAGCACCTGAATACCGCTCGCGGGCCTAAGATTCTGCATCCAGCTTATACAAAGGTTGACCCCGGCGTGGGGCTTGCGACCAGGTGTGTACCGGGCAAGAAGGAGAACGGCGCGATCTTCAACCACCCAGCCGCGTGGGCAATCATGGCCGAGTGCATACTCCATAACGGCGACCGGGCTTACGAGTATTACAGGAAGACCATGCCATGCATCCAGGCGTACGACCCCGACATCTATCGGATGGAGCCATACGTCTATTCCGAGTACGTCACCAGCCCGGACCACCCGACCTTCGGCGAGGCGTCGCACTCCTGGCTCACCGGCTCGGGTGTCTGGATGTATCGCAACGGCCTCGACAACATCTTGGGCGTCAGGCCGACTTATGAGGGGCTTTTCATTGACCCGTGCATCCCGTCCGCGTGGGATGGATTTACGTTCACGCGCCTTTTCAGGGACGCCTGGTACGAGATCACGGTGACCAACCCCTCTCACGTCCAGCACGGCGTGGCGAGCATCGAAGTAGATGGGGCGCTCATCAAAGGGCAGACGCTCCCGGTCTTTGCCGAGGGGAAACACAAGGTAACGGTCATCATGGGATGACCAAGCACGAAGCACGAAATCCGAAATTCGAAACAATACCAAATGACCAAGAGAAAAGGAAGACAAACCAACGCCAAAACTCCGGCGTTTGAAGGTTTGCCTTTTCCGGGTTTCCCCATTGTTTCGAATTTCGTGCTTCGAATTTCGAATTTGAGTCTACATCATTGTGAATCGTGGAGGTAACCAACCCAATGTCTTGTGCTAACAACAAGAACAATCTCGAAAACTGCACCTGCACATACCAGGGGTGCTCGCGCAAGGGCAATTGCTGCCAGTGCCTCAGCTATCACCTCGCGAATGACGAGCTTCCGGCCTGCTGCTTCCCATCGGAAGTCGAAAAGACCTACGACCGGTCATTCAAATGCTTCGCGCAATTGCACAAATAGAGGGCATGGAACATGGTTGATGGCTGATGGTTGATGGGGAGACGGCTCCGACATTGACCATTAGCCATAAGCCCCCAGCCATTCCCCTCATTTCTCCGAGGGGATAATGATTCCGCGCATGATTATGTTCTGGCAGAAGATAAAAACCAACAGGGTCGGGATCGCGGCCAACACCAGTCCGGCGTATACCATGTACTGCGGCGCCCAGATCTGCATCTGGTAGAGCCAAACCATGAGAGTCCACATCTTGGGGTTCTGGCATACGAGGAACGCCCACATAAATGAGCCGTATGCCATGGTGAACGCGCCCAGCCCGATCACCGCCAACACGGGTTTGGAGAGGTTGATGGTGATCATGCGGTACATCTGCATCTCTGTTGCGCCGTCCAGCATGGCTGCTTCGTAAAGCTCCTTGGGCAGGCTGTCGAAGAACCCCTTGAGCAGGAAGATCGAGTAGCCGTTTGCCAGGCTCGGAAGGATGATGGCCCAGTACGTGCCAAGTAGGTGCAGGTTCTTGATGAGCAGGAAGCTGGGGATGGCGCTGACTTCCGCCGGGAACGCCATGGTAGCGAGAAGGAAGAGCAGTATCTTGTAGGTTCCGCGCAGGTTGAACCGGCTCAGGGCGTATGCGCACAGAGGGTTGACCGTCAGGGTCGCGAGCACGATTCCGAGGCAGAGGATCGCGGTGTTGAGCAGCGCGCGTCCGTGAATGAAGATGTACTCCAAGACCTCGCGGTAGTTACGCACGATGAACTCGTGACGAATCGCGCCCCGGTTCTCCTTCAGCTCCAGCCAGTCGCTGTCCTGATATGGTGGAGCGACGGCTTGGAACGAGACGAAACTCGTGCCGAGCGCACGGTTCATGGCGGCGGCGGTGTGGTACTTGCGCTGGAGGGCGGCGCGGAAGGCGAGATCGGGTCCGACGACCTCAACGTTGCGGATCGGGACGACCGTTCCCAGAACCTCCACCCAATCCACAAGCGCAACGCCTCTGTTCGGCGCAGACTGGGCGAACGGCACATCGTCCCATGTCTGCACCTTCGATGCGTAGGCCTTGTTGTACAGAGCCAGGTTGCCGTACTTCGCGCGGATGAATGCGCGGTAGGCAGGTGCAGCGGAAACGTCCATGCGCAGGAAGCCCCTCGGGCAGTCCTTGCGCACGAAGTCCTCCCATGCGGCTGCTTCCGGGCCGGATGGAACGCGCGGTGTGAGATGAATGTCCGAAAGCTTTTGGACGTGGTCGCCGAGAGCGAGGCTCTTCTTCGCGGCCTTGAAGCTGCCCAAGCGGACCTTCAGCGCGTCCTGGTAAAGCCCGTCAACTGAGACGGTGAGCAGGTAGCGTTGGGGCAGAGCGTCCTTGAACTCCAGGTACTCCGAGAACTTGCGATTCGGCTGCACGGTGTAATCGCGAGTACCCCAGATCTCTTGAGGAATGTCTACCTCTAGCCAAGTTTCCGCCGTATCCTTATACACTTGGTTCATCTTCTGCAGGTCGCCGTGAAACTTGCGGCTGACGAACACCCTGTACTTGGAGACAAGCTCAGGCGTGATTTTCTGCGCGTTCGGCGAGTAGCAGGCGGCGAGCATCACATGCGTCTTAGGCAGTGAGGACTTGAAGTTCCGCCACTCCGTGATGAATGCCTTGTTCGGTTTGGTCGGCGTCGGAATCTCGCGGAAAGTGCCGTAATCCGAGCCGAACCATTGGTTGTAGAGGAGGATGTCCTCGCAATACTTCGCCTCGACGTACTTGCGGTAGAGAACCTGATCGTTGTAGACATATCGCGGCACAACTCGGAACTCATCCTGATCCACGTAGCTGGTGAACGAGGTTGAGACCATGAGCAGGAACGGGTAGACCATTGTGAGGGCGCCAAGTGTCAGCAGGACGTACAGCGCCCAGATCAACCCGCGTATCTTCTTCTCTTTTCGCCCGACGATGCTTATGATCGGCATGATAGAAACCTATGGTCAACGGATATGGTCAGATGGTCAGATGGTCAGATGGTCGGATGGTCGAGTGCCGTAGACCATTGTGACCATTCGACCATTTCCCAAGGACCATTTCCCTCTATGCTCCTGCGGTCTTGAACTGCAGTTTCGATAATATGCGCAACTGGAACACGGTAAACCCGACGAGAAGCGAACCCAGCAGCCACGCCATGGCCACCGCGTACCCGAACTTCAGGTACAGGAATGCGTTGTACCAAATCTCCAGCCCGGCGACGTGCGTGGCGTACATGGGACCGCCGCCCGTCATCACGAATATAAAATCGAATGAGCGGAATGCGCTGATAAACGCCCCGACGAAGTTGATAATGATAAGCGGACGCAGGAATGGGATGGTGATGTGGCGGATCTTGTGCAGAACGCCCGCGCCATCCAGGTCTGCGGCCTCATACACGTCCTCCGGGATGCCCTTCAACGCGGCGAGATAGATTATGCACCCCGGCCCAACGTGCGCCCAGATGATAGGAAGAACCACGCAGAGCATCGCCAGCTTAGGATCGCCCAACCAGGACTGCGGTTCGATGAGCGGAATCTTCATCGGGAGGTGCATCCACGCCGCCGCCGAGTTCAGATGCACGAGCAACGACGTGTTGATCTGCTCCAGCATGCGGTTCAGCAGTCCGGCCGGGCTGGGATTGTAAAAGAATTTCCATAGAAACATGATCACCAGGCCGGTTGTCACGGCCGGGAGGTAGTACAAGGTTCGGTAGAGCACTTTGCCGCGAGGAATCTCGTGCAGCATCATGGCTAGGATGATGGGCGTGAAGAACCCCAGGCCGAGCATCCAGAGCATGAACTGGAAGCTGTTCCAAAACGCCTTCCAGACCTGAGGCGTGAAGAGCACCTCGCTGAAGTTGTCCAGCCCGACCCACTTCGCGCCGGCGATGATCTTGTAGTCCTGGAACGCCATCAGTGATCCGCGCGCGAGTGGATAGTACGCCCACAGAGCGACCGAGATCAGCGCGGGGGCCATGATGAGGAACGCGAAGAGATTGCGCTTCAAGTTCGCCCTCTTACTCTTTGCGCTGCCGACAATGGAATCCTGCCCCTCGTAGTCCCTGCTGAAGCTCTTAATGACGTAGCGGAAGACGAGCGTGAAGAGAAGCAGCAGGAACACGACCACGACTCCCGCCACCCGGCGGCGGAACTGCATGACACGCGGCGCCACTATGCCCATGAGCTTCTCGTTGCAGTGTTTGACGGCCTTGTCCAACTCGGCCTGGTAGTTCACGTTGTCGGTCAGCCAGACTGTGTCCAGCGGTGGGGTCATCTCCGCATAGATATTCTCGCAGTTGTGCCCATATGGTTCGGGACGCCCGGAGCGCATTGCCTCGTTCAGCGTGGCTTCCCACCCCTTCGGCACGTCCTTGAGATACTGCGTGTAGCCATACTGCCTCAGGTATTTGGGTGCGATGAAGCGCGCCAACCCTGATTCCACGAAGTACTTGCACCTTATGCGGATCGCCTCGTCACTGGCCCAAAAGCGGATGTACTCCCACGCGGCATCCCGCACACGCTTGTCCTTCGTGGTGGCGTTGATCCCCATCATCGCGCAGTTCAATTCGTTCCCGCGCTTTCCCGTCGGCCCCTGCGGCATGGGCGCGATGCCCACAAGGTTCGGGTTCACCGTCGCCATCATCTGATCGTTAAGGTATGTGAACGTCATGGCGATCTTGCCCAGCAGCCAGAGATCGTTGTACTGGGTATCCCTGTACGCCACACCTTTGTACGTCTTCCCTCCCCTGCTCCACCTGTTGCGGCCCAGCTTCTGGTAAAACTTCAGCGCGGAGACTGCGGCCTGATCGTTGAAGACAGCTTTCCACGTGCCGTCCTTCTCTTGTCGCACAGCATCACCGCCCGCCGACCAGAGGAAGTCTATGAACCACCATGCCGCGTGAGGACCCGAGAATACCGCCATGCCGTACTGCCCCTTCTCGGGGATGGTCAGACGCTCGGCATAGTTGTACAACTCATCCCAATTCTTCGGCGGACGCTCAGGGTCAAGGCCCGCGGCGCGGAACAGATCCTTCCGGTAGGCCAGCGCCATCACGTATGTCTGATACGGAATGGCCCAGACGTGTCCCTCACGCTTGATCACCGGCCAGATGGACTTGTAGATTCCCGCCTGCAGCGGCTTGTCTTTGTCAACGTATTCGTCCAGCGGGTAGAGGAACTTCTGCTGGATGTAGCTGTCTGAGATGCGGAAGTTGACGTACAGCACGTCGGGAGCGACGCCGCCCGCCATGGCGAGAAGCGGACCGACTTCCTGGTCCAGTCCAGGCGCGGTGATTCCCCTGAAGCCCTCCAGCTTGATCTCAGGGTGAAGCTCCATGAATCGCTGGACTATCGCCCAGTTCGCCCGGTCCGAGATGCCGCGGGACTCCTTGAGCGGGAGCAGCCAGACGCGCAGAAGAACCTGATTCTTCGGCTCCGCACCGTGCAAGACGGCTGAGGAGGCGAGACTCAGGAGCACGACCAATGCGATAAGCAGTCTGCGAAAAAGAGGCAATGTTTCACCTGCGGGAGAATATGGGAGGAAAATGGTCAGATGGACAGATGGTCAGATAACCGAACAGAAGCGACCATTGGATCATTGCTTTTGACCATACCTCCATCTAGTATTTCAACAGAACGCCCAGAGTTTCCTGCGGGCTGGTGAGCACTTGCTCGTAGGCATCGGCGGCTTTCTCGACGGGAAATTCATGGCTGATGAGATCGGCGACCGTCAACCGCTTTTCAGCGAGCAGGCGGATGAACTCCTGCAAGTTCCGGCCTTCGGTCCAGCGCACGAACTGATACGGCATGTCAACGCCCTGGCCTTCGTAGACAGGATCGTAACGCCCAGGCCCGGCTGCGCGAGAAATAACAAAATCCGCTTCCTTGGCGAAGAAGAGGCTCCGGTCTACCTCCATCTTCGTGACGCCGACCATGACGATTCTACCGCCGAAGCGAATCATCTTCAGCGCCTGGGTGATTGGCTCGGCGGAATCGGCGGCAACACTGATGAGCACCGCGTCCGCCCCCTGCCCACCTGTCGCATCAAACACTGCCTGCACCACGTCATCGGCGGCGTTGATCGTCCTGAGACCCACGCCCTCCGCGATCTTCCTGCGGCCCTCGTGAAAATCGGTCGCGAAGACACGGTAACCGGCCGCATTGCAGACCCGCGCGATGATCTGACCGAGCACGCCCAGGCCCATGATCACAGCCGTCTCGCCGAAGTGGAGACCCGCTCGTCGGACCGCCTGAATCGCGATGCCGCCCAAGCCGGTAAACGCTGCTTCCTTCTCGTCCACTCCGTCCGGCAGCTTGACCGCGAGATTCCGGCCTATGCAACAAACGCCCACATGTCCGCCAAAGCATGAAGGACTACCGTAGTTGCCCAGCCGGTCGCCGACCTCGAAGCCGGTAACGCCCTTTCCGACCGCGATGACCTTGCCGGAGTTGGTGTAACCGGTGGCCTGATCCGAGCGGTCCGCATCGGGGTTCGCCCGGCGTGAACGAATGCCCATCGTCTCCGTGCCGCTGCTTATGACCGAATAAGCCGTCTGCGAAAGCACGCCGCCGTCGCACACTTCCGGCGCTTCCATCTCGCGAACAACGATATCGCCTTTACCGTCAATGAATACTTGTTTCAACTTCGAAACCTTCCTTCTGCATTACACCACATAATGAAGTATGGTATCTGCCGCCCCCAAACGCCCATACTCTCACACTTCTCTCACAGCAACGGCAGCTTGACCGAACGGCCCTCTGCCGCCGAGATATCCGCCGCCATGCAAACTTCGTGTGTTTTGACCGCGTCCTCCAGGTTGACCGGCGACTCGGTGTCGCTGAGTATGCAGTCTACCAAGTGGTCTATTTCCCCCTGGAACGGGTGATGAGTCACATCGCCGCTGTCCGGGAGGATCGTCGGGATTTTCGCGAATTTTGTCTGGCCCGCGAAGAGTGTCTTTGAGAAGAGCGAGTTGTTCCGCAGTGTGCCGTTTGTGCCGAGGAGTTCGACGTTGAAGATGTACGGCGATGCCACGTCCCAGCTTGCCGAAACCTTGCCGATTGTACCGTTCGCGAACTTCAACACGGCCACTATGTTTGCGTCGTACTCGCACTCGCCGGTGTTGTTGGAATACGCGGTGACCTCGATGACTTCCGATTCCACGAAATACCTAATCGCATCCACGGCGTGACAGCCTGCGGAGAGGAGCATGCTGCCGCCGGACTTCTTGGTCGTCACCCAGTCGAAGCCGCCGTACCACCGGCCCAGCGGATGCCAGTAGTCCACTTCGGCCATGAATATCCTGCCCAACGCATCGGTCTTCTGCAGGCTCTTGATCGTGTCGAACAGCGGATTCCACCGCAGCACGAAGCCGACCAGCGTCTTCACCCCGGCCTTGCGCACGGCCACGCGCATCTTCGCCAGGTCTTCCAGGTTCAGTGCGATCGGCTTCTCGATGAGTATATGCTTCCCGGCGTTGGCGGCCTTGATCGTTTCGACGGCATGCAGGTCGTTGGGAGTGCAGATCGAGACGATATCAACCCGACTATCCATAATCAGTTCATCGTAGTCGGTGTAGACCGCGCACTCCAGCCCGGCGGCGTCCATCTTCGCCCGCGCGCTGGACTCCTTGCGGCTCCCGATGGCGACTATCTCACAGTGTGGGTTATTCTGGTAGGCCTTGATGTGCTCCCCGGCAACCCACCCAGCGCCCCAGACGGCGACTCCAAACTTCCTGTCCATGGTTATCTCCTTGCGTCATGATGATTGATAAGTGATGAGTGAGCTAGGCCGAATGCGACCACCTATGGGTACAAGTCACGTTTCACGTATCACTTATCATCACTACGGCAGCATCCGCTCCGCCCGCAGCCGCGTCCACCGATAAGCCTGAGTAAACGCCTCGGCGTGCGGCACCCCGCACTGCAAGCCGCGGAACTCCGCCGATGTGTCTATCAGTTCCAACACATCCAGGTTGTCGTGCTCCTTCAGCCAGACGACCTGGCTCTGGTGGCAGAGCATCATCTCGTTCTTCTTCGCGAGGTGCTCCGTCACGTCCACATACTCGGTCGGCGCGAAGTCCACCCCGGCAATCGTGTCCATATAGTAGACCGGCGTGACCTGCTTATTCGCCGGAACACCAGTCTTGAAGTTCGGAAGTGTCGAGTGGAACGAAGCATCGAAAATAAGCTGACTGACTACGCGGTGATCGGGCATATAGTCGGTCGGCGAGTGCGTGATGATGACGTCCGGCTCTGCCGTGCGAATCATGTCCATGAACAGCACAAGCGTGGGCCGGTCAACGAACATCTCGCAGTCCGGCAGGCCCAGGCAGACGCTCTCCGCGCCGATCTGTTCGGCGGAATTCAGCGCCTCCTTGCGACGGATGGCGGAAAGCTCATCGTTCGGAATGTGGAAATGGCCCTTGTCGCCAAGCCCAGCATGGCACATGGTCACGTGATGCCCCAGGCTCGCGTATTTTGCAAGCGTTCCCGCGCACAAAAGCTCCAAATCATCGGGATGCGCCCCGACGGCCAGCACCCTCATCTCAACCTCCTCGGTCGAGGTGGTAGGTGTTAGTCGGAGAACTGGAATGAGTCTCCTTCCGAGCCTAACACCTAGCACCTAACACCAAACACCTCATTTTGGTTTCACTCTCGGTCCTTCCGGCGTATCCTCAACCACCCAGCCCTTTGCTAGCAGTTCGTCACGGATACGGTCCGAGGCCGCAAAATCCTTTGACCGACGCGCATGCTGCCGCTGCTCCAGCAGATCGAGCACCTCCTGCGGAACCTCGCTCCTGACCGAATCCGCATGCTCCGCCAGCCTCAGGCCCAACACCTTGTCGAACTCCAGCATCGCGTCCCAGACTTCCTTGCCGCCTGAGCCTTGCACGTTGACTTCCTTCACCAGGCCAAAGACCGCAGCCAGCGCAACCGGCGTGTTCAGATCATCGTTCAGCGCCTCTGCAAATGTGTCCTTCGCACGCGCAACCGCCTCGTCCAGACCGCAAACCTTCGTCCTGTCCAGCCTGCACATGAAGTCGTATAGATTCTCCAGTGTGATCTTCGCGGTATCCATCGCCTGCCAGGTGAAGTTCAGTTTCGACCGGTAGTGCGCGCCAAGGACTAGATATCTAAACACCAGCGGATCGTACCCCTTCGCGCCGATGTCCTTCAGCGTGTAGAAATTGCTGAGTGACTTGCTCATCTTTCGCCCGTCCACCTGCAGGTGCTCGGCATGCAGCCAGTAGTCCACGAACCGCACGCCGTTCGCGGCCTCGGACTGAGCGATCTCGTTCTCGTGGTGAGGGAAAATGTTGTCCACGCCGCCGGTATGGATGTCGAAGGTCTGTCCCAGATACTCCATACTCATGGCAGAGCACTCAATGTGCCAGCCTGGCCTGCCCTTGCCGATCTCGGTATCCCAGTACACGTCGCCGTCAGCCTCGTCCCACGCCTTCCACAGCGCAAAGTCGGATACCTGCGCCTTCTCGTACTCGTCGGCTTTCACCCGCGCGCCCGCCCTCAGTTCGTCCATCTTAAAGTGCGAGAGCTTGCCGTAGCCGGGGAACTTGGCGATATCGTAGTAGATGGAGCCGTCTTCGGTTCGGTACGCGATCCCCTTCTCCATCAGCGTCTTGATCATCTCGACCATCTGCGGAACATGGGTGGTGGCGCGCGGAAAGACCTCTGCCGCCTCGATGTTCAGCGCCTCACGGTCGGCGTGAAACGACTCGATGAACTTGGCGGTGTAGTCATCCAGGCTGATGCCCTGAGCCTGAGAGCCGCGAATGGTCTTGTCATCCACGTCCGTCAGGTTCATGATGTGCTTCACGTCGAATCCGTCGTACTCCAGGGTGCGGCGCAGGATGTCCTCGAACAAGAACGTGCGCAGGTTGCCGACGTGTGCGTAGTCATAGACCGTCGGCCCGCATGTGTACAGCCCGACCTTCCCCTCTTCCATCGGTCGAAACTCGTCCTTATCGCGGGTCATGGTGTTGTAGAATTTCATAGTCATTGTTTACCTCACAAAGCTGATAGGTGACGAGTAAAGCGTCCGAGGCAGTTCACGTATCACTCATCACTCGTCATGGAATATGTGTTTCAGATACGCCAGGCTCTCTCGGGCAATCGTCACTGGATCGGGCTTGAAGTCGAAGACCTCTACTGAAACGTAGCCATCGTAGCCGATCTTCTCAAGCGCCGCCGGGATCGGTCTGAGATCAGTCTCGCCTATGCCGGGGCCTCGACCGCTGGCATCGTTGGCGTGAACGTGCTTAATCATCGCACCGGATTCCTCAATGATCTCCGCGAACGGTCTGCCGTCGTCGCTGATCGCCTTGGAATCAACCATAGTGCGAAAGTGCGGACGGTCTACTTCACGGATCATGCGCAGGGCTTCGGTCACGGTATTGATGAAATCGGTCTCCCGGCGTGCAAGCGCCTCCAGACAGAAATAGACGCCGACCTCCTGCGCAGTCTCTCCACAGCGGACGAAGGTTTCGCGAGCATAGTCCCACGCCTGGTCATACGTCAGGTCGGGATACACGTCCCGCTGCTTTGGAGATCCAAAGATCAGCACCTTGCCGCCGAGATCAGCGCACAAGCGTATCAGTGAATCCAGATACTCGCGCGTCCTCGACCGAACCGCCTCATCCGGATGGTTGATATACAGTCCCTCGGGTGACTTAAGCAGCCAGTGCAGGCCGACGATCTCCACCCCCGCCGTCTCCGCGGCCCGAACGATCTCACTGCGTCTGGTCGCTGAGATGCCGTCAACGGTCTCGGCCAGCGTGAACGGAGCTAACTCCACGCCTTGATATCCGAGTTCGGCGGCCATGTGGAAGACATCATCCACGGCCCAACCCTCGAACATCTCATTGCACAAAGCAAACTTCACGGTGAACTCCAACGGTAACCACAGCATTAAGGAAGAGGCTCGCCGCACAGCACGCGCTCGGCAGCGGCAAGAATTACGCTCTCGCACATCGGGCTGAGTTTCTGCTCGCCATATAGCTTGTACGCCAAGTCAACTTCATACCCGCCCTGGTCAAAAGCCTTGCGGGTAGGCACATATCCAACGTTTCCATTCGCATAGGCGGCAACCATTATGTTGGAGCGCATCTTTTTGATGTTCAGCGCATATTCCACAAATACTTCGCCGGGCAGCGCCACAATTCCCGCACCATTAACCGACATGCACTGCACCTCAAAAGACTTGCTCACAGGCGCCTTATCACCCAGTTCGATGATTTTGACAGCCCAGTCGTAATACGCCTGGTTGAGGTGGACTTCGTGAAGCGGTAGTTGATCCTTGTTCTTCAGAAGCTCGGCCATCTCCACCATTGTCTGTTCGGCCTCTTTCCGGCTGATAGCCGCCTGCAAAGGCAGATTCGCGACCTCGCACACCACACTGATCTCAGCGTCGCCGGTTGTAGGGATTCCGGACAGCACGCCTATCACCGCGTCTCCGACTTCGCGGCCGTTGTTCTCCACCTCGTCAAATGTCGCGCGTCGTAATGGATTGATATTGCCGCAACAGCCCTGCAGAAACATCGCCTGACCTCCCACCGCACGCTCCACAGCCCTCTGCGCAGCGCCCGGCCAGTCACCGGATACCAATCGGTTGTCGCCGCCCATCGTAACAGCGTGGCAGGCATAGTTGAAAACGGTGGCCATTTCATTCCCATCATCATCGGTGAATCGCCAAATCCCAACCTCGTTGTCGGTCAGTCCGCCTTTGTTGTCGCCAATCTGAATCTCTCCACTGGGCGCGCGGTATCTGCGGTTGATGGCGATGTGCGCCTCCGCTTTGCCAAATCCGAACTTCACCGGGCGAACATTCTTAGCCGCATCTTTCACGGTATCCGCTATTGTCACCAGCAGGCCGGCCACATAGTCCACATTCGGTTGTCCGCAAGCCCTGATCTCAGCCGTCGCGGGACCCGCGTGGGTATGTGACGCACCGATGAGGATGTTCGCAGCCGGAATACCCGCCGCCGCGCCGGCGGATTCCCGTATCTTGGCAACCTGCTTGTCATCCAGACCAATCAAATCCAGTGTCACTATCGCCGCGCGTCTCTGACCGTCGTCCAGAACAAGAGCCTTCGCGTAGATATCGTCGTGTATGCTCGTACAGCCAGGTACACGCCCTGCATATCCACACAGATCAACGCCTATGGGCGGATTGATGATCGCCCTTGCAACTCCAGCATTCAGTCTGTTCATTCTCGCACCTCATCGTTTTATTGCGCCGGTATTTCTAGTAGCGCGTTGTCTAACAGTCTAGTCTTGCCTATCCGAACAGCCAGGGCCAAAACGGCCTTGCTGCTAATATCCGCCAAAGGTTCCAAGCTCTCCGCATCAACCACTGAAGCGTATTCCACCTGCACCAGCGGTTCCTTGCCGATGAACGCCTCAACCTTCCGCTGAAGCTCCTCACCGTTGACAACCCCACCGGCCAGCAATTCCTGCGCATGGGCCAGCGATCTGCTCAACACCAGTGCGGAAGATCTTTCGGCAGCGCTCAGGTAACTGTTCCGCGAAGACATAGCCAGCCCGTCTACCTCGCGCACTATCGGCATACCCACAATCTCAAGCGGCAAGTCCAGGTCTTTCACCATGCGCTCGATGACCTTGAACTGCTGATAGTCCTTGCGACCAAAGTACGCCCGATCCGCCTGCACGATATTGAACAGTTTCAGACAGACAGTCGTGACGCCCTTGAAATGTCCCGGCCTGGACGCCCCACACAACCCCTCGGTCAGTTTCTCCACGCTTACATACGTGCTGTAACCCTCGGGGTACATCTCCTCCGGTGATGGGTTGAAGATCAGGTCAACGCCCACGCTCTCCGCCATTGCGGCATCGCGCTCCAGATCGCGCGGGTAGTTCCGAAAGTCCTCATTCGGCCCGAATTGAGTGGGATTCACGAACAGGCTGACCACCACGAGATCATTGTCCGCCTTCGCCTGCCGCATGAGCGACAGATGACCTTCGTGGAAATACCCCATGGTCGGAACGAGGCCAACGGTCTTTCCTTCACGACTGGCTGTGCCGACGGCGGTTCTGATCTCTGCAATTGTGTGGACAACCTTCATATTCGTACTCTTACATCTGTTCGTACTCCTACTCTTACTCTCCCATCAGCTTTCCGAGAGTACGAGTACGAAACCTTAGAAACTATGCTCGGCGCCCGGAAACAACCCGGACTTCACATCCGCAATATAATCCCTGAACGCCTGCTCCGCTTGTTCACCAAGATTCGCGTACTGCTTCACATGCCTGAAGGGCGCGCCGTACATCTCCAGCAGATCGTAGGATACCAGCACCTGCCCATCGCAATGCGGTCCGGCCCCGATGCCAATGGTCGGTACGGACACGGACTCGGTCACCCGCTTCGCCAATTCAGCCGGAATGACCTCAAGCACCATTGCAAACACGCCCGCTTCTTCCAGAGCTTTGGCATCCGCGAGTATCTGCTCCGCCTCAGCTTCCGCCTTGCCGTGAATCCTCGCGCCGCCAAACTTGGATGCAGACATCGGCTGCATGCCGATGTGGCCCATCACGGGTATCCCGGCGTCCACTATCCGCCGCACTGTAGAAGCAACCTCCCTGCCGCCTTCCAGTTTCACAGCAATGGAAACAGACTGCGAGGCGGGTTTACCTTCCTCCGGCTTTGTGGCAACGGACGCGGCTTCCTTCACCAGTTTGCCTGCATTCTGGAGAGCCTGACGCGGCCCGATTTGATAGCTCATGAACGGCATATCAACCACCACCAGCGCGCGCCTGGTACCACGCACCACCGCCTTCGTGTGGTGGATCATGTCCGCAAGCGTCACCGGCAATGTGCTGTCGTAGCCCAACACCACCTGTCCAAGCGAATCGCCGACCAGTATGATATCCGCTCCGGCGGTGTCCATCAGTTTCGCCATCGAAAAATCGTAGGCGGTCAACATTGCTATTTTTTCGCCGCGCTGCTTTTTCTTCGCCAGGCTCGCGATTGTTACCATTGAGGAAACCATCTTACCCCTCCATCTACCTTTGGTCCCTGACCATCAGCCATTTGACCATCCGACCATCTGACCATTTCCCCTGACCATTCCCTCATTACCCATCTCGACCATTTCCCTAGAACCCCGGTCTGAAGATGTCTCCGATCATCCAGCCAAACAACACAGCCGGAAACGCCACGTTGCCGCCCCACACCAACACCTGAGCGCGGCCCGGTTCGTACGCCAGCGCGGCCAGCAGAACCACCGCGAATGTCGCCGCAAATGATCTATACACCGACTTGGACAGACTGTCCTGCACAAGCGCGATAACGGTGTACACTCCGACGGCTACGTAGAAACTTACCACGTTGAACAGCACAAGTATCAGACCGATGGGATAGACGTGCTGCCTGACACCCATGGCCTTCACGCCTGAGAATACCAGTTCTTCGCCGAGCGGCTCCACGTTTTCCGTCACGGTGAGCAGAAACCCTGCCACGGCTCCACCGAGCGCCAGCACGAAGATCAGCGATTTACTCCACAAGCCAATCAAGCCGGTGAAGGGATGCGGCCACTCCATTGGTCTGCCAGGACTCGCATTCAGCATAACAAACATGAACCCAATCACAGACAACCCTATCAGGCTAAGTCCTATCTTCAGCGCCGCATGACGCTCTTCCCGCGCCACCGCGTCCGTGTAACGCCCCTGATGCCTCAGTATGCGGTTCAGCTTGTCAGCGATCTCCCGGTTTTTCGGATCGAGCTGAACTGCCACGGTGTATTCGCCTGCAGCAGCGTCGTCCTGCCCTTGGATGTGGTATATATCACCGAGAATCACATACGCCTTGATGTTCCGATGATCCGTTCTATGCGCCTGTTTGCATAACAACTCGGCGTCGCGAAACTGACCTCTGGCAAACGCGACCTGCGCGTCCGACACCATTCGCCGCGCTTCAGCCACCGCGTTTGGTGATGCGCTGTGCGTTGGCCTGCGAGCCTGCCTGGTCTGACCGCCTCGCTCCGGTCGCCCTGCGTCAACTCGGGGCGCATCGGCAGCCAGCTTGGAATCGTATATCACCCGCCTGTCCGGGTTGATCAGCGTGTGATACGCCTCGGAAATCTCTATGAACGCAGATTTGGCCAACAACTTATCCGCAGCCACATCCGGGTGATGCCGCCTCACCAACA
>JANYKG010000079.1 GCA_025358205.1 Armatimonadota bacterium
CTGAGATACCACATCGCCGTACACGCCCCAGAACACGCCCGGTAACGTTGCGATGAACCCTATGATGAGCGCGCGGAGGGTAATGCCCGTCTGAGTAGGAGCGCTGTCATCAGTTGCTTTGAGCATTGGTGTCCCTATTGACATTGTTTCGACTGGCCGTCTGAGTAGTCTCATACTCATACTCCTATTCGTGAATCGGCTTTTCGAGTATGAGTACGAGCACGAGTAAGATGCACTAATCCATCCCATCAGCCATTAGCCGCTCGTGCAAGGAATTCCTTTGCCTGGAGGTTAATGTATCTCCCGGGGATAGACCATGCGTTGGATAATGATACTTGTTCTAGCGATGTCGGCGTGTGTGTGCGCAGATGCCCTCGCCCTAACATCCGGGAAGGCGCAGCTCAGCATCGTCCAGGGCGGCGTCTCCCTCGCGTGGAAGTCGCACGCGGTCTGGACGCAGCCGAACCCCATCGCTCTCGAACTCGTCGGCCCTCAGGCTCGTTGGATCACCGCTCCGTATGATGCCGTGCGGATGGTGCGCGGAGGCATCCGGTGCACGGGCGTCATCAACACCCCAGATGGGACCCCTTTCGGTTCGAGGACATGTACACCGCGGGCAAGGGGTCGTTCACGCTTTCCAGGCGCGTGACGATAGGGCACCCGTCTGCCAACGACAAGGCGTTTTCCACACGATTCACCCTCCATCGCGTCAGCCGTGATCTAGATGCGTACGACATGCTCGCGCCGGGGGTCTGGTACGGCCGGAACGAGCACGTCCCGAAGCACGCGATCGCAGGCGACTACTCGGACCGGTTCATCTTCATGCGCGAGGACCGCCTCACGTCGCCGTTCGTCATGGCCCAGGACCGGGAGACCGGCATCTCCCTGTGCGTGGGCGATGCGTCGCCGGACGCGAGAACCTTCAGTGGCGAGGACCTCCTCCCCAGGCTCGTGGACGAGCGCATGCAGTTCGGATCGCTCGGCGTCGAGCGGACTGACGGCGTCTCGATGGGCTTTCTCTTCCCCGGCAGTGAGGGAAGAAGACGTACATCGCGGGCGGCAGCGTAGAGAGACGTTGGGCGCTAAGGAGCCATCCAGTGAAGGCGGGCATCCGTCACGAGTACCGGCTCGTCCTCCGTCTCGGCCAGGATGACGACTATCCATCCGCCGTCCGCTCGTCATGGCGCTTCTTCTATGATGTGTACAAGCCCGGGGTCGTGTGGGCCGACCTGAAGAAGGTCTACGCCGACAGCGTTGATCTCTTGAGCACTTACGCGAAGTTCGTGAACGGCGCACCCGGCTTCCCGTTCACCGTAGATCTCGCCGGGACCCCGGGGATGTACTGCTACCAGATGGGCTTCACGGGCGCCGCACTTCCGTGCGCGTACCATCTCCTGCGCGGCGGGAACTCCCACGACAAGGCGATGGCGGATGCGATCATCGACTTCTGGGTGAGTTCCTCGTACGAAGGTTCGGATGAACTCCCGCACACGTGGTATCAGCCGTCCATGCCCGCCGATGCCGGCCCCGGCCCGCACTGGGGAGTCATGGCGACCGAACGGTTCTGGCGCGACGAACCGCAGAACGGGCAGGTATTCCTCCGCACGCTCAGCGAAGGGCACCTCGCCGTGCTCAGGGCGTGGGATCTCGAGCGCGGTCATGATGATTGGCTCCGGTGGACGCGCCGGTTCGGCGATTGGCTGGTTCAGCATCAGAACGCCGACGGATCCTTCTACCGCAAATACGATGTCTCGGGCAAGCCGCTCCAGATGACGACGGACAACACTTCGCACGCCATCCCATTCCTCTCCGCCCTTTATCGTGCGACAGGGGACGACTCATACCGGAAGGCTGCCATCTCCGCCGGCAACTACGCGTGGGATAGCATCCACAATCCCGCATGCTACGTCGGCGGCACTCCGGACAACCCGAATGTGACCGACAAGGAAGCCGCTCAGTTGGCGCTGGAGGGCTTTCTATCGCTCTACGATGCCACGAAGGATGCGAAGTGGCTCGACGCCGCGAAACGGGCCGCCGACTTCGTGGAGACTTGGGTCTACGTTTGGGACGTGCCGATGCCCGACGGCGATGAGGCAGTCGCGGTTTTCGATCGCATCAACACCGCGGGCCTGAGCCTTGTTGCCGCGGGACACTCCTATGCCGACTGCGCGGATGCATCGAGCGCGTACGCATTCGACCGCCTGTACCGGCTTACGGGCGACCGGCATTATCGGGACATGAGCCTGATCCTGCTGCACAACACTAAGCAGTTTCTGGACACGGACGGATCGAAGGGCTACGCGCATCCGGGACTGCAGGTCGAGGGCATCGGCCTCTCCCTGCTCAGAGGCCGGGGCGCGCGCGTCTGGCTCCCTTGGTGTACCTTCGCGCAGATAGACAGCATCCCAAGGATGGGGGCCGCCAGTGATGAGTGACCTGTCACGAGACACGGGTAATCCATCGGGCAGAAGAATGGGCACAACGTGGTCAAATGGGAGTGAACCTGCGGGGTTCATCCATCTGCAATGTACAGCGCGCGTGCCCGACGAAGTATGGGTGCCTAAGAGGTTTCTCCAATGTGATGCATATCATCATTTTACTGGCTCTCATCCGGGCCGGGACGCTCTGCGCTCAGCAGTGCCCTGCAAGTATTTTACTTCAGCTGTCGGCGAATACGGACGTTGCCTAGGTTCTGGCCACGATATCGCAGCAGGCGAAAGTGACCTTCCTTGGCGACAGAACCCAGGCGGGTCTGATCTTACGGAGCAGGACGTTCACCAGCAGCAGCGTGATGAGGATGAGCACGGGCGGCATCATCAGCGATGTGGATGTCAGATCGGTCTGAGATACCACATCGCCGTAAACGCCCCAGAACACACCCGGTATGGTGGCGAGAAATCCGATTATAATAGATCGGAATGTGATAATCCCGGCGGTATGCTGTCTTGAGTCTGGGGTACGTCTGCCATGCCTGACTTTCTAGATTCTAAGCCCGCGTTATTCACGAAGAACGTGAATAACGCTCAGAAGGCCGTGCATTATGCGGGACTTGCATAATGCAAGCTGGCGTGGATGTCTGAGTAAAACTTCTTCGCCGGGTGTCTGGACTCCTTCGTGCAAAAAACTCTGGCTATTTTTCTCATGAGGTGATAGAATACCTGTGAACATTGACAGTGTTGGCTCGTCTACTATGGCTAGACCGCATTATTTACGAAGGACGTGAATAATGCTCTGAAGGCCCTGCATGCAAATGCAGGCTAGGCGATCGAGCGGGCAAACATCACCCGCATCATTCACGGATCACGTGAATGATGTTCAAAAGGCCTTGGATAATCCATTTCATGAATGATCCAAGCTAGGCGGCGGAGGAAAACTATGAGATTCGCAGTTGTATTGATTCTTATCTTGTGTCTATCCGGGGCGGTATTCGCCCAGCAGGCTCAGACCGGCGCTATCTCTCTCTCGCTGACTGATACTGACATAGCAGTGGCTTTGGCTACCCTGTCACAGAAGGCGAATGTGAGTATTCTTGGAGATAACACGGTCAAAGGCAAGGTTTCCTGTAGTCTGTCCGGCATGACCATTGATCAGGCGTTGGATAACATCTGCAAGATGAACAAGCTGGAGTGGTACAAGACGTACGCAAAGGCGGGAGCTACAGAGAAGCCGAGTGCGAGCAAACTGTTCAAACTTTTGGATGCGTTGAAGGACTTGGGCGGCGCGGCAGTGATCTGCAGCGACCCGGTTGCCAAGACGCAGACTGTCTACATTCCCGGCGCAGAGGCCGGTTCCGTGGATGCTTCTACCTTGGCGACAAGTATGAAGCTGAAGGAGATCTACCTCGTCCGTGCCATTCCTGTTCCGGTGGAAAAAACAGAGCCGACTAAGGTGGCTCTCGGCAGTCCGCTTCAGGGAGACGCTGCCGCAGCGGCAGGACAGCTTTACGGTTATCTCCAGCAGATGCCCATGGATCAGCAGCTCCAGACGATGAACGAGCTGAGGCATCAGTTCTTCAACAACATGACCGACGATCAGCGAAACCAGATGCGTCAGTACGCCCAGCAGCAGGGTTGGGGACGCGGCGGACCGGGCGGCGGCGGCAACCACGGCGGTGGCAATGGTGGACCGGGCGGTGGTCAGAATGGTCAAGGCGGCGGATCCAACGGTCAGGGCGGTGGTCACAACCACGGCAACGACGGCGGCTAGATTCATTCACATAAAAGACAAAAAGGCCCGCGGAGAAATCCGTGGGCTTTTTTCTTGACATCCGTTGGCGGATGAATCAGAATATAGGCATCCTGGCCCGCATTATTCATGAACGGCATGAATAATGCTCATAAGGCCGCGGATTATGCACGTCCCGCATAATCCGCGCTGGTGGACGAGAAGGGAGTTTCAACATGCGAATTGGTTTCATCTGTAATCTCACCGAGGCGGATTTCAAGTTCGCCGCCGACAACGGATTCAAGGTTGTGGAGTACAACGGCAACTCCGACATGGCTTTTACCGAGAAAGCAAAAGAGCTTGCCGGGTATGCCAAGAAGTACGACGTGGCGTTCAACATGGTAGGCCTTTTCGGCAGGAACTACATCTCAGATGACGCTGCCGAGAATGCCCGACACCTCGCCGATGCAAAGAAGACCATTGATTTCTGCGAGGGTGTCGGCTCGCCGGTCTTCGTGACAGGCGGCGGGGACGAGACCGGCAGGACGGTAGAGGAGAACTGCAAGCGGGCGGTTGACAACCTCGGCGCGTTGATCGAGTACGCGAAACCGAAGGGAATCAAGGTTGCGCTCTACAACTGCCACTGGACCAATTTTGCGGTTGCACCCGACGCCTGGGAAATCCTCATGCCCGCGCTCCCGGACCTGGGCATCAAGTTCGATCCGTCTCATGCTGTCATCGGCGGCAGAGATTATCTGGCCGAGATGCGCGATTGGGGCCACAAATTCTATCACTGCCACGCAAAGGGTTCGCTCACCATCGGCGGGCAGCGGTTCCAGGATCCCAACCCTGGGTTCGACGAGACGAACTGGGGCGCTTTCTTCGCGCTTCTGTATTTCCACAACTACAAGGGCGATGTGAACATCGAGCAGCACGCAGGCCGCTGGCTCCAGGATCTGAAGTACTCCGGCTTGCTCTTCTCCAAGAGGTATCTGGAGCAGTTCATTCTCTAGAGAATGGGTAATGGCAAATGGCTGATGGTTGAAGGGACCGGAGCTTAACCGCCAAGACGCCAAGGTGGAATCATTCGGTCCGCTCGGTCACAGCCGGATTAGCGGACCGAGCGTATGGATTCACCATGCGCGGATACAAAATGCCAGGAGGTGTTTCCGTGAAGAGATTTGCGTTTGTGATCTGCCTTCTTGTAGTTGCAGGTACGGGGCTGGTATCGATCGGCAAGGCTGCTACGAAGCCGACCGGTCTGGAATTCCGTCACCTTATCTGTGTTCGCGACCAAGCTCATCCTCATGCTCTATACAAGATGGACTTTAAGCGAGACAAGGCTGGAAAAGAGACTATCGTCTTTGAGGATGCGCACGGCAAGCCGGTGACTGAGTCTCAAGTTATCAAGCGGTCGAAACTTGTGCTGGGCAGTACGGATGTCAAACCTGTGTCGAAAATGATCACTGACCCGATGGCGCAGGAACCGACCATCACGGTAGAGATGACGATCTCCGGCAAAAAGAAGCTCGCGGACTTCACCAGGCGGAATGAGGGGGAGATACTAGCGATCATCGTGAACGGCAAGATCATAAGCGCTCCCACTGTCGAGGAGCCGATCAAGAACGGTTCGGTCGTCATTAGGGGACTCTTCAGCAAGCAGGAAGCCCAGCGGATCGCCGATGCCATCAATGCCGGCGCATCGAGTAATAAATGATGTCGGGATAGAAGCCGCGGAGACGAGATATGCCGTTTTGCCCAATATGTAGGATTGAGTACCGAGAGGGGTTTGCGACCTGTTCCGACTGCGATATGGATTTGGTGTCGCAGCTTCCGCCGGAGGAACCCGATATCAGAGAGACGCTGAAGGACGAGGAATCAACGCCGATCTTCGTGACCAGTGACAGTGTGGAAGCGGAGATCGTTCAGGGAGTCTTGGACGATGCGGGGATAAGGAGCTATCTGACCCCCGATGCCACTCGACACATGCGCACCATTGGTATGGGCGCGGTTAACGGTTTGTACCAACGAACGATCTACGTGCTGGAATGCGATGTCGAGCGCGCCAGGACTGTCATCGAGCAGACTGTGATCTCAAGTTCAGAAGACGGGTCTTCCAGCGAGCGATGAATACCGAAGTAAGTGGGTATCTCTTAGGAGGATAACATCCGATTCCGATGGAAAGATGCAGAAGAGTTTGTACCACGGACGAGTGATATCGCGCAACTAACTACATGGAGGTTGGAAACGAAATGAAGATTTCTCTAAGGATTGTCTGGGTTGCACTGGCGCTTGCGCTGGTACTTTGTGCATTCACGGGTTGTTCCAAGCCCAAGCCGAATGCACTCACGGGGACCGCGCCATCAGGCGGTGGAATAGCGGAAAAGCTTTCCGGTGGGGCTGACCTGAAGGCTTTGGCCGAGAAACGCAAGTCCCTGACCAGCTATACCATGACCATGGAAGCGGACGGCAAGAAGATGACGCATACCGTGAAGATGGAGAACGGTATGCCCGTGAAGATGAAGATGGACATGGGGAACGGCGCACTCATGATTATGGACATGGCTGCGAAGACCACATACATGTACGACCCGAAGACCAAAATGGCCATGAAGATGCCTCAGAACGACAGATCGGAGCAGTCTGCGGATTCCGGTATGCCGAAGATGCCTACCGCCGAAGAGATGAATATCAAGACGGAGAAACTCAGGTCCGAAACCATAGACGGTGTGGACTGTTGGGTTGTTGCGTCATCCGGTCCGAACGGGATGATGTCGCAGGCATGGATAGATAAGGAATGGGGTCTGCCGCGTCAGGAGAAGATGGGCGACAAGCTCATGAAGTTCAAATTCAGCGAGATCAACTCGGTGCCGGACAGCGCGTTTGAGCTGCCCGCCGGTGCGAAGATTCAGGACATGGGCGCGATGATGAAGGGCGGCGGCAAGATGCCAGGTATGCCCGGGATGCCCGGTCACTAGTCGTTCAGCTTCATTTCAATGCACAATGTGCGGGGAACGCGGTTAGCCTGGATTATTCAAGTAGTGGATAATCCAGGGCCATCAGAGAATCATTCACGTTTCTCATGAATGATGCGGGCCAGCGTTCCCTGTGCTTTATAAGTAGGAGGATGAAATGCCATTCTGTCCGCAATGCAAGATGGAATACGTAGAGGGTATCTCGAAGTGTACGGATTGTGACGTAGCGCTTGTTCCTGAGTTGCCGAAAGGCCCTGAGCATGAGTATGAGAACGAGGGCATGGTAGGAGTCTTCGGCGCGAAGGATTCATTCGAAGCAACCATTATGAAGGGCATCCTTGAGGAAGCCGGCATTCCGGTGTGGGAGAAGGCCGAAGTGGTGGATTGGCAAGGCTCGTTCACAACAGGTCCGCTGGCTGAGGAAGTTCTGGCTGTGCCGGAGTCACGCGCTCAGGAAGCGCTGGAGATCATCCGCAAGACGGTGGAATCGTCGGGAATAAGTGACTCGTCTGAGGAATAGGTCTTGCCGTTCCGTTCGGCATCAGAACGCCGATGCATAAGCATGAAAGGTATACACACATTGACCAGCATCACTCACGCAATGGGGCGAATGAGTCTTGCACTATTCGCCGCCGCCATCGTTTTGTCCGCAACTTCGTCTAACGCGCTATCAGCCATGGAGTTCCCCGTGAAGAAAACCCGTTCGCTCACCTCTGATTCGGAAGTTCGTCAGATTCGCGAGAATATCGCCAAGTACCCGAAGGCCAAAGCCATCGCCGATGCCGTCATCAAGAGAGCCGATGAGTGGGTGGCCAGGTCGGACCGCTACATCTGGGAGATGATACCGTCCTACGACATACCACGCGGGTTCAACTCGTCGTTCGACGGCTGTCCGGTACACGGAGCAGCCGCGTTCAAGTACGGCAACTACTTCTGGAAGATGGACCCGTTCAACAAGCCGTGGAAGCTGGTCTGCCCCATCGGCGGTGAGGAGTATCCGTCCAACGACTTCATGGCCTACTACAAGACGAAGGACAAGTCGCTGCTCACCGGCCCGTATGCCGATGACGGCTGGGGCTGGCGCAAGGACGGCGACAAGTACAAGCACTGGTTCGTGGCCTACTACTGCCACTGGTTGTGGAGCAACTACATTTTTCCCGCGCTCAGTGACCTGGGTACGGCTTACCAGATAACCGGCGATCCGAAGTACGCTCGCAAGTCCATCGTGATACTGGACCGGATTGCAGATTTCTACCCGTCCATGGATCACAACAAGCAATCCAGGTACGCCCAGGAGTTTGCACCGGACTACAAAGGCAAGATCCTGAACCTGATCTGGGAGACGGGTACGGCCACCACCTTCGCCTATGCCTATGACAACATCTTCGACGCCCTGTCGTCGGACGGGCAGTTCCAGCCGGTGGACGGCAAGGATTCCCCGCTGTACGGCAAGACGAATCAGGACATTCGCGGACACATTGAACGGGACTTGTTGAACGATGCGGTGAAGTCCATCTATGATGGAAAGATTCGAGGCAACTACGGCATGCACCAGCGCGCCCTGCTTTGCCTGGCCACCGTTTTGCAGGACGACGAGATCACAAAACGCGCGGTGGATTACGTTCTCAATAACTCGACGGGAGATCGTACCATCGAGGGGTTCAACTACGCTCTGGACAACATGGTGCTCCGAGAGGGAATCTCGTTTGAGTCCGCGCCGGGATACTGCCTGATTTGGTCTGGCTGCATGTCGAGCGTGGCCGAGCTGCTGAACAAGCTGGGTACCAACGTGTATGACAACCCCAAGCTGAAGCGCATGTTTACTGCGTATCTGGATCTGCAGGTGATGGGTAAGTTCACTCCGGCGATAGGCGACTCAGGATCGGTTGCGCCGGGTGTGAGCGACCTGCCCGCGGATATGGCTCGCATGGGTCTGAACGAGTTCGGTGACTCCGTCTTTGCCAAGTGGTTGCTCGATCACAAAGTCTACGGAGAGAACACGCTGGCGCGGTACTCGGACTTGGACCGCCCGGTTCTCGATCAGGCGTCACTGGAGAAGATGGCTAAAGGCGCTCCCGACCTGGTGGATGGATGCAAGAACCTGGGAGGCTACGGGCTCGGCATCATGGAGGCGGGCAAGGATGATCGTCGGATCGGTCTTGCATGCTACTACGGGCCATCGGACGCCGGCCATGCGCATTTTGACAAGCTGTTCTTCGAGCTATACGGTTTCGGCAAGAAGCTGATTCCAGACCTGGGATATCCGCAGTTCGCCGCCGAGAATCGAGACCGTCCTGCGTGGGAGACGAACACGATCAGCCACGCGACCGTCACGGTCAACGCATCCAGGCAGACGACGAAGAAGACGGGATACCTGAACCAGTTTGCGGTAACCCCGGATGTGAAGATACTCGATGTCTCATCGCCGGACACCTACCCGGGCTTGGAGGAGTACCGACGGGTGCAGATGCTGATTGGCGGCGATACGGAATCACCCTACATGGTGGATTTCTTCCTCGTGAAGGGTGGCCGCTCGCATGACTACAGCCTACATGGATTCGACGGTGCGTTTACTACCGAGGGTATAGACCTCAAACCGCAGGCGAAGGGTACGCTTGCCGGTGAAGATGTTCCGTACTCGTATCTGTACGACGACCCTGAACTGGAGAATCCGGACAAGACCAGATCGTTCAGCACCTACGTTGGCAGCGGCTACTCCTATCTCTACAACGTGAGCCGGGGCGTGCCGAGCGACGGGTGGTCGGCGGTGTGGCAGGATAAGGACTGCGGCATTCGGGCGGTATTTCCGAGCCAGCCGGTCCGGGAAGTTGCCATTGCCGACGGGAACCCCCCGAAGCGGCCCGGCAATCCCGATAAGCTGAAGTACGTGCTTCTGCGCACGGGTGCGGCGGACGGCGCGGACGGGTTGCGCAGTAGGTTCGCCTGTGTGCTGCAGCCGTTCAAGCCCGGTGATCCCGCGATCCGTGTGAAGCGTCTCCCGGCGGAGAGCGGCGATCTGCTGGAGGTCACCGGCGCACAGGGGACGGACTATGTATATCTAGCGGAGGACCCGTCTAAGACAGTTCGAGTAGGTGGGCTGACCATCGGCGGAACGTGTGCCGTTCTACGCATGGACGCGAAAGGCGCATTGAGGTCGGCATTTATCGGTGGAGGCGGTGACATCAAACAGAGCATGTTGTCCATTGAATCCGCCCCTTCCATCACCGGCGCCGTCAGCAAGGTGAACTACAAATCAAACGAAGTGGAACTGTCAGCTGGTCCGAAATCCGAAATCCGAAATCCGCATCTTGGAACCGTTCTTTTCGGCAGGGCGAACTATACCGTCCACAGCGCACATGCCAAGGGCGGCAAACTCGTGATCGGTCTTGGTGAGGACAGCCCGCGTATCGGCAAGCTCGCAGTGGACGTGATCGGGCCTGATGGTGACTACGTTACCACCAAGTCCATTCTGCAGTTCGCGAGCGCCGGTTGTTACAAGGACAGGTGGCTGGTCAACGAGGATCACACCGCGTGGCATCGGATAGCTGATGTCTCCGGCGGCAAGATCACACTGGCCGGCTTCGAGGACTTGCGGACGGAATTCACGGACAAGAACGGCGACGGGCATGCGACGGCCTACCTGTACGACATCGCGCCGGGCCAGGAGTTCACGATTCCCGCGAGTTGCTGGGTCGGCAAGGATTCTTCCGGCAAGTGGCAGGTGGAATCGAACACCCCGGCGAAGATTTCTCTGCCGGATGGTACCGCGTTGCGGTAAATTCGAAATCCGAAATTCGAAGCACGAAACAAAGGGAAAATTCAGAAAAACGGAAAAGTCCGGACCTGCGGACTTAGATGCCTGTTTCGGTATTGCTCTTTGGACGGTTTGGCATTGTTTCGGATTTCGTGCTTCGAATTTCGAATTTGTCTTCGGAAAGGTTTTTGCAGATGGACTGGAATGGAAGCTGGATATGGACGAGTGAGGACACTCCGAAACGAAACGCGTTTGTGCGGTTCAGGAAGGTATTCCACTATGCTGAGGGGCCGGCGACTCTGCACATCACGGCAGATTCGCGCTACGTCCTCTACGTAAACGGCGCGTATCTGGGGCAGGGGCCGGTTCGCGCATGGCCTAACCACTGGCGCTATGACACCTACGATCTGGAGCCGCATCTGCGTGCCGGCGAAAACGTCGTCGCCGTGCTGGTCAACCACTACGGCGAAAGCACGTTCCAGTACATCCACGGGCCGGAGGGTCTGCTCGCGCAGCTTGAGGTCGGCGGGCGCACGATCGGCACCGATCACTCGTGGAAGGCCTCCCCGGATACCGCGTTCATCAACGCCGTTCCGCGCATAAGCTGCCAGGAAGCCTACGAAGAGCAGTACGATGGGCGCGGGTTCGACGGCTGGACAGCGCTCAAGCATGACGACTCCGACTGGCCTGCCGCCTCGGCGGTTCGCCCGGCGGATGACGGCTTCCACGGCAACTACGAACCCCGCGGCATCCCGTTCCTGACCCTGGCGCCGGTTCTGCCGACGCGGATGGTCAGCAAGGAGTCCGTCCGCTCCGTCCCATACGTCTACACCATCAGCATCAAGCCGTACATCGCGCCGACCGACCTCACGTCGAACATGGTCACCGCTCACGCGTATCTAGTGACGCAGATCTGGTCACCGCAGGATGCTGAAATCACATTTGCCATGACGCGCGGTCCTGTCAAAGTCAACGGCGAACCGTTGAACGGCAACGAAGCCAAGCTGCGCAAGGGCTGGAACGATGTGGTTGTGATGGCGCGTGGGAGCTACCATCTGCCGGAGTTTACCGAGTGCATTGACGGACCGGAGGGGCTGAAGTTCTGCGCCACCGGTGACAAGCCCGGCGCGGCGTGGGCGGTGGCCGGCCCGTTTGATTTCGCCGAGGACGAGTGGGCGAACATCCATCAGCGTGAGCGCGATAAGCATCCATGCCACTGCCATCCGCTCGATGAGTCCGCCACGTTTGCGCGCGCTGACGCGTTTTGGGCTGACGGCAAGGTTCAGTCCATCATCGGTCAGCCTTTCTTCCAGGAGTTGAAGCCAGAGCATCTGTTCACGAACGATGTTTTCGCGCAGGCATATACGGATAGGGTTGTCGGCGGTGACGTGCGCATAGAAGGCGAGGACAGCTTCGTTTCAGGAGGCGAGTGGGCGACTGTGTACCCGAACGCGGACGGCAGTGATGTGCGCATCCTGCTCGACTTTGGGCGCGAGATGGTCGGCTACCATCGCTTCGACATCCATGCTGCAGCCGGGACAATCGTTGACCTCCATAACTTCGAGTTCATCCAGCCCGACGGTCGCTACAACTTCGCGGAGGGCATGCACAACAGCAGCCGTTATATCTGCCGTGATGGCGCTCAGTCCTACCAGACCAACCAGCGCCGTGGGTTCCAGTATAGCTACCTCATCCTGCGCAACATGACCGGCCCGGTCAAGCTGGGCGGCGTCCAGGTGCTGGAGAGTACATACCCGCAGAGCAACCGAGGCAGTTTCGCCTCGTCCGATGCCAAGCTCGACCGCATCTGGCAGGTCGGCGCGAACACCCTGCGGTGCTGTGCGGAGGATACCTACACCGACTGCCCGACCTACGAGCAGACACACTGGGTGGGCGACGCGCGGAACGAATCGCTGGTGGATTGGGCGATCAACGGCGACCCGAGGTTGTGGTACCGCTGCATCGAGCAGACCGGCGACAGTCTGGAGCGGTCCCCGATCACCGAGTCCGAGGTGCCAAGCGGGTGGCAGAACATCCTGCCTGCGTGGACCTTCCTGTGGATGCGCTCGTGCCGCGAGTACCTGCTGTTCACGGGTGACGCGGATAGGGCGAAGAAGCTCCTCTCGTTCGTCGAGCGAAACGTCAACGGCATGAAGGAGTACATCAACGCCGACGGGCTGTTCGACATCCGCGCGTGGAACATGTTCGACTGGGCGCAGATGGATACACCGAATTTTGGTGTCGTAACGCACCTGAGCTGCCTCGCGGTTCACGGGCTGAACGACTGTGCCGAGATGGCGGACTGGCTGGGCAGGGCGGATCTGGCAAAGGCGTGGCGTGCGATGGCTCAGAGCTTGAGTGACGCGGCAAACAAGCATCTCTGGAACGATGAGAAGCAGGCGTACACGGACTGCTTGCACGGCAAGGAGCAGAGCACGGTCTTCAGCCAGCAGACGCAGACCGCGGCGTACATCTCAGGTGTGGCGACCGGCGACCGGGCCAAGCGGTGCCTGGACATCATGTACAACCCGCCCGAGGGGTTCGTCAAGGCCGGCAGCCCGTTCTTCGAGTTCTTCCTGCTGGAGGCGTTCCAGCGCGAGGGCAGGGAGCAGGAGTTTGTGGACACCATCCGGCGCGACTGGGGCTTCATGGTGGATGTCGGCGCGACCTCGTTCTGGGAGATGTGGTCGGCGAACGAGCTTGGTTTCGGAAAGGGCGAGAGGCTGACCCGAAGCCACTGTCACGGGTGGTCGGCGGCCCCGACGTTCTTCCTGAGCGCCTATGTGCTGGGCGTGATGCCGGTCAAGCCGGGGTTTGCGGAGACGGTCATCGAGCCGCATCCCGGCGACCTAATCTGGTGCAGGGGAACGATGCCGACGCCTGCTGGAAACATCGAGGTGCAGTGGGAGAACTACCCCGGCAAGCCGTTCGCCCTTAGGGTGAATGCGCCGGAGGGACTGAAGCTGGATGTTCGTTTGCCAAGAGACGGTAGCGCAACTGTGAATGGAAAACCGGTGTGAAGCTGGAGGCAGTTCACTATCACGTATCACTCATCAGGGCGAATTCGAGTACGAGTACGAGTACGAGTAAGAGTACGAGGGGGAGGGGTGTCGCATGTACATCATCGGTGAAGAAGAGGTTGAGGCGGTTCGCAAGGTAATCGAGTCCGGGCAGTTGTTCCGTTATCGCGGAGGTGAGGGCGGCGAGACCGACCAGTTCGAAAAGGAGTGGTCGGAGAAGATCGGCGTGGAGCATACCATCGCGGTGACCAACGGTACGGCGGCGCTGGCATGTGCCATGATCGGCCTGGGCATCGGCCCTGGTGACGAGGTAATCGTCCCGGCGTACACCTTCATGGCAACGGCGGTCGCCCCGCTCATGGCGGGCGCGGTGCCGATTCTTGCCGAGGTGGACGAATCGCTGACTCTCGATCCGATTGACGTGGAGCGCAAGATCACCCCGCGTACCAAGGCGATTATGCCGGTCTACATGAACGGCTGGCCCTGCAACATGGAGGCGATCATGGGCATCGCGTACAAGCACGGGCTGAAGGTCGTGGAGGATGCGTGCCAGGCGGACGGCGGCTCGTACAAGGGCAAGCGGCTCGGGAGCATCGGTCACGCAAGCGGCTTCTCGTTCAACCACTTCAAAATCATCTCCTGCGGCGAAGGCGGTGCGATGTGTACCAATGATCACGCCGTCTACGAGCGCGGGCTTATCTACCACGACAGCGGCTGCTGCTTCCGTGGACACGCCTCGGAGATCGAGTCCGAGTTCTTTGTCGGCACCAACTTCCGCATGAACGAGATTCTGGCGGCCATCCTGCGTGTGCAACTCGGGCGATTGGACGGCATCCTCGCCGGTCTTCGGGCGGAGAAGAAGACCATCGTCTGCGAGCTTGCCAACGAATCGGCGTTCAAACTGAACCCGATGCACGATCTCGACGGCGACTGCGGTACGACTGTCTCGCTGCTGTTCGAGACCGAGGCAGAAGCTCGGGCGTTCCAGAAGCGGCTGGCGGACGAGGGCATCGGCGCGGGTTGCCCGATTGACAGCGGCCTGCACGTCTATACGAACTGGGATCCGATCATGAACTACCAGGGCGCGCATTGCTCGCAGGTCAACGCCTTCAATCTCACGGACACGCCGCCGACCTACACGATGGATATGTGCGAGAAGACCCTCAGCCTGCTCCGGCGCTCAATCTACCTGATGACCTCGCCGACGCGAACCAAGGACGATCTCATGGCCTTCATCGCCAAGGTCAAGAAGGCAGCACGCGGGTAGGGTACCTGGTTTCGAGTGTAGCCCGGTCATCTCGAACATAAGGATGTCAGGGGGCAGACAGAAGATCGTGTGTGTCCCCATTTCCACCCTAGGGAATAGCTGTCACTTGTTCCCTGAGTACCCAGCCGGATTGCCCCTGAGAGCTACCCTCCAAAACGCGAATCTGCCAAACGCCCATATCTCGGTCTATGATTCTGACTTGGGTATTCGCAGGGACAATGAAGAGCAGTCCGGCCCCAGCAAGTTGCCTGCCGCCTTCTTCGTCTTTGGCTACAAGCGAATGGGTGAGGGATTCTCGTGCTTCTTTCGTGACAGCAACAAGCACGTTTTCCCGACCTTCGTAAGCGGTCAAACGGCCCACATCTCCAAGAGTAAGTGACTTCGGCTGAAACAACGACCCAAAACCGCAGAGTAACACCAGACCGACAACGACCGCCAGCACCCATTGCGTTGGAGTCAGTGGTTTCCTGGGTGCAGTGGAAATGATGGGCGGGCGGACGGGCGCTACAGGCTGCGCGGTCATAGATAGCGGTTTGCCGCAGCTCCAGCAGCTCGGGCCTTGCCCTGGCATGTTATTCCGTCCGCAATGCGGACATGCGATCCGTGCGGCTCCGTTCATGCTGTCACCTCGCAAGCAGTCGTTATGCTTCCTGATATCCCTCCACAGCATAGGCAGAAATGTGCCAATTGTCAAGCCCGTCACGGCATTAATGGTGGGAAATGTGCACACAATTCCGGGGACGAGTTCCATGCGTGGTCGCGACAAGAGTTGGCTCGGTGCTGCTACCGACCCCTTTATCTTCGGCTAACGGCACCGCCCCTGCTTCACAACCGGGACACCGATCTCAAGCTCCGCGCTGACGTTCATGCTCTCCCCATCCTTCTCCATTTCCAAGAGAAGAACGGGCTGCAGGTGGTAGCTATACACCTTTGAACTCGCGAACGTTCTGAGCTTACCAGAGCAGTCCTGGGTGGTTCTGGATGCGGTCACCTAGTGCCAGGTCATTCGTGAGGAGCGATGGCTCTATACGACCGTAGTCCAGGATTAGGTCAAGGAACTCTCGCTCTGCATTTGAGAACGGGAGAACCACACCAAGTGCGGCGCGGGTTTCTTCCACCATCCACTCGGCCCAGCCTTCGGGGTCATCCATCGCGGTGAGATGATCAGTTCGCAGTACTGGGAAGAGTGTACTGCGGAGCTCGTGCGTCTCGAAGCCGATGTCATCCACCGATACCGTGCGCCAGTCCCTGCGGTTCATGGCTCCGTAGACAATGAAGGCCAGCCGAAGTCGGACGGGATCGTAGTCGGCGTTTGTCAGGAACTGGTGCGCGTCGAACAGGTCCCTGGTCGCGTGACGCGAAAGCAACGCAGAGAGTTTCCCGGCGGCGAGTTCGTGCTCGTCAAGGATTGGGATGCTTGAAGCGGAGTATGAACCGACCGGGATAGAATCACGAACCACTATCGGCCAAAGCGGGATGCGAAACATGTAGTTCAGGTCTATCTCCACGTTACCGCCCTGGCCTAAAGCGCTGTCATACCGGAGTCGCCACTTACCGCCCGCATGGTCCTCTGGAATCCTCTGAATGGCGAAATCCTGCCTGCCGCATACAGCCGCGATGGCTTGCTCAATCTTCGGGCGTTCGGCAACCATTGTTTCCCGATCCGGCGCGCCGACGTAGTTAATGTCTATGTCCACTGACAGTCGAGGAAGATCGAACACAAACAGGTTCAATGCTGTGCCGCCCTTGAGTGCGATTCGGTTCTTGAGGTATGGATGTCGGCTGAACGCTTCAAGTAGACCGAGCAGATGGATGACCTTCTCCAGCATCTCGGGGCGGAAACCGGTTGAGGATGATTCGACGGTAAGTCGCTCGATCGAGAGCCTCATCTGACTTCCTCCCAGGTTCGGTTGAGTATCCGTTCCGGCACTATGAGTTTCCATCTTCCGGCAAGTCCCGAGGGTTCGCGGGTTGAGCGTTCGAGGTAGTGAGCCGTCTTCGGAACATGCGCCTGTAACCGCGCGAGCGAGGATTCCTCCACCATCAGTTGCTCCGCGTGCTGTTCAAGGTAGAGTCCGACCTTGGCGACTGTGGTTGCGTTGTCAAGAAGCAGGGCGTACTCGGTGACCTGCTCAAGATCGAAGTACTCCACCGATTCCAGCGACCTCCATATCTCTTCCCAGCCTCCGGATATGGCTGGACGATCAAGGACATCAACCAGTGTGCGCTCAAGGCTGGTGACTCGCACTTCGAGTCCCGAACGCTCGGCTGTCTCTACGCCAAAGCATTCCTGACTTTTCTGCAGAAGTGGCTTGGCAAATACCGCTCCGCGAAACGTGCTTCCACGGAACTCTGCTGACCTTGTCGTTGTGCAAGTAAAATAGGTGAACTCCTGGAACGCCGAGTAAGCCCTGCCGTGGAACTCCATCGCGGTGTGGTAGGCAAGCACAGAATCCGGCGTCATTCTTGATGCGAGCAGGAATGGATCCGGCCGCACTGTCTCCGGTGTCTGACCGAATGGCACGACGGAATATATCCCCCGTCGGACGCGTACCAGGCGACCTTTATTGATGTAGTGGGTGAGCAGAGCCTTGCGGGTCTTGACATTGCTGGAGTCCCGCAGAACCAGAAAGTCGGCAAACTCGTCATATGTAAACACCGGATGCGTGGCGAAGAACTCTTGCATATCAATCCCCCGTTTGATTTGATCGTGACCCACGATAGTCGTAAGGAGTTTAGGACTTTTGCAGACCAATGTCAAGTAGTGTCAGGTAATGCCTCGTGGAAATGTGGGCGTCGAAATGGGGCGTCGAAATGGGGACAGACACAATTTTTTGGCGTTGTTCACGGGGCAGCGTGGCAAATGGGACAGACACAATTCTTTGGCGTTGTTCACGGGGCAGGCGCGAGTCGAGACGGATGCCCAGGTCTGCGCGAAGTGATTGACTCCGAGATGTACCCGGTTTGCTGCCGGAACCAGAGACAGGCCTAGCAGTTCGCGATAGGAGACGGGTCGGTGTATCTACCGACCCGTGTATCGTCGGCAAACAGGGCTGCCCCCTATTTCACAATCGGCACCGCAATCTCAAGCTCCGCGCTGCCGTTCATGCTGTTCACGTTCGACGGGCTGTATTTGCCGTTGTACGCGAATGAGTGCTGGCCGTGGCAGGTCACCTTCAGCCGGAACTTCTTCTCGTAGGTTCGGTTCGACGGCACCGACCAGTCGCAGCAATCATTCTTCACCACGGGGTTTGCGCCCGACGCATACGGGTTGCTCGGACTATTGAACCGCCGACTGTCCAGTTCCCAGGTGTACTCCTCGAAGTCTACCTTCTGCGTGTACTCGGTCTCGCGTCTACCCTTATCCATCTTCCAGTAGTGCAGGAAGTAGGGCGTGTTCTTCAGCACATCCACATCTTGCGAGGGCACCCAGAAGCTGCGGGTTACCATCGCGCGGAACTTGACTGTGCCGCTGCTATCCGGCGAAACCGGCACCGTTATATCCGGTGAAAGCGCCACGCCGTTCGCCCAAACGCTGATGTTGTCCCAAAGGCTCTGGCCCGAGATCTTCACGCAACTGATGAAAACGGCATGCTTGTCCACGGGCAGGGGTTTGCTCGATCCCGCTATCAGAATCTCACTTCCGCCGCTCTTGCCGATGACGCCCACCATGAACGCGCGGAGCTTATCTTTCGGCATATCCTTGGTCAGGCGGAACCAGTCAATGTAATGCGATGCGAAACTCGAAGGCAGCTTGCCGCCGTTCGCCTCCATCGCCGCCGTCCGCAGCCGCTCGAACTCCTCGGTGGTCATCCGTCCGCCTACGTCCAGGTCCCAGTCCTTCATGCTCTCCGGCTTTTCCACAAGCGCGACAGTCTCGGTAAAGGATGTATCCAGAGCCGCCTGCCACCGTTTCTCCAATACGCTGTCATCGAGGCTAGCCACCTCTTTCCACTTGATGCCCGCGATGACTTTCATCCTCAAAATTCGGATTTCCGCCTGCAGTTCTTCCGCCGTTATGCCGGTTGCCTTCTCCAGAAAATCGAGAGGAACCTGGAAGTCAATCTTGTCGTTCTTCCCTCGCAAGGTCTTGCTCACATAGTAGTCAAGTTGGACCTCCTGAGAGGCGTGTCCGGCTTTGTCGCCCAGATTGTTGTGCGACCATGAGTCACCGACGAACGCGTTCACTATGGGATGGACATTGAGATCGGCTGCGACATGGCTGTACCAACCGTACGCAAACGCCAGGTTGCGTCTGGAGTCCCGAAGAGCCGCGGCCTTGTTCGGGTCTTTATCGGACATAGCTTTGGCGGATGCCATCCCGGTCTGCGCGAGTTTGAGAATCTGTCCAGGCAGAACACTGCTCTTGTTGTTGTGACCTCGTTCGGCGATGCAGCCGATATCCGGGGCAAGTGCGCCGCTCGAAAAAGCATTGAGGCCTTCGGGGGTCTGCAGCGCAGCCCTAAGGTCGTTCGGCACGCGTGGATCTATCGCAATGGTGGACGCAGCATTCCTGGCGATGTAGAAATGAGAATACCCCCCGGCTGCTATCCCCGCCGAGGCGGCCAAGACAACCAATATCACGGACAGCCAGATGGACAGGGCCGTCCGGTAATAGTTCGACTGAATGACTCTCTTTGTCATGATGGCACCACTCCGATGGTCAATAATGGTCAGTAATTCGCTCAATCGTTTGTTCCATATTTGCAGGCAATTGTACTGGTTGAGACTTGTGAAACTGCGCTGACGCTTGCTGTGCAGTTCCCGTTGACACTCCAATCCTACACCCGTACTCCCATACTCCCACGCGCCCATACGCGCTTGCCACCCACGCCGGTTTCCGGTATAATCCCACTTGAGAGACTGCGCCTGAAGATCACCTTGGTGGAGGGAACTGCTTTGGCCGGAAACGTCAGCAACAACACCAACGTCGAGATAGACACACTGATACGCGCGCGCTATCCCATCGTCTACATCGTCTCATGGGAAGAGAAACGCGTGGAAGACGCACTGCGGGCCATCGCAAACGCCCGGGGTAAGAAGGTCTACACGTGGACGATCACGCAGGGCATGGGTATGAACTCCCAGATGCGCGACGATGCCACCCGCGACCCAATTGCCGCTCTTGATTTCATCATGGACTCGCGCGACCAGGCGGTGTTCATCCTCAAGGATTTCCACTCCTACATATCCGAGAACGCCATCACCCGCAGGCTGCGTGACCTTATCTCCGCGCTGAAGACCAGCTATAAAACCTTGATACTGCTTTCTCCCGTCCTGAAGCTGCCCCCGGAGATCGAGAAAGAGGTCACGGTAGTGGACTACCCGCTGCCGAATACCGAGGACCTCGATACCCTGCTGGAGGGGATCATTCGGTCGGTCAAGGATAACAAGCAGATCAACACCACTCTCTTGCCGGACTACCGTGAGCAGGTGCTCAAGGCTGCACAGGGGCTGACGGCAAACGAAGCGGAGAACGTCTTCGCCAAGTCCATCGTGGAGATGCACGGTTTCGACGTTGACATCGTGATGTCCGAGAAGGAGCAGATCATCCGCAAGTCCGGGCTGCTGGAGTATCATCGGGCTACGGAGGCCTTTGCGGATGTCGGCGGTATGGATTCGCTGAAGACTTGGCTGGGCTGCCGGTCACTAGCATTCTCAGAGAAGGCGCGTGAGTTCGGGCTGCCTCAACCAAAGGGGATAATGCTGCTCGGCGTGCAGGGCTGCGGAAAGTCGCTCTGCTGCAAGGCGGTGGCATCGCTTTGGAAACTCCCGCTGCTTCGGCTGGATGTTGGGAAGATATTCAGCGGCATCGTCGGCTCATCGGAGGAGAACGTGCGGCGCGCCATCAGCATCGCGGAGTCGGTTGCTCCGGCGATTCTCTGGATAGACGAGCTGGAAAAGGGGTTCGCCGGCACACAGAGCTCGCCTTTCAGCGATGCCGGAACCACCTCTCGCGTATTTGCCAGTTTCATCACGTGGCTTCAGGAGAAGACCGCGCCGGTGTTTGTGGTGGCCACTGCGAACGACATCTCCCAGCTTCCGCCTGAGCTTATGCGTAAGGGACGATTTGACGAGATATTCTTCGTTGACCTGCCTTCGCCTGCGGAGTGCAAGGACATATACGGCATTCACCTCAACAAGCGCAAGCGAGACCCATCGGGTTTCGATGTGGCCAAGATCGCGGAGTCGTCGCACGGCTTCAGCGGCGCGGAGATTGAGCAGGCGGTGATTGATGCGTTGTACATGGCCTTTGCGGATGGGCGAGAAGTCACCACTGATGACCTGCTGGAATGCGCAAAGTCGTCTGTTCCGCTGTCCACCACCATGAAAGAGAAGATAGACGAGTTGCGCGCGTGGGCGGCACAAAGGTGCAGACCGGCGAGTACAGCCGGCCAGTAAGCAGCCGTGCAGGGAGAAGTTACCGCGTTGTCAGACTACGACAGATTTGAATTTCTTGAAATAGACGGGCAGTCATCCAGGCAGGTGTGCGCGCAGATGCCTCAGATGCCTCGTACACAATCGCGCGCGGCGGTTGCTCCATCTACGCATAAACTGGTGGTGGACCAGGTGATAGGCGGTCACGGGTCGCAGATCGGCGAGTTCAACTGTCCGTGCGGCCTGGCAGTGGACAGGTTAGGCAACCTGTACGTTGCCGATGCGTACAATCACCGCATTCAGAGGATTGCACCCAACGGCGATGTCACGGTGATAGGCGGCAGAGGTTCTGAGCCGGGACGCTTTCTGAACCCTCAGGATATTTTCGTGGATAATCAGTTGACCCTGCATGTCCTGGAACAAGGTAACTGCCGGATACAGCGCATCACGTCTAATGGGCGGCTGGACTCTGTGATAGGCCACCGGGGCGCACGGGTGGGGGAGTTTAACTCACCTATGGGTATGGCTGTGGACAACTATGGCAGCATCTTCGTTGCAGATACCGGCAACAGCCGTTTGCAGAAACTGACGGACAAAGGCGCTCCCATATTTGCGCTCGGCTCTGCAAATGACCGCCAGCTTTACGGTCCGCAGGGCGTGGAGATTGATGGTCTGGGAAACTGCTACGTAGCGGATACTTTCTCTCACTGCATTGTGAAGTTCGACCCCAACGGGCGAGAGATCGGCAGATTCGGACGTTGCGGTGTCGGCCCGACTGAATTTGACGAGCCGCAAGACCTGGCGTTGGATCGGCAGGGGGTGCTGTACATAGTGGAGATGCGGAACAATCGGCTGCACGCCGTTGATTCCGACAATACTTGTCTTGGTGTGCTGGAGCTATCCGGCAGTCCGCTCGGCAGAATGAGCCAGCCGACCGGAGTAGCCGTCGCGCCCACCGGTGAGATTTACATTTCGGACACCATGAACCACCGGGTTTTGCGGGTGGTCTGGCGCTGATTCAGGGATTTTCGTGATCGTTGTAGAATCCTATGAGTGAGTCAGCGCTGTTGCCGACTCGTGAGATAAATCAACATTCCAATGGAGGAACCATCATGTCTGATATTCGCGTTGCCATTATAGGTCTGGACACCAGCCATACTGTGGAGTTTGCACGAAGGATGCAGGCCCCGGACGTAGCTCCTGAGCAGAAGGTGGACGGACTGAAAGCCGTTACATGCCTGAGGTTCGAGACACCGTTTCAGAACAAGGACGGTCTAGATGCCCGACAGACGCAGCTTGAGTCCTGGGGCGTGAAGGTAACGCTGGACTTCGATGAGGCAGTGGCTGACGTGGATGCCATCATGCTTGAGGTGAACGATCCGGCCTATCACGTGGAGTATTTTACCAAGTGCGCCGGTCTGGGCAAACCGATATTCTTGGACAAGCCGCTGGCTGATACCAAGGCGAACGGTCAGGCGATTGTGGCGATGGCGAAGAGCAAGAACGTGCGCATGTGGTCGGCATCGTCACTCCGGTTCGTCCCGCAGCTTCAGGACGCTTGCGAAAAGATTCCTCAGCCCACGATGGCGCATGCTTACGGCGCACTCGGCAAGGCGCCTGCAGGTTCGTCAGTGGTGTGGTATGGGGTTCACGCATTCGAGATGCTGGAACGAGCGCTCGGCGTGGGTGCGGTGAGCATAACAGCCAAACGTGATAAGCTGGGCGTGTGGGCGCAGGTGGAGTATGCCGATGAGCGGCGCGGAATCGTGGAGATGAACGAAGGCTCCTACCTCTATGGTGGGTGCTTGCGTACTCTCAAAGAGGCAGCGCCGTATCAAGTGAACATGGCAAGCGCATACGCCGACGAGCTTAAGCTGGTGGCGGATTTCTTCAACGGTGGAGAGCCGCCGGTTACACTGGAAGACGCTATGGAAGTCATGGCGATGCTGGACGCGGCGGAGAGATCAGTCAACAGCGGCAAAGCTGAGCTGGTCTAGGGAGAGCGATTTGCCCTCCAACACACTTGGTGCGATCAATCCCATATCAGAGCAGACTGTCAAGAACCACTTGCCGGTCGCGCGTTTCGCGGTGTCGGATACCGGCGCGGTGACCGTGGTGATGCCTGACCGCCGCCAGCCGCGTCTGTACCAGGTGATGTCGCTTGAACTGTCCGGCGACTTACGGCCCGTGGGTTCGTTCTCAATGGAGAAACTGCGGAGAATAGATTTCTCCGTGGATGCGACCGTGATCGCCGCCGCAACCGATGATGACCTTTACCTGTTCTCCGGCGGTGCGAAGACCCGTCTTCTCCCGGAGCGAAGGGACATCTACACCGGTCTGAGTGTCGCTCCTGCAGGTACTCGCCTTGTGGTCAGTTCGGCTAATCTCATTCGGTCCAACCATTCGATAACTCTGCAGTTGTTGCAGGATGGTCCGGTCTGGGTGATGGATATTCCGTTCCCTGTCAGCGATGTACGGGTCTCTCAGGACTGCACGCGCATTCTCGCGGTTTCCGATGACGGCCCGGCGATCATGGTGGACGATTCGCGCAGTGTGGTCTGGCAGTTGGATAGTAGTGATCCCGTCACCGCCGCTGATGTGTCCTTGACTGGTGAAGCTTCGTTGTTGGGCTGCCGGAGCGGCATGCTGCGCATGGTCGGCGATTCCGGCGATATCATTTGGGAGTCGCACAGAGCCGATTCGATAAGCGGATACGCGGTGTGTGCAAACGGCAGGTTCTCTGTCGCCGCCTACGGGGTGACACTGGAGGCGCTGAGCGAAGACGGAGCCGTGATTGCCGAGCATATCGCGCCGTCGCCCATTCTGTCAGTCGCTCTTTCGCCATCAGGGACTTTTGCTGCTGTCTCTTGTGCCGGCGGGATTCTCCAGGCGCTGGAATTGTCATTTGATGCGACCAGGACACATGCAGAGCACAAAGCTGTTTCGCTTCGAGCGCAGGCAGAAAGAGCGCTTGCGGACGGCGACTGGGCTTCAGCGGTTGACAGCCTTGCCGCGTACCTTGAGCTTCGGCCATCCGATGTCGAGGCGTGTCGTGAACTCGCAGAGGCGTCTATCGAGCTAGCCGACAAGCTGCTCCTGGATGTCGATCATCTGTTGGATGAACGCCGACTTGCTGAGGCTGCGGCGGCAATGAACAAGGCTCGCTCTCTCCTTCCGCATCAACGCGTGTCGGCGGTGCAGTCCCGCATTCTGAACCGCGCCCTGCGTGAGATTGCCAAGCTATCACGTGCAGGTCGGCTGGAAGAAGTCATTGAAAAGGCCCGCGAGGCAGTGATGATAGACCCGATGGACTGGCGTCCGCGTGAGGCGCTGGCTAACGCTGAGTCGGCGCTGGCGGCTCGTTATTCGGCGGATGCCGAGACTATGCTGGAGTCCGGCAACATCGGAGAGGCCATCGCCGTTTTGGAGAAGGCGGCGGGACTCACTCCATCTGATGAACTGAATGAAAAGCTTGCGAAGGCGCGCGCCCGACAGTCGTTTGACGATGGATTGGCTCTCTATGAGGCAAAAAAGTTCTCGCAAGCGGTCTTTCGTTTCCGCAAGGCGCTGACCCTGGACCCATCATTGGCCGAGGCGCAGAAGTACATAGACTACTCAGAAGGTCTTTCACGCCAGAATGATATGATCTCTGATCGCTTCAGTAAACTGGAGTAACCTACAAAGCAAGGCAGTAACATTATGTCCGATTCACAGGATCAGGTTCCACAGCAGCAGTCCCCTGCGCGCGAGGGCATAACATTTCGTGCGATATTCATAGGCTTGATACTGGTGGCGATTGTCTGCATCATCGTCACATGGGCGGAGCTTGTCAACGGCAAGATACAGATCGGCTTTCTGCAGATGCCGCCGGTCGCCATTGGTATGCTGTTCTTCCTGCTTATCGTGAGCAAGGGCATGCAAGCGCTCAGGCAGAAGCTCGGCCTGTCTGCCGCAGAACTGATGATGATCTACTGCATGATGCTGGTGTCCGCCATGATCTCGTCTCGCGGCATCATGGAAAAGGTCATTCCGCTGCTGCTGACCCCTAACTACTTTGCCAATTCCACCAACCGCTGGGCGGACCTGTTCTATCCATATATCAAGAAATGGATGGCGCCGTTTGATCCGCAGGGGCCGAATCAGCAGCTTATCTCCGTGCGGTTCTGGGAGCGGCTCCGAGCAGGTGAGCATATTCCTTGGGGCGCGTGGGCGCTTCCGCTGGCGTGCTGGGGATTGCTGGTCTTGCTGGTCATTTTCGCGTTTCTCTGTCTGGCAGCCATCCTTCGCCGCCAGTGGGTAGACAACGAGAAGCTGTCATTCCCGCTCAGCCAGGCGCCGTTTGAACTGGTGCGCGAAGAAGCCGGGCAGTCCATCCTCAAGAACAAGCTCTTGTGGGCAGGCACTGGTCTGGCGGCAGGGGTGTTCGCGTTTAACGGACTGCACAACTTCTATCCGAACATACCGATTATCAGACTTAGTATCGCGCTGAACGATTACCTCGTCAATCCGCCGTATAACTCGCTGACCTATTTTCCTATCTACATTTCCTTCGCCGCAATAGGTTTTTTCTTTCTGCTGCCGTCCGACCTGCTCTTCTCGCTTTGGTTCTTCCATCTGCTCGCCAGAGTTCAGACAGTCATTGCCGCATCGTACAATATGCAGATCGAGACGATGCCCATGTACGGTGAGCCGCTGTTCATCAGCTATCAGACAGCGGGCGCGTATGTGGTGATATCGGCGTACCTGTTCTATGTGTCCCTACCGCACCTGAAGCAGGTGGCTCGTGCCGCAGTCGGCCTGGAGAAAGCCGATGACAGCGAGGAGTTAATGCCGTATCGGGTTGCTTTCTGGGGGCTGGTGTTCTGCCTCGGCGGGATAGTCTTCTGGTGCTACATGGCCGGCATGTCGCCGTGGGTGGCCCTGCTGGAGTTCGGAGTTTTTATCTTCATCACCGCACTCATCATGGCGCGCAGCACGGCTGAAGGCGGTCTGCTGATGACCGAGACCAGCTTCCGTCCGGTTGACCTCTACCGCCTGTTCGCGCCGGTACACTCGCTTGGCCCAGCGAATATGACGCTGCTTGCATTTATGGACACCGCGTTCCTCCGCGACCAGCGAGGCCTGCTGCTCACCGGGTTCCTGGACGGACTGAAAATATCGGACCGCGCGAACGTGAAGAGGCGCAGTCTGCTGATGGTCTTCGTTATCGGCATTCTCTCGGCTTTGCTGTTCGCCGGGTTTTTACAGATATGGCTGCCGTACACTCGCGGCGGCAACACCATGTACAGTTGGATCTATTTCTACAGCAACCAGATGGGTCTTTGGGAATACCAGGGCCACATGCAGAGTTCCGCCATCCGGAGTTGGCAAGGCCCCGTGTTTTTCAGTGTCGGGCTGGTGGTTACCGCGCTGCTCTCCTACATGCGCGCGATGTTCTACTGGTGGCCTCTGCATCCCTTGGGCTATGCGCTCTGCGTGTCCTGGTCCATGACGGTATTCTGGTTCTCGTGTTTCATGGCTTGGATGCTGAAAGGGCTGATCCTGCGCTATGGCGGCATGAGGCTCTACATGAAATCGCGTCCGTGGTTCCTGGGCATGATACTGGGCGAGTTCGGCATGGCGGTAATCTGGACGCTTCTCAACATCTTCACCAATTGTCCCACGCCGGACTTCCCCTGGCCGTAGGAAGTACAAAGAGGGGAAGTACAGAGTACAAAGAGAGATGGCATGAGAGACATCAGTATCCTGACAGCGGAAGTCAAACGAATCGCACTGGAGGAGGGTGCGGACCTGGTAGGCATCGCGCCGATCAGCAGATTCGATGACGCGCCTGAGAACCTCCACCCACGCACGATCTTCAGCGGAACGGTGAGCGTGATCGCGCTTGGATGCCGCATGCTCCGCGGCGCGCTGAAGACCATCGAGGAAGGCAACTACTGGCAGGCGTACAACTGCGACTCTTACCAGTACCTGAACGAGGTGCTTGCCCCTCACATGCTTCGTAAGATCGTTATCTTCCTGGAAGACCAGGGATACACTTCGGTCCCGATTCACAACCCGTTCTCATCGCACCAAGGGCGTCCGGTGCGTCCCGGTGGGACGAAACCGGACGGACTCCTTAGCCTGCGCGTGGTCGGATGCGCCGCCGGACTCGGCGAACTCGGATTGAGCAAACTGTTCCTTACACCGCAGTTCGGACCCAGGCAGCGCATGTTCTGCATCCTGACCGATGCCGTCCTGGAGCCTGATCCTTTGTTCCGGGGCAGCGTCTGCGATAACTGCGGTGAGTGTACACGCGCCTGTCCTTCGGGTGCGATTCCGCTGGAGCGCGATGTATCATTCAAGATTGAAGATCGAGTCTTCGGCCACGGTAGGCTCGATTGCGATAAGTGCCACGTTCCGCACATTGGCTGGGACCCGCGCTACTCGCCGTTCCTGAAGAAAGACTCCTGCCCGGAGAACCCGCCCGCGTACTACAAGTGGCTCGACACCCGCTTCCGCCATCACACCATCTGCGGAGGCCGGGGTTGCATCCGAAAGTGCATGGACCATCTGGAGAAGACCGGTCGCATCCAGAAACAGTACCGCACACCCATGGTCGAAGGCCGGCAGTGGGTGATCGAAGAGCCTTTGGACTAGGGCGGATACTTGACCGATTTTGCACCGATACCACCTTGATGAGCCTCGGTTTTCTTGGCAAATCCACCGTTTGTGTGCTGGTAGGCGCAAAAGCGCTTTTTTGGAACCTAGTAATAATACCAGTTTTTCAGCTCCGCCACGCTCAGAGGGCAAAAAACAACGCAAATACCCATTGACAGATTCCCCCGTGGATAGAGTAAAATACAGTCAAGATCTCAGGAGGTGTCAGACGTTTTCGTGCTGATGCAAGAAGATCGCAGTGCTACATGTACCATCGTATGAAGGAGATAGAAGTGAATAAGTTGTTTCGCGGAATGGCAACGTTTGCCTTATTGTGCGTGGTCGGCGGTGTCGCTCAGGCGGCCATCACCATGCCCATCGTCAACGTAGACAACAAAGGCAACGTGGCAGACACCACCAGCTATGGCGCTGTTGGCTATGACTACGGTATCGGCAAGTATGAAGTAACCGCCGGGCAGTACACCGCGTTTCTGAACTCCGTGGCAAAGACGGATACCTACGGTTTGTACAACGCAGCCATGAACACGCAGGCCCGCGGATGCAAGATTGTGCAGAGCGGCGTTTCCGGTAACTTCACCTACAGCGTGGCCTCAGATTATGCTAATCGCCCAGTGAACTATGTTAGTTACTGGGACGCCTGCCGTTTTGCCAACTGGCTTAATAACGGACAGATTGTCGGCTCCACAGAGACCGGCGCATACACCATGACAAGCATTGGAATAACAAACAACTCGATAGCGCGCAATGCGGGCTGGAAGTGGGCTGTGACCAGTGAGAATGAGTGGTACAAGGCTGCATACTACAAGGGTGGCAGCGCCAGCGCCGGATACTGGGGCAATCCTATGCAGAGTAGCGCCGCCTCAACACCAAGCAATGACATCACAAATCCCGACGCCGGTAACAACGCCAACTTCTATCAGAATGGTTATACCATAGGCGCTCCGTATTATCGGACCAATGTCGGTGAGTTCGAGAACTCAGCTAGCGCCTACGGCACGTTTGACCAGGGCGGCAACGTATCAGAGTGGAACGAAGCCATAATAGGCGGCAGCTCTTATCGCGGCGTGCGCGGTGGTTCGTTCAGCTATGCCGGTTCTCTCCTTTCAACGGATCGCGGCTACAAATCCCCGACATACGAGAACAGCGATCTCGGGTTCCGCGTTTCCGCGGTAGTCCCGGAGCCGTCATCGCTCATCGCGCTGGGTGCGCTGGTTGCGCCGCTACTTGCAGTAAGGCGACGCAAGGCTTAGTCGAGAGTGATCGGTAATCAGTAAACAGTTATCAAGTGGGGAGGCGGGAAACCGTCTCCCCACTTCAATTTGGCCTGCGATGGCTCAATTATGCGCACAGTCTCGAATGGCTCGGCATCCACATTCCCAGGTCCAGGCTCCTGTTTTTCTTGATTAACCCTCCGTTCGTGTGCTACAATGACCTCGTTGCGCGCGATATGGGGGCCTAAATGCCGTACGAAGGCGAAACCGACCGAGATCTGGCAGTACGGTTTGCAGCGGGCGACGTTGAAGCTTTCAACGTGCTTCACAGACGCCACTATGCCAAGGTTTACCGCTTGGCTTATATGCAGACGAACCATGCCGATGATGCCGAAGACATTGCGTCGGAGACGTTCTGCAGAGCGTTCCTGCGCTTGAAGCAGGTATCGTTCGCCGGTGGTGACAGCATCTACCCGTGGCTTCATCGCATAGTTGTGAACCTCAGCATAGACCTCTGCCGCAACCGGACGGCGCACCAGATGATCTCGCTGGATGCAGAGACATCCGAGGGAGTCAGAAGTCTGATAGAGACTCTCGACAGCGAGAAGCCATCCCCGTTCGAGCTGGTTCAGAGGCAGGAAGTATTGAATCTGGTTCGGTCGTCCATAGCGGCATTGGTGGAAGATCAGCGTGATGTGATAGCGTATCGGTTTATCGGTGAACTCTCACTCAGAGAGACTGCGGAGGCCATGCGCCGCACGGAGAGTGCGACGAAATCGCTTACGTACAGGGCTATGCAGTCTCTGCGCAAGGAGATATTGAAGCGCGTTTCCGAGTCGGAGAGAATGCGGCTGTTGGGCCGTGGAGGTGACCGCGCAAATGTCCGAGGAGAAGATATCCGAATTCATAAGAGAACTAGCTGAGCGCACCGATCCTTTACCAAAGGATCTGATCAAGAAATATCGCGATCAGGGCGTATCCGAAGGTGAGATAGCGGCGGCGTTGCTGGCACGCAAGGCGTTGGGCGGGCCGGATGCGCCGGAATCCGCTATGGAGAAGTCTCAGCGCAGGATAGCCGAAATGGCAGCGCAATCGGCGGCCAAGCCGTCAGCCCGAGGCGCGAATACGGGCCTCGGCGCAAAGATACGCAATGCCATGCGCAGCGCTCTGCGCAAGAAGCCGTAGAACTACGCCCGATACCAGGGCAAATCATGAGGAATACATGCCACTAGTAGTGGGTATCAGTTTCAAAAAGGCAGGCAAGGTGTACTTCTTTGACCCTGCCGGAATTGAATTACACGAAGGGGATCGCGTGGTTGCCGAGACCGCGCGCGGCGCGGAGTTCGGCGAGGTCATGCAGGCCCCCAAGAACGTCCCCGATTCGTCTATAGTCTCGCCATTGCGAAAGGTCGTCCGCAAGGCGAGCGAGAGTGACCTCCGCCGCGAGGAGACGAACCGCCAGAAAGAGAAGAACGCCTACACCGCGTGCCAGCAGAAGATTCACCAGCTCAATCTGCCCATGAAGCTGATTGACGCCGAGTACTGCTTCGACGGCTCACAGGTCACGTTCTTCTTCTCCGCCGATGCGCGTGTGGATTTCCGCGAACTGGTGAAGGATCTGGCCGGTGCGCTTAGGACGAAGGTGCAGCTTCATCAGGTGGGTGTGCGTGATGAGGCGAAACTCTTCGGTGGTCTAGGGCCGTGCGGTCGCCCGTTGTGCTGCGCCACCTTCATGAGCGATTTCGAGCCTGTATCCATGAAGATGGCCAAGGAACAGAGCCTCTTCCTTAACCCGCTGAAGTTTTCCGGCACCTGCGGCAAGCTGATGTGCTGCCTGAAGTATGAGTATCCGACCTACCGCGATGCCAAGCAGCGCCTGCCCAACATGAACATGATCGTCGGCACACCGAGCGGCGCGGGC
>JANYKG010000093.1 GCA_025358205.1 Armatimonadota bacterium
GTGTTCATAATGTCATGAGACTGGACAGTTACATGTTTGAAGTGTACGTTCCCTACAGGGCGGTTGACCAAGTTAACGCCCTGCAAGTAGAGCGGCGGAAAGAACGTATCATTGCGAGCACTGTTCCTAAGAACTGAATCCTCCATGTCAATCCGTATAGCATCATACGGGTTGAACTGAACGGCGAGTCCGGCCATGGAGTCGTTCTCCGAGAGGAAGCTGGTGACACGCAGCAGCCCTGCCGGCGGATCTTTCGGATTGCTGCACAGATGAATGCCATGCTGTGCGTTGCCTCGCGAAATGCAGTGATCGAGATGGATCGAAATGCGTTTTGTGCTGCTGTTCATGGATTGCGGACAAACCTGATAGCCAGTACCGGCGTTGTTTTCCGAGATGCAATTGCGCATGACGCACTTGATGAGAGAATCGCCAGGGGAGTTCGGCTCGAAGTCAATGCCCGCCTGCGGGGCGGTTCCGCGTGTGTTGCGCAAGAGACAGTCTTCGATGAGCAGGTTCACCGCACTGATGACACTGATTCCCTGGCGGTGGTTGTCGTTGCAGTCTACTCGTCGGATCACCACATTTCGATTGGGAACGTTGCCCCATGCCGCGCCAAGATAGATGCCGTCCCCTCCCGTCTTCTCGATGGTAAGATCCTGAATCAGTACGTTTCGGCATCCGGACAAGTTCAACCCATGCCGCCATTCTGACTTCTGGTAGGCATCGGACTGATAATCAGCCTTGTTCATGCGAATCCTGGCCGACTTGCCGCCATCCGCTTTCTCGCCGCGAATCGTGATGTTCTCGCATCGGTCAAACGAAAGAAGACAGTCCCCTTTCGACTGGAAAGCGCCTTTCATCGCAACCAGCTCCGTGCCCTCTTCGAAAACAATCTCCTGATTGCTCACACCCCTCAGCGGCTGTGTAGACCATGCTGACTCCTGCCGGTCAATTATCAGCTTCCTGACCTTAGAGTTGATAGCCTTCTGCAGGTATTGCGTGGAGTCCTTTGCGTCAAATCCCCACCACGATACGCGTGCTTCGTGCCGTTTGCCGTCGAGAACTTCTTGAACCAGCTCCGGACGAGCGAAACCGTGTGTTTCTGCGAGAGCCGGGACATGGAGCAGACCGGTCAACAGGAGGCAGATGCTTAGGAGAACGGGTTTCATTTTGAGACTCCTCATCATTTGGTTGGAAATGACTTTTTTGCAAGGCGCTGGGCAAACCGAAAACCTGGACATGGATTGCCAATCCGTCAGTGCGCCCATCCCAACATCTTGGCATAGAACTTGGAGTCGGACGGTATGCCATAGCCTGCCAGATGTTCGCGAAGCATATCGGATGCCTGCTTGCGACCAAGGCGATCCGCTGCGACCAGCACCTCGGGCGCAAACCGCTCCACCAGGTTCCAGACATAGCTGTAAGTGCCGCGCGTGCGGCCGGTGATGTCGGTCTTGGTGACCAGGAACTTGCGCTCCAGGTCTATCAGCACGCGGTCGGCGCGGTGTTTTGCATCAGGGGTGAGGCAAGCCTTCAGGTTTTTGGTAGGGATGGGGCCGTGCGCTTCAACGGCGTGATAGATTTCCTGCGCCTCGGTGGACAGCGTTCCGTTGAAAATGAGCTCATCGGCCACCGCGCCGTTCGTCGCCATCAGTGCGGGCAGGAGCGCATAGGATACAAATCCCGGCTGACCACCGAAGACGCGCGTGTAGTAGATTCGCTTTTCGGTGTGCAGGTCGTCCTTCCAGAACCAGAGATCAGGGGCGGCCGGGTCCAGCTCGCCGAGCACCGCGTACTGACTCGGAAACTCAGGATAGGCCGGCAGCGGCTCTTTCGTGCAGCAGCCGACCGCATCCACGAAGCACACCATATCATCCGGCGCGCGCACTTTCCCCGCCCACTGCTCGCGCCATTGTAACAACTGGATGTCCGACATAGTCAGTCCCTCCGCTTGAGGTATGGCGTAATGGTTATTATCATACCACACATACGGCGATTGCGGATTGGCTGGATTCGTCAAGCGAAGATGTGGGAATAATGTAGCGAATGAGCGGTTTCCGACTCATTGAAAGGGGGATTCTTATGGTCAGAACGCATATCAAGAGGTTCCTGATCTTCGGTCTGTTTCTCGTCTCGCTGGGTGGATTTGGCCTGCATTTTCTCATCCACAGCCCTTCGAAGGTGGCCTATGGGTACGTGCCCTTCTGCGCCGGACTGATCAGCGTGATACTCATACCGGTGTTCTTCAGCTTCAAACGGACGCTGCACCTGGCGCACCTGCTGAACGGCTTTACGGCGATAATCGGCATCATCACGATGGGATATTACTCGCTCGTTATGAGGCCGCTCTACCCGGACCTCGCGTTTTTGTTGTCGAAGTTCGTAATCGGTAGAGCGATATTCGAATTCGAGCTGTATCAGAATCTCGACACTCAGATGTCTGCGCCTGGGTGGAAGATCATACGTTACCCGAACATGGGCTTCTGGTACGTACACCTGGTAGTGCTGTCGGTGGTATACGCGCTCGGACACATGCTGTGGACTCGCTGATGAGACTTCTCGCACCGTCCGCCGGGGGGCGGTGACGCCAGTCTCACCGCGATGGGAACGCAAATGCTCTGCATGTTCGTAGGAGGTAAGGCAGATGAACTACATCAAGCTATTCAAACCACTGTGGTGGCTACTTCACGTGGTGGCGATATCATTCATATTCTGGCTCGGCCACTTTGTGAACTTCACTCGATAAGAATGTGGGGGCCGTCCGACTGATGCCGGCCCCCGCTCAAATAATCTCTATTTCAGCTTTCCGGCCGTGATCGGCGCGCGAAGCGGAGGGTACAGGAACGGCTTGATGTCTCGGCATGCTCCGTGGAAACTGGGGATTACTTCTCCGGTTGAGAGGTTTACCGTGTACGCGGCCTGTGCTGAACCCTTGTCGCCCCAAACGAACACGTAACCGCCCAGCAGGTCATATCCGCGCATCGTGAGGGCGACGATCTTTGCCGTCACGTCACGATCTCCTGTGAACCAGACTCGCGCGATTTCGACAGTCGGCTTGGCGTTCTCGGTTATCTGGGTTATTTCCAGTGTCTGACTCTTGTTCAGCACATAGTCCGCCAATCCCGGGAAGGTGTTGACTCCCACAGCCTTCCATTCCGGTGTGGCGGCTTTGGGAGACGTCTCGAAGCAGATCTGCCCCTCGCCCTTCTTGGCAAGTATCATCACGTTTTCGCCCGACCATGCGATGCGCCCGGACTGCACACCTTCGGGCAACGCCAGAGTCCGCGCATGAGCGCCCTTCGGTCCGATACCGGCGACGACAATGCCCCACGGTCCGCCCACCATCGGCCTGACGAAGCCCGCCCATTCGGTCTGAGCGTCGTTCATCGCCGCGTCGCCGAGATCGAAAGCGGAATACAGAGGCTTTTCTTTCTTCTTGCCATCCGCCTTGACGTAGAAGAGGTCATGACCGGAGCGCGAGGTCCTTCGCTTGCAGATCACCAACCCCTTCGCCTGTGGGTAGAAGTCAGACACGCCTGAAACCAGTAGCACAGGGTTCGTTCCCACGAGTGAGCACTGGTACAGGTTACCGTTCAGGTTCGGTTCGTTGTGTACCGCATTGGAATAGAGGATCGAATATGACCACGTGGAAATCGGTCCACCGTACTTGAAGGCAGTCCTGCTTGTCACGTACAAATACCGGGTGCTCTGAGCTTCGATGATGATCTTCAGGCCGGGGGTGAGTACCTGCGCGTACATCTTGCCGGATTCAGGCATGCCCATCGCGGCGTCCGGCCAGGTGGTAGGCTTCACTTCGATGGCATTGATGTCCTGTATCGGCAGCTTAAGCCTTTTCGCCAGATCAGCCTTGCATTTGGCGACGATGGGAGATTGAGCCTTTGACCGTGCGACAACCGCTGCATTGGCCTTCGCGCCGATCAACCCGCAGCCGATAGCCGCAAGCGTCATGACCATGAAAATTCTTGATACCCTTTGTCCGTTGCCGTTGGAATCTCTCATCTCGATCCTCCTGTAGTTTCATACGGGCATAGCTGCTTATACCCTGTGGCTGGGAAACCTATCTGCGCGCAGGATGATCGGCAAGCGTTCAGCGTTGCTAGAGAGCCGGCATCTCTGCGCCCAGGTACTTGGCGAGAACATCGCGGACGGACTTGGCGGTCTCCGTGCGCGCAGATTGCAGCAACGCATCGTGGACTGTTGCGTTGGCTTTCAGCAGCCCAAGGGTTTCCGCAGCTACCGAGCGCATGGTCTCGTCTCGATCATTGAGAAGTATCTGAATCACGTCCGGTATGCCCTGCTCGTCCGCGCTTCGGCCGATCACGTAGGTGCATGGCCAGCGCTGGTACACGTTCACGCTCTTGTCGTTCATCGTGGATATGAACAGCGCCAGTATTACTCTCTTGCTCGGGAGATCGGTCTCCCTGCAAACTTTCGCAACGGCGTCTATGGCGTCGAACTTGGCCTTTCCCGGACCGGCTTTCCAGAGCTGCTGCAGCAAGTCCTCTGCAAATTTGCGCTGGGCGTCGGTTCCGATGATCGGCTGAAGAGCGGGCATTTCTTTGCCAAGGTAGCGAGTCAGCACGTCGCGGACGGACTTGGCGGTCTCGGTGCGGGCAGCCTGAATCATCGCATTGCGGGCGGCCATGTTGGTCTTCAGTGGTCCAAGTGTTTCAGCAGCTACCGCGCGCATAGTCTCGATCTGATCGTTAAGCAGCACCTGGATCACATCCGGCAGTCCTCTCTCGTCTGCACTGCGGCCGATCACATAACAGCACGGCCAGCGCTGATTTACCCTGAAGCTCGTGTCGTGGATTGTGGATATGAAAAGCACCAAGATGACTCTCTTGTCCGCAGCATAGCTTTCCCTGCACGTTTTCGCTACGGCGTCTATGGCGTCAAACTTGGGCTTTCCAGGGTCGGCATCCCAGACCTGGCGTCGCAAGTCCTGTGCCATCTTGCGCTGGGCATCGGTAGCAGCCACCCACTCCGGAGGTGCCATAACTCTGCTCATACGATGGTCAATCACTTCAAGTACTCTTGGACTCGTCTCGGTACTGGCCGCAAGTAACAGAGCATCGTAGGCTTCCTTGCTTCTTGGGAAACCGGCAAGAGCCTCAGCCGCAACAGAACGAATGACTTCAGACGGGTCGTGCAGGAGTATTTGGACTAGAGCGGGTACCCCACGTTCGTCGCCTGATCCACTGATCACATAGCAGCACTGCCAGCGCTGAGAACTATCGCGGGTGGTATCGTTCATCACGCTGATGACCAGATCGAGAATAGCCCCGCGGGTATCGGTATCGCTTCCTTTGGCTTTTGCCGAGAGTGCGTTCATCGCGGCGAACTGCCAGTACCCAGGCTCGGGCGTCTGCATTCGGCTGAGGAAGATCTCCGCCGAAGTGTTCGCGATCTGCTCCGGCGTGTACGATAGCTCACCGGGGTTCGGCGGCAGGGCGTAAGCCGGAGTCAGCAGCAAGACGGAGAGAGCGACAAAGCATACTGCGAAACAGCAGATACTACGCATGTTATCCTCCTGTACTCTTTCCGAAATGTTAGGCTTCTGTCGCACATATCATAGGACGCCATTATACCCTATTTAGTTACAAGACGGGGCAAATCCTTCATCCGGAGTTTTGTAGTCAGATTCAGCCTCTGCTGCATTGGCACTTGACCACCGGGTTTCAGCACGGTAAAATAGCAATTGGTGGACGCAAGGACGATTTGGAGAACACAGACTCGATCAATATGCTGAGGAGGTTAGGACATGGAGTACATCGGCAGGAGATGGGTTCAGAGGCTGTTCTTGTTAGCGTTTGTGCTGGTGTTTGCAGGCAGGGTATACGCACAAGGTCCGGCGCTGGACTTCAAGTTCAACAACGTACCGCCCAAACTCGAGAAGGGAGCGGCTGTGCCTGGCTCCGTGAGCATCACTCTCTCAGGGTTCAGCAAACCGGTTGACCTCAATGTCATTCTCTCTTTCGTCCACAACCAACACCCGGTGGCACACTCCAAGGTGGTCAAACTGACCCAGCGGAAGAACGGCACATACACTCTCTCGATACCTACGGACTTCGGCTTCAGAGCCGACGCCAATCCGGAGCTTTACGGGCTGGTTGTATTCGCAAACACCACGTCAGCGGGCGAGTCAGTCGAAGGCCAAGGCTCTCACTTGGTAGAGATTGTTGACCCGGAGTCGGACATAGCCCTGCAACTTAAATCGGCCGGGTTCAACAAGCCTGGAGTCACGGGCAAGACAAGCGTCCTTGCCCTCAACTACACTATCACGAACTACAGCAATGTCTCCAAGAAACTTGAGGTAACGGAGAGCATCAGCGTCCTCGGCGCGCCGGAGATGGTCGTCAAACCGGTTACGCATGTGATCTCGTCTATCGCTGCCGGTGACAGCGCGGATTCGGGCGACACTTTCCCGCTGGTCTTCAAGAAGCCAGGCAAGTACGCTGTGCAGTTCACGGTTAGTTGTGCCGGTGCAAATCCGATCACCAGTGTGGTGGGTATCGAAGTCAAGGGGGAGATCAAGGGCACGAAATCCCTGCACTGGCTGGACGCAAGTTGCAGCCCAAACTCGCCGGCGGCCGGTAAGCCGTTCATGATTTACCTCAAGTACAGCGCGGACGATGTGCCGATCACGGACTTGGATGTACGTGAATCGGTTGACATAACCGGCCCTGAGGCTCTGAACTCCTCCAAGACCCGAACGCTCGAGTTGGTGAAGGGGGGAGAGCAGAGGTCAACATTCCAATGCGTGGTGAACAGTCCCGGCGATTACACTATGAAGGCTTACCTCCTGGCCAACGGATATGTCGGTGCGGGCAAGGCGCTAAAGATCCACGTGACACCGAAGACCAAGGTTGCTACCGCAGGCGACTGGGTGCGCGGAGAACCGAAGTTCAACAAGACCCCGCCCGGCGATGAGTTTACCACCCAGAGCTACACGTACACTGAAGGCGATAAGAGTGCCACAGCAAGCTGGAACGCGCCTCCAGCGGTGTTGCATAAGGGCGATATCATCAACTGCTCAGTCACGTTCACGGGCGACGCTAGCCTGCCGATCAATACGCACTGGGACTTCGGTGGTTGTGACGCTCCTAATGGAGAGGAGTATGCAAAGAACAGCGCAGTTCCATCGTCGTCATACTCATTCCGTTGTGCGGTCGCCACACCGAAGGATACTCTGGCCCCTCTGTGGATTCGCATGTACTCAGGCCCGGGGCGAGTGGCAGGCAACTGGGATAACGCAGTGCTGTGGGAATACACGCAGAGCGGCCCGGCCGGCAGTGCGCCCAGGCTCGATTCAAAGCTGGTAGACAAAACAGGCACATAGGCCCGATGATCTGCATGCTCCAAACCGAGCTTCGGCGGTTCAGTTATCTGGGTCGCGGCGCCGTTATACTATGCTAGAACTGCCAGCCCAACTTGGCATACACACTGCGGGGGACGTCGTTGACGTTGTCGCCGCGGCTCGTAGTGAACTCCGTGTGCTGAGAATCGAGCAGATTCCGCACTCCGATACTCACATCTATGCCTGATGGCAGCCTCCGTCCCAGCCGCAAGTCCAGCCGCGTATAGCCCGGCACATCTCCGTCGCGAAGCTTGCCGACGCAGTAGAGCATTGTGTCGAACTCCCACCCTTTGCTCAGGTCCAGATAGGATCTGAGGTTGAACTGCCACCGAGGAGAGCCCCCTTCTGTACGGTCGAACGTTGCGGATGGCGGACCGTCCATGCTGATCCCAATCAGCGAACATGAACCGGACACCTTCCATCGGTTGGACGGCACAATGGTTGAAGTAACCTCTACGCCGTAGGTGGAGCCGTGCATGTCGCTTCGATACGTTATCGGTATCACGAGATGCGGCACTGGGTCTATTGTGAAGTATTCATCGTCGTGTTCGACGACCGCGAGATGATCATACACGTTGTAGAACGCGGCAACGTCGTGAGAGACCTTGGGACTTGGATTGAACCGGTATCCGAGTTCGTAAGCAAGCAGATCCTCAGCCACAACACCCGGATCGCCTCGCACTTCCACAATTCCGCCATTACCGCCGCCGATCGGGAACGACGATTCGTTGAGCAAACCACCTCGTTCGAAGCGGGACGGTGTACGGACGGCGCGCGACACGGACGCCCACGCCATACGCTTCTCATCTAACGTCCACTGCGCGCGGGCATTGGGCTGAATCTGGAACCCCGTAAAGTTGGTGTGCTCGAACTTCGATCCCAGTGTCAGACTGAACTTGTCATCTTTGGAGCGCGACTCTTGCTGCACAAATGCGCTGTAGATGTGAGTGTTGATATTGGGCGGATCGAATGAAATCCTATACGTGTTGTCAATATTGCTATCCACCAGGCGACACCCAAAACCGTAGATGAGCGACCGGCGTGCGCTTGGCTCCAGGCTGTGCTGGAAGTCCAGATCCACAGTGCTCTCCATCTCGTGATATGATCCGTCCCTCCGCTCGGCCCTATCGTAATAGATCTGCAATCCGGTGTTTTCGGTTTCCCCGATTGTACGATTCCAATGCGCCAACAAGTGCTCGCCCTTTACCGGAGTTCGGCGCGTAACCTCTTCTCCGAATGGATCAACAAGGGATGGCTCCATGTAGGTTTCAGTGGACGTACCATTGTAAAGACCGCCTTGCACAGAGAAGTCGTTGCTCTCAGAGCCTTTCCAGTCCATGCGGAACCCGGCGCTGCTCTGATTCCATCCATCGGCGGCGGCGTCTCCATTCGGAAGAAGGAACTCGTCTCGATTCAGGTACTTCCCATATATCCGGTAGTGGCCATCTTTCCCAAATCCGCCGCCGTACCGAAGGGTATCAATGGACTTGTCTTCGTCTCCCACCAGCGCGGTCGCTTGTACACCCTGGGTTAGTTCGGAGCCTTTGGTGATGATATTGATGAGGCCGTTTACAGCATTCGCCCCCCACATAGCCGCACCGGGACCACGGATGACCTCGATCCTGTCAACGTCTTCGAGCAGGGTGTCTCTAACATCCCAGTACACCCCTGAGTTTAGCGGCGTGTACACCGTTCGTCCATCAATCAGGACAAGCAGGTGCCTCGCCCACCGGTCATTCAGACCACGGCTGTTGACAGCCCACTTGTTCGAGTCTATGCTGGCAACGTCCATACCCGGCACCAGCCGCAGCAGTTCCGGTATGCTCGTCAGGCCGGACCTTCGAATATCCTCCTGGGTTATCACGTAGACGGCTGACGCAGCGTCCCTTATGTTCTCCGGGCGGCGTGATACCGATGTCACAGTGATGTTCATCAGGTCTTCGAGGCTCAACCCTGATAGATCACCGCCGGCTATCCCGGTCTGGGCGCCGTCGTCCGCTCCAACGGCAATTGTTGGGGCAAACAAAACCGCAGCAATTGCGATCAGGCATGGGAAAAGCAATCGGAGTAACGAGTATCTGGTGCTGGTTGCGTGAAATTTCATTAGCGTATGCGCTCCTCTTGTGCAATCAGACGGTACGAATCAGGCATCTGGGTAGAGCAAACCGGGGAACTACCCTCGGAAGCTCTCCGGTGTACCTTTTGGGACCATTCCACTGGTAAGAATACAGATAATCTTAAGTCTTATTGTCGGGTGGTCTAGGGGTTATCTATAGGGAGTATGATACCGCGCCCCGATGCACCAGAATCCATGCTTGCTCGCTCTTGAGAGGGTTTGCACAACCGCAAACTGGGTAAAAAAGACCACAAATACGCACTCCAGGTAACTACCACCGATGCGGCAAGTGACTGGACAAAACAGGAGATAGAGATGGCAAGCGCTGAACACAAGAATTTCAAATCACCGGACGACGTTCGGGCCTTCGAGAAAGGCAAGTTGGAGCTTTTGCAGATAGGCGGCGGGGTCGTGGGGAAACTCACTCTCCAGCCCGGTTGGCGGTGGTCGGAGCACGTCAAGCCGCTTGTAGGAACGGAGTGGTGCGAGGCTCCTCATTTTCAGTACCATGCCGCCGGACGCCTGCATATCGTGATGTCCGATGGCACTGAATTCGACGCTGAGCCTGGAATGGTAACAAAGCTGCCATCAGGGCACGATGCCTGGGTGCTGGGCGACGAAGATGTCGTACTCATAGACTTTGCTGGAGCAGGAAACTATGCGCAGGAGTAGCTTGGTTAGGGCTGCCCCAATGACGATTCTGCTCTCGCGCACTCAAGTACTTGTGCAAGTAAGCTATCCTGCACAAAGAGATTGATGCCTTGGCACATCGTTTCAAAAAGCCGTTCAAGCTGTTCTCTTTCTGTGTTTGCCCCTCGCAAGACTATCGCAAGGGGTTTCTGTAATACTAAAATTCGCCAACGACTTTTTGGAAGCTCTTGAGAGAAGTGGAATCCAGCACCAACCGCAGTTGAGCGCAGACGAGTACACAACGCCTGGTAGCTAGGATGATGCAATAGCACTCGACGGTGCTCGCGTATGTTGCGTTCGTAGTCATTCTGCGGATTTGCATAGTAGTCGTATTCGAACATAAGTACAACGTCAGGACCAAGCTCCTTATGGGATGGTTTGAGCGAGAGTATTTGCTTATAATCTAACATCACACCGGCAAACAAGCCTGGAGACATTGAGTCAAACATTTCCACACCGACACGCCCCCAGCGGAACTTCTTGAAAGATGGAGAGTAATGCCCAGGGCTAAGTTCTTGCACACCGGGACACTTTTTCATCCAACCCATAGACTGCAGTTGCGACGACAAGGTTTCCAGCTTTGTCTGCAACTCCTGTCCAGGAAAGAAACCAAGGATATTCTCCATATCCAATGGCTCCATACGTCCCAGCCCTTGTTCTCGAAGATATCGGATCAGTTGATCTAGGAGAAATCCTTGCTCGTTCTCATATTGAGTTTGTGCTGCGATCAAGAAATCAGAAACATCCGCCCAAGTTAGACTGATATCCGCGTCCTGGGTATGCTGAAAGGTGTTTGCAGTCACTAGCACAGTGTAGAAATCGCCAGCATGTGAGGAAAAAGAAGCCGCATATTTGTTGATCTGTTGCTCTCCAAGGTTGCTATACACCTTATGTTCACATACAAATCCATGCTTCCCAACCCCAAGAAATAAGTCAATCCTTCCGTGTTCTACAACCACCTGCGTCTGTACACTGATCTCCTCTTCACCTTTGATGTCAAACGCTGGATTCAGAATTTCCGTAAGCAGAAATTGACAATACTTTGTGCTTAATTCCGGTATACTCACTAACAGCCAGGCAAATAGTTGGGTAAGATAATCCTCTTGCGGATCGCGAGTCGTTGATGGAACATATGATTTGATGAAAGAGAATAATGAATCCATGTGGTGTTTCTCGCTTTCATAATGGTAAAATCGCAACAGCTTCGCTGTAGTAATACTCATAGGCAGAGCAGGTGCTGAACTTACTACCGCCAGGAGAGCACGCGGCAAACTTCTTCCGCAGTCACCAGGCCGTCCAGTACCGCTCGCTTGCCGTCCTCTATCATCGGCTTGAAGCCGTGCTGGACGGCGGTGTACAGCAGCACGTCTGAGCGAGTCTCTCCTCCGCAGATCATATCGCTCAGGTTCTTGTCTATCACCAGTATCTCGTGCAGTTGCTGGCGTCCCTTGTGGGCGGTTCCGCCGCATTGCTCGCAGCCCGCGCCGTGGTAGAACGGCACACTGCCGACCTTATCTCTCAACCCCAGAATCTCAAGCGATTCCGCTGATGGTGTGTACTCTTCCCTGCAGTCCTGACAGACCTTCTTCACCAGCCGGCAAGCTACTACACCAGGCAGGTTTCGGCCCACTATCCACGGGTCTACTCCCAAATCCACCAGTTCCTGCGGGACGGATATAGCGTCTTCCACCAACATCTGGCTGAGGATGAGGTGTCCGGTCATGGCGGAGTGAGCGGAAAGCGCCGCCGTTTCCGTGTCTCTCATCTCGCCAACCAGAATCACGTCCGCGTCCTGCCGCATGTACCCACGCAGGGCAGTGCCGAACGTGAAGTCGGTCCACGGGCTGACCTGAGCTTGCTGCACGCCCGGAAGAGCCATCTCAATGGGGTCCTCTATCGTCACCAGGCTCTTTTCTGGGTCGGCGATCTCGGTTATCATAGAGTACAGCAGAGTGGTTTTGCCCGATCCGGCAGGGCCGGTGGAGATGATCATACCACTCGGCGTCTTTAGCAGCCGTTTGACGGTTTCCAGTTGCTCATCGGTAAATCCCGACTTGTCCAGACCGAGCAGCACACCGGCCTGGTCGAATATCCTCATCGCCACCTTTTCGCCGAAGAGCATAGGCATGATGGAGACTCTCAGGTCGTATTCCTTGCCATCCGCACTGATGGACAGCCGTCCATCCTGCAGAGAACGTGGTTCGGTGGGCGGAAGATCGGCCATTTGCCGGAGTTGGGTGATAACCGCGTTTTGCTCCGCTGATGAGAGATGCTGCACAGCATGGAGCGCACCGTCTATCCTGTATCGGATGTCCAGCCCCTCGCGCGCCGGATCAAGGTGGATGTCAGTCGCCTTCGCCGTGATGGCGCTCTCGATAATATCATTGACCAATCGTCCGCTCTGTTCCATCTGTGTTCATCCTCCGTGAAGACTGATGTCCGCTCTTGCGTTCAGCATGCCCAGTTTCGGCTAAGGCAAGTATACGCAGTCGCCCGCAGTAAGTTTACACATTATGGTGCCAAATCCTGCAAGAATGGCATGAGCCTCGGGGAACGGCCCATCGGCGTCCCCGGTGGTGCGGACCAGATGACAAAGACCGCAGCCCGGTTTCGGACTGCGGTCTCCCGCGTCGAGTCTATTATCGTGTCCTATCGCCAGAGAACCCGATACACTTCTTCCGGCGTGGTAACGCCCTCCAGTATCGCGCGCCTGCCGTCATGTATCATCGGTTCGAAGCCGCTCTTGACCGCCTCAGCCAGCAGGACATCGGGATCCTTCTCGCCGCGACAGACCAATTTGCCGAGATCCTTGTTGATGACCAATACCTCGTGAAGCTGGCGTCGTCCACGATAGCCGGTGCCTTGGCATTTCTGGCACCCTTTGCCGTGGAAGAACTTCATGTCCGCGGCTTTGTTCTGCCATCCCATGAACTCAAGCGCTTCGGCAGACGGCTGATACTCGGACTTACAGTCCGCGCAGATTTTCCGCGCCAGTCTGCATGCGATAACGCCCAGGATGGTCCGCCCGACCAGATACGGCTCCACACCCATATCCAAGAGCCGTGCGAGAGCGCCCGGAGCGTCATCCGTGTGCAGGGGAGCGAACACCAAGTGCCCGGTGACTGCCGCCGCGACTGCGACCTCCGCCGTCTCCAGGTCCCTTATCTCTCCGACCATCAGCACATCGGGGTCCTGCCGCAGGTACCCGCGCAACGCCGTCGCGAAGGTGAATCCCGACTTGACGTTCACCTGTGACTGCTGCACGCCTCGAAGCCGGTACTCGATCGGGTCTTCGATCGTGACTATGCTGATGTCCGGCTTGTTGATCTCCATGACCATGGAATAGAGCAGAGTTGTCTTCCCCGATCCGGTGGGACCGGTCGGCAAGATCAGTCCGTTTGGCTGGTGTACGAGGTGCTTGACCACGGCCATCTGCTCGTCGCTGAATCCCATCTTGTCCAGGCCCAGTGTCGGCGTAGATCGGTCCAATATCCTCATCACGATCTTCTCGCCGTACAAAACGGGCATGATCGCGATCCTCACATCAAAAGTATTGTCGTCCAGAACGGTCTCCAGCCGGGCGTCCTGCAGCATGTGCGTCTCCATCTGCGGAAGGCTTGCCATCTGCCTCAGCCTCGCGACCACGGCATCGCGTTCGGGGATGGACAGACTCCGCATCAGACGCAGTACACCGTCTATCCTGTACAGGATGTCCGCGCCCTCAGCGGTCGGATCAAGGTGGATGTCGCTGGCGCCATCGGTTATCGCCTTCTCGATGATATCCTGGGTCATGCTAATCACGCCCGCTTCGTTTGCCGACTGGGTCTGATGGAGCACCTTCTGCGAGGTCTCCAGTTCACGTCGGCAGCCCTGGCACCTGGCCAGATGCTCGTCTACCTCGTTCTTGCGAGTTTCATCCAGCTCGCCTTTCAGGTATGCAATCATCTCATCGCGTACTTCTTCGCATTTCATGGTATCCTCCGTTCCGGGGGAGACTTATGAGTGATTAGTGATGAGTGAGCTTGTTCGGTAGCATATCACTCATCACTCGTCACTTATCATGTCCCCCAGCCATCTCTTCCCTAAGTTCTTCTCTCAGCATTCTTACTGCGGTTGACATCCGGGACTTCACAGTCCCGACCGGTATCTCCAGAACCTCCGCGATTTCCGCGTATTTCATGTCCTGGAAATGGCTCAGCACGAAGACCAGTCGATAGCGATCAGGCAGCTCGGAAACCGCCTGCCTGATCCTGCGGTCCACGTATCTGCTGATTAGCAGACGTCCCAAGTCGTCCTCAGACGCCTCGGCTTGCCACGTCTCCTCCAGATACAGCGGTTCGGGCCTGCACTTCCGCGTTCGCAGGGTGGCAAACCAATGGTTTCTGGCAATGCGAAACAAGTATGTCGAAAACTTGGCTGCAGCCTCATACCTGTCTCTCGCCAGCCACACCTTCAGCAGCACCTCCTGCGCGCAGTCCTCCGAGGCGTGATAGTTCCAGCAGAGTGAGTAGAAGAAGCCCGTGAGTTGCCGGCGAAACTGCTCGCACAACAGCTCGAATGCTTCTTCATCCCCTCGCTTCACCCGAAGCATCAACTCGATGTTCGGATCGTCTGGAACCTGCATGCACATTACATCGCACCTCATGTATATGAATGCATTTCACACAAAAAGGTTCACTCTACCTTCATGGCGATATGCAACAAAGCGATGAAGACACAATTTGACAAGCAAAAGATTGCGGTTTCCTTGACAACAGTTTGCCCTTGCATTAGAATATGTTTTGTGCGTTGAGTGCGTGTGGGCCTATGGTGGGTAATAAAGCTCAAAAGGCCCGGCATTGTACCCTTCGAACACAATGCCGGCTGAGGAGGAACCAACGAATGAGCAATGCAGCAAATGTAACCGCACAAGATTTCGACAAGGAAGTTCTTCAGTCGGACATCCCGGTATTGGTGGATTTCTGGGCTGAGTGGTGTGGCCCGTGCCGCATGATCGCACCCGCTGTGGACGCAATCGCCGGAGAGTATGCCGGCAAGCTGAAGGTTCTCAAGCTCAACATAGACAAGGAAGCCTCGGTAGCAGGCAAGTATGGCGTCATGAGCATCCCGACCCTCATTGTTTTCAAGAAGGGTCAGGTTGCCGAGCAGATTGTGGGCGCGCTGCCCAAGCAGAAGATCGAGGAGAAGATCGCTCCTCATCTGGGTTAGTCATAAGTAAGTTATTCAGTCGCTTTGCACACACTAGGAGGTAGAGCAACCATGGCCAGTGTTCTCCTGAAAGACCTGACTAAGACATTCAAGAACGTAATCGCCGTGAACAATATGAATCTGGAGATCAAGGACAAAGAGTTCCTTGTTCTAGTCGGCCCATCCGGCTGCGGAAAAACCACCGCCCTCCGCATGGTGGCCGGACTGGAAGAGGCGACATCGGGCGAGATATTCATCTCAGATCGCCTCGTGAACGATGTCTCCCCCAAAGATCGTGATATCGCAATGGTCTTTCAGAACTATGCGCTCTATCCTCACATGACCGTATACGATAACATGGCATTCGGCCTCAAGCTGCGCAAGGTTCCCAAGGACCAGATCAAGAGCCGCGTACAGGATGCGGCGAACCTGCTGGGACTGGGCGAACTGCTTGAGCGCAAGCCGAAGCAGCTCTCCGGTGGACAGCGGCAGAGAGTCGCCCTCGGGCGCGCAATCGTCCGTGAGCCTAAGGTCTTCCTTATGGACGAGCCGCTCTCCAACCTAGACGCAAAGCTGAGGGTTCAGACCCGCGCCGAGCTGATCAAGCTTCACCGCCGCCTGGGCATCACCACCATCTACGTAACCCATGACCAGGTTGAAGCCATGACCATGGGCGATAGAATCGTCGTAATGAAGGACGGACTTGTTCAGCAGGTGGATTCACCCATGGGCCTGTACAACAAGCCGGTCAACATGTTCGTCGCAGGGTTCATCGGCACCCCGTCCATGAACTTCATTGACGCCAAGCTGGTGAAGACCGAAGGCAGATATACCGTGGACGCCGGATCGTTCAAGGTCATGATTCCCGAGAGCAAGACCGGTAAGGACTGGGACAAGTACGACGGCAAGGCGATAGTCTTCGGCGTTCGCCCCGAGGACATCTTCGATAAGGCGATTGCCATGGTGCCTCCGACCGTTGAGAATACCATCACCGCGCTGGTGGACGTGATTGAGCCGATGGGCGCGATCGTTACGGCGTACCTGACGGTGGGCGATCATTCTCTGGTGGCTACCATTGACGCTGAAACCAAGATGATCGAGGAGAAGGACATGGAATTCGTCCTCGACATGGAGAAGACCCACGTATTCGACAAAGACACCGAGCAGGCGATCTACTAGTCGAGGAGTGATGAGTGATACGTGACCGGGAGGGACAGACCCGGAAGACTGAGCAGAAACATCGAGGACCTTGCCTGGAGACGGGCAAGGTCTTCTTGTTGGTCATGTAGAACGTACCTTCGGTTTGAGGCGGTAGAACCTATACGTCCTATGAGTCCTATAGGTCCCATTTCATCTGAAACCCGACACCCGAAACCTGAAACCCTTTTGAACCAGGATCCCTAGACCATGAAGATACTCGTCACCGGCGGAAGCGGAATGCTCGGCAGCTATACGGCGACTCAAGCGGCTGAGCGCGGCTGGGATATCTCTGCGACATACTCGGCTCACGAGGTCGAGCTGCCCGGCGTGAAGATGATTCAGCTTGATCTCAGTGATCCGGGCAGCACGCTGGCCGCGATTGAGCAGATCGGGCCGGATGCCATCATCCACACTGCCGCCAATGCCAAGCCGGATGACTGCGAACTACACAAAGACCGCGCGTTAGCCAACGTCCTCAGCGCACAGAACGTCTTCTCCGCCGCTGAGAGAGTCGGGGCGCATATCGTACACGTCTCGACCGACCTGGTTTTCGACGGTGAGTGTAACCCCTACAAGACCGACGACACCCCCGGGCCGGTGAACTACTATGCTCTGACAAAGCTTGCCGCCGAGGTGGCCCTGTTCGCTTCTAGCGCCACTTGGGCGATTGCGCGAACCTCCATCATCTTCGGGCCGAGGAAGTTCCCATTCCTGGCATCGTTCTCGGACAACGTGATTGACTCTCTGAGAGCCGGCAAGATGGTTAACGCTTTCGAGGATCAGGTCCGCGCGCCGATACCCGCGTGGAATCTGGCCGACGTGCTGCTGGAACTGGCCGAGCGCCAATTGAAGGGTATATACCACGCTGTCTGCCCGGAGTCCTGCACACGCCTAGAGTTCGCGCAGAAGGTGGCGGAGGTCTTTGGCCTTGACGCATCGCTGCTGAACCCGACAGCTATGGACAATGTGCATACGCCCGCCCGCCGCCCGAAGGCGCTTGTGCTCGACACCCATTCCACCCAAGCTGCCCTGAACACGCGACTTCTGGGTTTTAAGGAAGGTGTTCTCGAGTTATTGAACCGCCAAGACGCCTCGGGGAAAGAAATCCTATAAGGAATCCAGGAGAAGGCCTCAGGCGTCAAGGTATTGCCGTAATTCCTGCATCAAGGAATCTGCATCACGAATCTGGCACTCCCACACAATATGAACATCCCAGCCCATTGACTTTAGCGCAGTGATGTTCTCGGCGTCACGCAATACGTTTCGGTCTAGTTTGCTGTTCCAGTACTCACAGTTGGATGCAGGCCGGTCGGCATTCTTGCAGCCGGTATGCTGATGCCAGAAACACCCATGTACAAAGATTACCTTTCGACGAGATGGAAATGTGATATCGGGCTTTCCAGGGAGGGTCTTCACATGGAGTCTGTACCTGTATCCAGCCCCATGCAGCATTCTGCGGACCGTCATTTCCGCACCAGTGTCAGATGATCTCACGGCTCGCATAGTCGCGGACCTGGTGGCGCCGTCATAGATGTCCATATTACTTCACTACCTTGCGTTCAGAGTTCAGAACCATTATAATGCGTATGTCACGGTTGCGCAAGAAAAAACAGGAGGAGCATATGACCGTCAAGTACATTGACCTTTTCTGCGGTATAGGTGGTTTTCGCCTAGGCGCGGAGCGTGCTCTCCACTCCAGAGGAGTAGACTGTGAATGTGTTTTCTCCTCAGACATAGATAAAGACGCCCAACAGGTCTACCATACGAATTTCGGTGAACGTCCCGCTGGAGACATCACAAAAATCGAGGCGGAAGAAATACCCGACCACAGCCTTCTTTTGGCAGGATTTCCGTGTCAACCCTTCAGCATCATTGGTTCGTCGAAAGGCTTTGACGATACCCGCGGCACACTGTTCTTCGACATAGCAAGAATCCTCGAGGCAAAGAAACCTGAAGCCTTCGTTCTGGAAAACGTGAAGCAGTTGGCTGGACATGACAGCGGACGCACCCTAAGCAGGATTCTGGAAACACTCGACGAACTCGGCTACACTCATGCCCACCGTATCCTCAACGCACTTGATTTCGGCCTGCCTCAAAAACGGGAGCGCATCATCATTGTGGGTTTCCGTTCCGCGAGAAGCTTCGCTTGGCCGCTTTCGCCTGTCCCAATGGCGCCGCTGGCCGACATACTAGAGCAGGATGTTCCGCCTGAATACTATTTGTCGGATCGGATAAGGCAGAACCGACTCAAAGCATGTAGTCCGTCCGATGAACCAACAATATGGCATGAGAACAAATCTGGGCATGTAAGCAAATACCCTTACAGTTGCGCACTGAGGGCCGCAGCCAGCTACAACTACTTGGTAGTGGATGGTGTTCGGCGCTTAACACCGCGTGAAATGATGAGACTTCAGGGATTCCCTGATTCCTTCCAAATAACATCCAAGTACACCCAGGTACGACGGCAAGCTGGAAACGCCGTACCAGTGCCATTGGTGCAGGCTGTAGTCGAAAGGGTCGTTGATGCTATGGGATGGGGCACTTGCCACGAAACAACCTACATCTCAGTGCCAGACCAATACATGATGGTGATAGAGGAGAAGGCGGAGTATGGAACCCCCCAGAATACGTAACGCCAATAAGGTGCAGCCTCCTTACGGTCTTGGAGAGTTTCCGTCGAACTCCGTGTACCACATAGCCGCAGGTATAGTTTATCTACTGGCAACCCGCGGAGAACCAAGGTTGGAGGGTCCGGACTGGGAAAGGATATTTGCTGAGAGCATTGGCGCAGAGTGGACTCCATCGAATATCGGACTCGATGATGTCCGTCTAGGTTGCTGCTGCTGGGGAGCAAAAACCGTGAAGGCCGGAAAACCGGCCAATGCAAAGCGCGTACGACTCATTTCCGGCAGAAACTCTCTCGACTATTCTTACAAGCGTAGCGATTCACGTGGGCAGACACCAGATAAGATCGGCGCCATGGTAATGGGCATCTGGAATGAACGAGTTTCGTCTGTTCGCAACAGGTTCGCCCATGTGCGAACCGTAGTACTGGTCAAATCGAATGAGCTGAGTGAGTGTGCTGTGTTTGAGCATGAGACTATCCGTTACGATGCGGATCAGTATTCGTGGGACTGGAATGACCGAAACAACCTTGAAGGAGTCGACAGGAACGGCGTTCACCGGTTTACGTGGCAGCCGCATGGTTCACAGTTCACAATAATCGAAGACATACCTGAAAACAGAATTGCATTTCAGTTGCAGAAGCCTCCGATGTTGTCCCATGATCAGGTTTTGCGAGATATCGGATTCGACGAGTCGTGGATTAAGATCATCTGATAGTGCGAGCTTGTCACGAAAAAGCGCTCTCAACCATCCACAACCCAGTGGGATGTCGGCATTACTGGCTTCACTAGAGCCAATCCAGAATTCCCATCGGCGTCAATCTGCGTTCCCTATCGCATTCGCAATAGCGAATGCTGTCGGGTAAGACATCGGCGGCTGATTACTCCGCCACCCGCAGCACCACCTGGGATTTCTGGGCGCGGATGGCGTCTTCGTAGAACTTCTTGACCTCCGCGTACCTGGCCACGGGGATCCGCGCGTCCTGGCGGATGAGCTTCTCCGTGATCTTCAGCACGCCGCCGGTCAGCGCATACGTCCGATCGAAGGTCGCAAAATCGGTTTTGAGCGAGACGTTCTCAGGCACTTCTTCCACAGTGAACCCCTGCGGGAAGGTTATCTGCGTTTCCGAAATATCGGATGATTTCGCGTTGAAAACCACGTCATGCTTCCGCTGGCTCTTGGAGAACGGCGTCTCGCTCAGCGCGCTCTGATAGAGGCTGGGGCGAAAGATCAGGAACTTGCGCGTGCGGTCCGCCCACCCACCGGCCTGGAACTCATACGACAGCTTGAGCGGCTCGTCCCTGCGGCTGGGGTCGCCGATCGAGTAGTTGACCAGCCTGGCGTCCGGGCTGATGGCCGCGATGGTGCCCTCGAACCCCTCCTTGATCTGGCTGGGCTTTGCGTACTTGTACGAGGAGCGGGCGGTGAGATCGCTTGCGCCGGCCGATGTCCACACCACTGATGCGGAGATGCCGCCGTCCGTACCCAGCTTGATATCCGCGCTCTGATAGGTGTTGTTGTCGTCCACCGTATAGTCAGGGGTTCGGACGAACTCGCCCTTGCCGTCCCGAATGATAAACACCTCACGGCCTTTGTCCGACTCGGGCAACTGGCCGAACGGGCAGACTTCCACGGTAGAATCCATCCACACCTTCTTGCCGTCAATTTCCGCTACCACGATGGCGTGATCGAAGATCCCCGGCGAGGGCAGCCGCTTGCTGGTGGCGCCTTTCAGCTTGGCGGAGACCAGCACGGGGTACGCTTTGACGTCGGCGGCGCGGAGCATGGTGATGAGCAGCGTTGCCTGATCCTTGCAGTCACCGTACCGATTGTTAAAGACCGCCTTGGCGCTGTGCGGCTCATACGCCCCGGCGCCGAATTCCAGCGCCACATAACGTATGCGGTCCTCCACCCAATAGAAGATGGCTTTTGCTTTGTCGGCGGGGTTCTTCTTACCCTTGGTCAGATCGCTCACAGCCTGGTTGATCTCAGGCGATGACTTCATCTGCGGCTCCACAAGCTGCCAGTACCACTGCGCCACGTCGTCCCACGATGCCACGGAGCTTAGCTCCATCCATGGGCAGATGTCCACCAGCGACGGCATGTACGGCTCCGGCTCCACTGCGGGATAGTCCCTGCCTTCCCATACATAAGTGATGGTTTTGCTGTCTTTTGAGATAGTCTTGGTCGGCACGACATCGCCGTTGACGGTTACGAACTTGAACTCATTGGCGGTGGGAACCTCCAGCGTGTATCTGGAGATCAGGGTCGGTTCCTGAGACTGGAAGTACCGGATCGTCCAGAACTCCCCTGGCATGACGCCGAACCGTCCGCTGATCTCGTATTCGTAGTCAATCACACACCCGTCCTCAACGGCGGGCATGATTATCACCTTGGTCTTGGCGGACGAGTACATGGAATAGCTGACGAACGGGCTTACGTCGCGCATGTCCTCGCCTGGCACGTTCACCACCCCGCCGTCGGGCCTGATTGTGCGTGCGCGGATAATTTTGAGGGTCTCGAAAGCTGAGTTATAGGGGATATGCACGTTGGCGACACGGCGGCCTCGCTCGTTCATTATTTTAGCTGCGAATCGGGTTGTCAGCGTCCAGTGACCGTCAGGTTTGATGATCTGCACGGCCTCATCTACAAGGTTTACATACCCTGCATTGGGGTATGCTGACTGCTGAGGGGCGCTATCCAGCAACGCCCTGGCATCTTCACACCGGGCGCAAGGATTCGCGCAAATCAGCAGCACGCATATAAGGAGTAGAGACGCTCCGAATCTCGCATTCATTGGTGATCTCCGAGACGGTGCATAGATGAGTCCGTATGACTTCATTATATCATACTTTCAACGGAGTCCGGCAGTTCCGCATAACCAACATGCGTTGCGCGGTAGACACATAGAGCAGGCTATATGTTTTTGACGCAGAAACACTTGACAATGTTTCGCTCAAGCGTGTACCATAGTGAGGATTTAGCACTCGGCTGGCGCGAGTGCTAAACTCATCTATCACATACAGCGTGCATGCTGACGACGGAGCCGTTCGATGAATGCTCTGCGCAAAGCGAACGCATATACTATCACACAAGGGGGTGATTTACTCAATGCTTAAACCGATTGGTGACAAGGTAATAGTGAAGCCAAAGGCCGAGGAAGAGAAGACCTCAGGCGGAATAATCCTTCCGGATACCGCGAAGGAGAAGCCCCATGAGGGCACCGTCATAGCCGTGGGACCAGGCTCAGTGCTGGACAGCGGCGACCGCAGATCAATGTCCGTCAAGGAAGGTGATAACGTCATCTACTCCAAGTACGGCGGCACGGAGATCACAGTGGACGGAGAGGAATACATCATCCTCGACGAGGATTCAATCTACGCTATCAAGTAAGAGAATGGCTAATGGTTAATGGTTGATGGTTAGCCATCGTCCATGAGCCATCTCCCGGCCATTCCCGGGAAGAAAAGGAGTGAATGGAATATGGCTGCTAAGATGATCGCATACGACGAAGAAGCACGGCGCTCGCTCGAAAGAGGAGCTAATGCCGTTGCCAACGCCGTGAAAGTTACGCTCGGCCCCAAAGGCCGCAATGTAGTATTGGACAAGAAGTGGGGCGCTCCCACCATCACCAAAGACGGCGTGACAGTCGCCAAAGAGATAGAGCTAGAGGACCCGTATGAGAACATGGGCGCTCAGCTCGTGCGCGAAGTGGCATCAAAGACCAACGACGTCGCTGGCGACGGAACCACCACCGCTACCGTGCTTGCTCAGTCCATCGTGAACGAGGGTCTGCGCTACGTGGCGGCCGGCGGTAACCCAATGATCGTGAAGAAAGGTATTGACCTGGCAGTGACCAAGGCCGTTGAGGAGATCAAGCGACTCAGCACCCCGGTCACCGACAAGGAGTCCGTGGAGAACGTTGCATCCATCGCCGGCAACGACAAGGAAATCGGCGGGATCATCGCCGAAGCCATGGAGAAGGTCGGCAAAGACGGCGTCATCACCGTCGAGGAGTCCAAGGGCACCGGCACCACGCTTGAGGTGGTTGAGGGCATGCAGTTCGACAAGGGTTACATCTCACCGTACATGGTGACCGACCCTGAGCGCATGGAAGCCGTGATGGAAGACGTCATGATCTTCATCCACGAGAAGAAGATCAGTGCCGCTGCAGACCTGATCCCGGTGCTTGAGAAGGTAGCTGCGTCACGCAAGCCGCTGGTCATCATCGCCGAGGACATTGACGGCGACGCACTGGCGACCCTGGTTGTGAACAAGATTCGCGGCACCCTGCAGGCCATCGCGGTGAAAGCTCCTGGATTCGGCGACCGACGCAAGGCCATGATGGAAGACATCGCCGTACTTACCGGCGGTCAGTTCGTCTCCGAAGACCTGGGCATCAAGCTCGACAACATTGACCTGACCATGATGGGACGCGCGAAGAAGATCATCGTGACTAAGGAAAACACCACCATAGTCGAGGGCGCGGGTGAGGTCGAAGCCGTCAAGGGTCGGATCGAGATGATTCGACGCCAGATGGAGAACACCGATTCGTCATACGACCGCGAAAAGCTTCAGGAAAGACTGGCGAAGCTGGCGGGCGGCGTGGCGGTCATCAAGGTCGGCGCGGCCACCGAGACCGAACTGAAGGAAAAGAAGCACCGCTTTGAGGATGCTCTTTCCGCGACCCGCGCGGCCGTGGAAGAGGGAATCGTCCCCGGCGGCGGCGCAACTCTGATCAACATCATCCCGGCGCTGGACGGACTTGGCGCGGATGCTGATGAGAAGGTCGGCGTGGCCATCGTTCGCAGAGCGCTCGAAGAGCCCCTGCGCCAGATCGCCCAGAACGCGGGACTCGAAGGCTCCGTGGTTGTAGAGAAGGTCAAGCACCTTCCCGCTGGCCAGGGCCTGGACGCCGCGACCGAGGAGTATGTTGACCTTGTTAAGGCCGGCATCGTGGACCCGGTGAAGGTCACCCGCTCCGCCCTGGAGAACGCGGCCAGCATCGCATCCATGATCCTCACCACCGAGGGTCTGGTTGCCGAGAAGCCCGAGAAGAAGGCTCCGGCGGGACCTCCCGGCGGTGGCGGCTACGGCGACTACGACATGTAGTTGGGCGTGACGCGTGATACGTGATGAGTGACACGTGATAAGGGAAGGGACTGGTCCGGCATGAAGGGCCAGTCCCTTTTTGTATGCCCGCTACTTGGCAGGGAGTGTCCCAACCCTCGTGCGTCTCCTCGTCAACCGGATGCCAATCGATCCGCGTTCTCCTCTGCGCCAAAAAAGGAGTCTTTACTGTAACCGAAGAATGTGACTATGGCAGCAAGGTGCGAGCAGTATCCGATATCTGCACGCGCCAGATCACAGGGGGTAACAATGACAGTGCTCACTCGCAGGCAATTCCTCGGCGGAGCGGCGGCTACCGCATCATTTGTCATCAGCAGCAGGTTCAGTCCGGTTCTAGGGGCAAACGATACCATTCGCGTGGCGGTCGTCGGCATCCACGGCAGAGGCGGGGCTCACATAGACGCCTATGCGAAGATGAAAGGAGTCGAGATCGCGTACCTGGTGGACCCGGACTCCCGGCTCTTCGCCAACAGGATAGCGCAGATCGAGAAGCTGGGAGGGCGAGCGCCGAAATGCGTCCAGGACCTCCGCACGGCGCTGGATGACAAGAACCTGGATGCGATCTCCATCGCCTCCTGCAATCATCAGCACTGCATCCAGACGATATGGGGATGTCAGGCGGGCAAGGATGTGTACGTAGAGAAGCCGCTGAGTCAGAACATTCACGAGGGGCGCATCGCGATCGAGACGGCGCGCAAGTACAACCGGGTCGTCCAGTACGGCACGAACAAGGGGGCCAAGGGAGACATGGCCGCCGCGCTCGCACGGAAGGGAACCTACGGCAAGCTGCTTGTATCGCGCGGGCTCTGCTACAAGCGCCGTGACAGCATCGGCTTCAAACTGCCTGCCACTCCGCCGAACGAACTCGATTTCAATCTCTGGTGCGGCCCGGCACCGAAGAAAGATTACCATGAGAACCTGGTCCACTACAACTGGCACTGGTTCTGGGACTACGGTTGCGGCGACATCGGCAATCAGGGCGCCCACGAGATGCATGCGGCGCTCCACGCCATCCCAGGCGCCACGCTGCCGCACGGTGTCGTGAGCATCGGCGGAAGATTCGGCTATGTGGACCAGGGTCAGACCGCCAATACGCAGGTGACGATGTTCGACTTCGGCGACACACAGCTCATATTCGAAGTCCGCGGGCTGAAGACTGACGGATACTACGGAGAGAGTATAGGCAACACCTTCCACTTCGAGGACGGCGTGGTTGCAGGCGACAAGTTCTACCCCAATGGCGGCAAAGCCCCGGAGCCAGTGGCCCAAGTCAAGCCCGACAGGGTGAGCAAGGGCGGAAACTTCGAGGAGTTCATCAAGGCGATACGCACCCGCAATAAGGCGCTGCTCGACTGGGACATCGAGATGGCTCACTACTCGTCCGCGCTCATCCACATGGCGAACATCTCGTATCGTCTGGGGAAGAGAGTCACGTTCACCGGCATATCGGACCCCTTCGAATCAGACAAAGTTGGAAACGAGGCATTTGCCCGCATGTCCGATCATCTGAGAAACAACGGACTGCAGGTCGAACGTTCGTCGTACCGTCTGGGCCGCGAGATGGCGTTTGATCCGGCGAGGGAGAGGTTCATCGGCGACGAACAAGCGAATGCTCTGTTGACCCGCGCGCCCAGGCCGCCTTTTGTGATCCCAGACAAGGCCTAGTCAGTACAAAGAGGGACTGGCCGCTGGACCAGTCCCTCTCCTGTTTGGCCACTACCGGGGAGGTAGAATGCCCCAACCCGCACACATGATGTCTATTGAATCTGCGTCAATGATCTTCTCGCCGTTTTCGGTTGCCACTTTGCCGTGGATGTAGATGAAGTCTCCGACATTCGGCTTGGTGTCTGATGTTTTGATGTGGATGCCGACACGCGAGTCGGGGTGTTCGGCCAGCAGGAAGCCATCAGACTTCTTCGTCACCACCAGATGCCCGAAGTTCGCAGGTGTTCCATCGGCCTGGCTCTTGGCCCAGACCGCGCCAGGATGACCGCCCGTCGTAGTGCGCAAGATGTCCCCGCCGAACGTCCAGCCGTTGTTCGCATCGGAGAAGTACATCGCCCACATGCCGAGCGATCCGAAGTCCTGGACCGTCCAGGTGTGGCCGCCGTCGCTCGTGTGAACCATCGCATTGCCGGCGATCCAGCCTTCCTTGTCGTTGGCGAAGCATATCACGCCGATCGGGGTCTTGGTCCCGGAGTCCTGCTTGACCCAGGTGTCGCCGCCATCGGTGGTCATGAGCACCGTGCCGGAGTTGCCGGCCGCCCAGCCGGTGTTCTCATCCCGGAAGTAGACGCCGCCCAGGCCAACCGTTACTCCGGTAGCCTGGCGCTTCCACGTCTTGCCACCGTCGGTAGTCTTCATCACGCGGCCGTTCGCACCGGAGATCCAACCTGTGTTCTTGTTCAGGAAGCAGATTCCGACAAGCGGATCCATGGTGCCGGTGCTGAGCTTGGTCCAGGTCGCCCCGCCATCGGTTGTCTTGATCACGGTGCCTTCCTGGCCGACCGCCCATCCGGTGTTCGTGTCAACGAACTTCAGGCCGTACAGCATGGCCTTGTTCCCGGTATCCTGCATCTGCCAGGTCTTGCCTCCGTCTTTGGTGGCCGCCACTTCGCCGGACATGCAGGTAGCCCAGCCGTGCTTCTCATCCGCGAAGCAGGTCTGTATGAGCTGGCCCTTAGCCGGAAGCACCTGGCGGGTCCAGGTCTGCCAGGCATCCTCCGTCCTCATCACCATGCAGCCCACGTCAGATCCGTTCTGAGAGTAGCCGACGGCACAGGCTGCCTTCGGGCCAAGTGAGGCTCCCCCAAGCAGGCAGCGGTCCAGTCCTTTGGACAGCGCCTGCTAGGTCACTCCGCCGTCTGATGTCTTGAGGATCGAGTAATCGCCCACGGCCCAGCCGGTTCTCGCGTCAACCATGTGCACCCGGGGGCGAATGCCGCCAAACCCCGGCGCTCTGGTGGAAGTCCAGGTCTTGCCGCCGTCCGTGGTCCTCAGCACTCCGTCGTCCGCCGTGATGGCGATGCCATTCTGCGCATCCGAGAAGTGGAAGCTGTATATGTACTTAGCCTTTCCCAGGCTGGAGTCCGCCCAGGTCTTGCCGCCGTCCGTCGTCTTGAGGATGAGCCAGTTGGTGAGAACCCAGCCGGTGTTGGCGTCCATGAACTGGACCCCCGCGGCATGGCCTTTGTTCTGCATCGCGGTGTGTGACCAGGTCTTGCCGCCATCCGCTGTCTTGTATATGTCGAGGTCGCCACCGGTGGTGCCCACAACATAGCCCGTGCTCTCATCTACGAACCAGACGCCCTCAAATATCCTCATCTGCTTGTCCGTTAGTGAGACGCCGCAGTCCTGACGGTACCACGTTTCTCCGCCATCGGTGGTCTTGAGGATCAGGCCTGCCTTACCGGGCATTCCCCCGACTGCCCAGCCGATGTTGTTGTTCACGAAGCAGACTGACCTCAGGCCGTCAGTCCTGCGGTCCAGCACTGTCTTCCACGTAGCTCCACTGTCGGACGTCTTGAGGATGATGCCGGTCTCGTCGCCCAGACTCGACATCCCTGCGCCGACGGCCCAGCCGTGGTCCTTGTCCGTGAAATCCATATCATACATGAACTTGTCGGGAAGCCGTGGGCCCTGGGGGGCCCAGTTCTTGCCACCATCGGTGGTCTTCATGATGACACAGTGGTTGCCGATGATCCATCCGGTCTTGTCGTCAATGAACTGCACAGCCGACCACTGCCGGGCGCTCGGCTTCGGCATCACGGACTCCCAACCGCCGTCACCTGTGGAAATGAACGACGCGGCGCAAGCGTTCTGTGCAAGATTCAATGAACTGAGCAGCAAGGCAAGCAAGAGAAATACAACTGAAGCAAGTACCGCCGAACTGAATCTTAGTATCTTACGCATGCATGCATCTCCTCTACCATGGCAGTTCTGTACCTGGCTGATAGCACGGTCACAGCCTTGCGCTACTTCGGTGTGGATGCGCCATCAGACGATGCCGGGACACCCAACGCTCCCTGAGATGGTAGCGGGAGCGTCTCTATCATATACGTGGGGCTGCTCGCCAGGCCGACTTTGCGGTACTTCAGCCGACATGCAGGCAGCAAATTGTCCAGCGCCTGTTCCAGTGTTACATCTCGGAGTTGCGCTGTGATCGCCTTTGGTTTGGCAAATACCAACTCGCTCTTCACGTCTTCGCTACGAGCGGCCGATGACGACTTGTCATAGTACTCCACCTGAACGTCCGGACGTAGGCTTAGATCGCCCATCACATAGCTCTTGCCGCTCAGTGAGAGCAGCCGCTCCAGCAGCACGGTGTCCACTGCGCCGTTTGCCAGGATAGTGAACTGCTGCTGGTTTCCGCGCATGTAGGCCGCCAGTGAAACACCTTCCTTCTGAGCCTGGGAGATGCCGCCCGCCGCCTGGTTGGCATTGAGATAGTTCTGCGGCGCATATCCGCCTTGAGGCGAGTTGCTCTGAACCTGTGCTTTCTGCGGCATGTACTGGTAGGTTTGCGCCAAATCGGTCTTGCCCTTGCTGGTAACTTGAGCGCCCTTGCCCGACGGAGGAACGAGGCCCGCTGCGGTAAGCAGGACGGCAGCAGCCATCTCGCGCGGGAACTGGTAGAACTTGGCGCCCGGCATGCGCATCCGTCCAAGGTTGTCGCCGAAGGTCCAGCCGCACGCGGGGCAGACCAGTGCGAGAGCATCCTTCACGGGCATCGGCAGGACGTTCAGAGTCACCAGATCGGGTGGCGCGATAACTGCCGGCGCCATCGCCACCTGTGCCTGTGCCGATTTGGGAGACGGTATCGGCTGAACGATTCCCTTGTTCTCACCAGTGCTGACGATCTCAAGGTTGTTCGTCCGAAGCACGTTGGTCAGCACGTCGTTCCAGCTCGCGTTCTGCACTCGCAGGTTGACGACAATCTTGTCATAAGGCGGCGCGTCCAACGCGGGTGACAGGGTGTACTCCCCTCCCATGTACTGAAGCATCTGCTGGATCGCCTGCTTCAGGGGCATGTTCTCCAGGTTCGCGTTGGTAGTCTGCTGTGACGTTATCACCGGCACCTGCTGAGCCATCGCCGCGGTTCCAAGAACAAGGCATAGAATGATAATGGCTATGGTTTTCATAAATACAGCCTCCTAAGACCCCATGGGTCTGCTTGATGTGGTTTCTATGATCTCTTCGCTGCCTTCGCTGTCGCGAGTATACTCGTAGACCGCGGTGGCCCCGGTTGATCTGTCGGTTGATGTTATGCTTATCTCTGTCGGCACGGGCACGTCCGGCTGCGGGCTATCGTCAATATCGCAGGCCAATACGATGACCGACCCTTCAGGTTTCGTCTCCTTGCCTCCCGCTGAGTCGAACGCCCACGTCCCTGATGCACGACCAGGGATCGGCGCGGATGCGGGTGCCATGGCCTTCATAGCCATCGCTTCGCTGCCCGATGAATCATTGTCATACGCCAGACCCAGAGCCGGTGGAGGCGCGGGCCTCCCCGGTGTGCGGATATCGGCCAGCGCAACCATGTTGTGTCGCACTCTGGGGCGAGACGACTCAGTAGGCTTCTTAGGCTCGGGCGCGGTCGTCGGTTCTGGCGGTGGGCCAGCCTCAGGAAGAACCGTCCGATGCTCAGAAACCTTGCTCGCAAGCTGCGGCTGAGTTGACTCGTGGGTCCTCGGCATAAGCATGATGCCCGCCAGCACGGCTGCTAGTGCGGCAGTGGCAAACACCGGACGCGCCCACGACCATCCTCTCCTCGGCTCCGGCAGGCGCAGGACGTCCAGCGCAGTCGGACATTCGACTGACTCACGCGGCTGAGCAAGTGCGCACAACGCGGCCTGATACCCCGCATACTCCGATGCGCACGCCGGGCACAAAGCCATATGTGCATGCGCCAGAGCGGCGGTCTTCTCATCTATCTCACCGGAAACCATTTCCGGCAGGATTCTTTCTATTTGACGGCAGTTCATTTCTCTATTGCCTCGTACTTCTTCTTGAAGGCGGCTCTTGCCCGATGCAGCCTGGTGCGAGCAGCGCCTTCGGAACAGCCCAGCGCATCCGCCAACTCCACGCAGTTCAGCCCCTCGAAATAAAAGAGTACCAGCGCGCCCCGCATGTCCGGGCTGAGCTGAAGGATAGCATCCCACACCTCGTCCCTAGGCTCATCATGCACCGGCGGCTCACTCACCGCCTCGACCTTCCGCTGCAGGCTCATCTCCTGCCGGAGTATCCCTGTGCAGGAGTTTACCGCTATCCGGTACAGCCACGACCTGAATGCCGAGTCACCCCGGAACCTGTTCAACGCGCGATAGGCCTGGATGAATGTGGTCTGGGTGGCGTCCACCGCGTCATCCGGCGAGCCGAGCATGCGGTAACAGACGTTGTAGACAAAGCGTTTGTGCTGCTGAAAGAGCGAATCGAAGGCGGCACGAGACCCATCGCGTGCCTGCCTTACCAACTCCGCGTCACGACCATACTGATCAGCAGCCAGTTCGCTCGTCATATCCAACGTGTTTCGCATTCGCCTCATGATTGAGATGCGTCCTGTGCGGGATTTGTTACAGCGGAGATACAGATGTTTGTTCGGCGTGGGGTGGAGGTTTTTCCTGCTGCGTGCGGGTTGAATAAAAAGAGAGCCGCTCAGCTAGGCCGAGCGGCTCATGGCAAAGGAGATGGGTTGTGACACGCGCATTTATATTATGGGGCGTTTGACGGGCGACGGTTACCTGTTATTTGTACGGGGTTTTCGGTGGATTCCGGTGGAACCGGTAGAAAGTAAAAGAGCCACCCGGTGTTCTGGGCGGCTCGTAGCAAAGGAGGTAATTCTTGGACACGCGCAATATATTATCTGGTAAATCGCCTAGTCCCGATTACCTGTTAAATTTACCGGGTTTTTCCGCAGAGGGCGGATTCACGCTCGGCGGAAGGCCTTCGTTAATCCTACGAAGTATATCCCAGTACGCGCCACGGTGACCCGCGGCTATCGCCTGCACCAACGGCCCGTTGTCATTGTAGTTGTAGTTCCCATCGATCTCATCCATTGAGGCATGCAGAAACCGAGGATCGTCCTTCACCAGGGCGGTAATGAAGTCCACTACGCCGATGCCTATCTCCGGCGATATGAAGTACATCGGACGCAGGAAGTCATCGTTGTCCTCAATGGCTCCGTGGAGCGCGGGATTGGAGGTCGAGACTCCTTGCGCGCGAACCATGTTCGCCAACCCCGTGCCGTTGTAGATACGCACGCCAACCGACACTCCGACCCTCGACGGGCTGATCTCTTTCATCAGGTTGATGGTACGGCTGACGGAATCGAATGTCTCACCCGGTCCGCCCAGCAGAAGATCGTACATGAACGTGATGCCGTGCCGGTGGCAGATTTCGGCGGTTCGACGAACATCCTCAGACGTGAAGTTACGGCCAAGGGTACGAAGCATCACGTCATCACCGTGGTCCGCGCCGAAGTCTATCCCCGCACAGCCCGCCCGCACCATCAGGTCGGCGAGTTCATCGGTGAACGGGGCAGGCGAGGCATATGTGTACCAGCGAATCCTGCCCGCCAAACCGGAAGATATGATCTCTCGGCAGACGGCTTGGGCGTGGCTGATCGGCATGTTGAACTCCGCGTCGCAGAGATGAAAGCAGTCTATCCCCTGCTCCAGCAGCGCATTCATCTCAGCGACCACATGAGATGGAGGACGCAGGCGGCACACGCTGCCCTTGCCTATGGGATCAGCGCAGTAGGTACACTTGCCGTCGCACCCGCGCTTGGTCTCTATCCCGGCCTGACCGCCTTCGCGGAAGTATCGGCGACTGTCGAGCCACTTGCGGGATCGGGCGGGCACCTGGGCGAGGTCTATCCATTCGGGGGCATTGGAAGCGAATCCGTGTTGGGTGCGGTAGACCAGGCCCGGTACGCTGGCGGCATTAGCCCCGCCTGCCAGCATCGGCAGCACGGCCTCGCCATCGCCGACCACCGCGTAGTCCGCCCCTGTGTACTCCAGCATTCCCTTCGCAGCAACGGAGAGTCCCGCCCCGCCTAGCACTATCGGCGCATCCGTCCCTCTGCGAATCTGGGCGACAACCTCTTTGTAGAACGGCGCGAAGAAATCCTGGCTGGCGAAGTAGCAGTCGTCCGTATTGCGAACGGTCATGCCGACGAGATCTGGGGAATGCGAGGCGAAATACTCGTCCACATCCGCGCGCCAGTCCTTGGAGAAGCAGAGGTCGAGTATCTCGGGCTGGTGTCCGGCCGCGGCCAATGAATCAGCCAGATAGTCGAGCGCGATTGGCGCGACAGCGGGCTTCATGCGGTTCGGATTAATGAGTGTGACTACCGTCATAGGCGCCTCGCGCATGGAGAATGGTTGATGGTTCATGGTCAATGGGAGACGGAACGTCAGACCTCCGGGTAGTTGGGCGTTGGATGTTGGACGTTGGACGTTGGACGTTTCTCTTCACTCCGCCATCATCCATTAGCCATTCCCTCATTCTCCCCCTAGACCGTCCGGTCAACCGCCTCGGCCACGCGGCGGAGTTGGCGCATAAGGTCATCGAACTGCTCTGGGCGAAGAGACTGCGGGCCATCGCTGAGCGCGCGTTTCGGGTCGTTGTGTACTTCCACCAGCAGACCATCGGCGCCCGCCGCTACTGCCGCCTTGGACACGGATGAGACGTAACGCCAGTCGCCGGTGGCATGACTCGGGTCCACCATCACGGGCAGGTGGGTCCACTGCTTCAGCACCGGCACGGCGTTGATATCGGTAGTGTTCCTGGTTGAATCCTCAAAGGTCGTGATGCCCCGCTCGCATAGAATCACGTTCGGGTTACCCTCGGCGATGATGTACTCCGCGGACATAACCTGGTCGCGCAACTTGCACCCCTGGCCGCGTTTCAGCAGGACAGGGTGACGGGTCTGCCCCACGCGCTTGAGGAGCGAATAGTTCTGCATGTTGCGTGTGCCGATCTGCAGGACGTCTGCATACTCAGCAACCAGCTCCACGTCGTGCGTATCCATGACCTCGGTGACGACCGGCAAACCGGACTCGTCCCGTGCCTTCGCGAGTATCTTCAGCCCCTCCTCACCCAGACCCTGGAACGCGTAAGGCGAGGTGCGCGGCTTGAAAGCGCCTCCGCGGATGAGGTGCGCGCCTGATGCCTTAACAGCCAGTGCGATCTCTATCATCTGCTCTTCCGACTCCACACTACATGGACCCGCCGAGACCACCACCTGAACGCCGCCGATCTTCACGCCGCACACGTCCACGATCGTATCCTCTGGATGATATTCGCGAGAGGCCAGCTTCCACAGATGCGAGATCAGGTCCACCCGATCTACGCCGGGAAACGAGTAGAAGTGCTCGACCAGGTCGGCCTTCTTCGCGTCAAGCGCGCCCAACACGGCGATGACCTTGCGTTCTACGCCGGGGTTCATGAACGGCCGCAGCCCTATCCGCTGGATTTCGTCCTCCACCGACTGGATCTGGTCCGAGGTGGCCTGAGTCTGCATTATGATAATCACTGGTGTATCTCCTGAACGACAATCGTATTGTGAGATTATACCAGATTCTGCCTCACTCAGCACGAGCAGACCGATACGCCGGTACAATTACCAGTTGACTTACGGCTGATGGATGTTATAATGGAAGAAGTCCACAATTGCCCTGCCACAGGTATGGCTGCGAAAGCGAATAATGAAGTATTACCACAGTT
>JANYKG010000109.1 GCA_025358205.1 Armatimonadota bacterium
CCGACCCGACGATGATCACGACAAATGCAGCCAGCGCCAACTTGAGTCTCATCGGCTGAAACGCTCCTCTGATAGGATATGCCACCTGTACTGACACCGACAAGAAGCATTCTGTTCCACTTCATAGGAACGATTCCACGGAGGCTACTCAATATCCTTGCCGCGGATGCCGTCATGGGTGAGGTTGATGTCGGGGAGACCGTCGTTGGCGGGTCTGATCTGTTTGGCTTTCAGGTACTGGCAGTGCCCGTCCGCGAAGAGGTAGTTCCGTCCGCCGGACCAACTGTCCCAGGCAACGTGAGGAAGTTCGTGGTTGCTGAGCCATTCCGAGACCAGAGCCTTCTCAGAAGGGTACTGGACGTTCGACTTGGACTGAGAACAGCACTCGATCTTGTCCGTCCAAGTCTGAGCGATCGCATTCATCGCGTTGATCTGGTCGTTCGAGTGGTAGAAGGTCATGGAGTAGGCATACGAAGCGTTGTCCCACTGCACGGGAGCGACCGTATCATCCGGGCAGAGCAGCGCGCCTGACGTGTTACCGGTTGACTTCATGGGGTTGCCTGGCGCTTGATGGGCAGATAGGGCGATGTACTCCTTAAGCGGCCAGCGCCACTTGCGCCCCATCCACAGAAAGGGGTCGCCGTTATTCGGGTACATGTCATCGTTGTCCTGAACGTATAGCTCAAAAGCGGAGTAGATCTGACGGAGGTTCGATTGGCAAAAGGCGGACCGACTCCTGCGACGGGCTGCGGCAAACGCCGGGAAAAGGATAGAGGCCAGGATGCCGATAACAGCCATCACGACCAGTAGTTCAATGAGCGTGAATCCCCGACTGGACCGCCGAGTCATTCAGTCTTCTTTGCGGCGCGGTATCGCAGAAGCTCCATACCAACCGCGGTGGGTGGAAGCTCAACCAACTGCGCCACACGTTCTATGATACGTGAAAGCTGGCGTTCACCAATCTCGTCCATCTTGCCCTCTTCAACAACTACCATCAGTTCGTCCATGGCATCGGACATCAGCACGGCCATCTCCAAAACGTACCTGGCGCGAAACTGCGGCATACCTCTGTGGGGTAGACCGGCATACCGGCGTCCGGCCAGCGTGAGGAGCTTCTCCCACGCCTTCTGTGAAGCGGTTTCCACTTTCTTCTGGGAGGATTCGGATTCACGAAGGAGCCTTCGCGCCTCCTCCTTGGCCTTCATTATCTCCCAGTCCTGTATCGTATCGCCTTCGATAATGCGGACGGTATACCGGTGACCGGTAAATTCATTGATGGTTTTCTCAATGGCGTTCTTATGTTCGGAGACGTTCAGGTGGCCGGCCATGTACAGGTTGATTGGCGCAAACCCGATGACAAACACATCGTCCTCGGTGGTAATCGGGACGGCGAGTTCTATTGCCTTGTAGAACGAAGGGTGGCTCACCTGAAGCTTCACGCGCTCCACCACTCTGCCCCACAAGGAATTCAACTGTGCTTTTTCAACCATCAACAAACCTCATTACTGCATTACGAATCAGAATCGGGGGGAGACATGACGTAAAGATACCCCCAACCAGTAGAGAGTATACATCGTCCGCAGGGGTGAAAGTCAAGTCCGAATAGACATCCGCCCACGATTTGACACTCAAGTGCTATAGTGACTATAATGTAAGACTGTCGGTTCGTGCATTTCGTTCACAACGCCGACGAGTATTTTTACGACGTCGCCGATCGTTCGGGTGATGCGCATTGGTCCGCATTATTCGCCAAGAATGTGAATAATGCTCAGAAAATCCTGCATTATGCACATTATGCATGAGCAGTCTAGTTGAAGAATCCGAGCAAACGTAAAGGTTGGTAACAATATGACTGATGTCCTGATTGAGAATGTTGAACCAAGGCCTGGTAGTAAGTACGCACTTGTAATAGCGGTCGCCAAGCGCGCAAAGCAGTTGCGGGAAGGCTCGCCAAAGCTTGTGGACATTAAGTCCAGAAACCACATTACAATCGCGCTGGAAGAGATCGCTCAAGGTCTTACGAAGATTCATCTTCCGAGTCTGGAAGAGATTGAGGCATCCGAGCGGCGCGACAGCAGCCCCAAACACGGCAGTGTACGGCACGCGGCCGAGGTCCTTATGCCTGTGAAGGCTGAGGAGACTGCAGTAGACGTAGTTGAGGCGAGCATTGAAGATGAGCCTGTCGTGGACCTGGCATCGTTGCTGGCAGTGGACGTGGATACCGAAACTGACGGCGAGGATGAGATTGCGGCAAATGAGGATGCGGACGATGTCGAGGCAGTTGAAGATGTCGAGCCTGAGGAAATTCCGGAAATCGAGTTGAGCGATGACGACGATGACGAACCGTTGGTCAGCAAGGACGAATAGAGCATCTTCATGAGTAGACAAGAAAGCCGCCGGACTGTATGACCATGTCCAGCAAACAAGATTACTACGAGCTGCTGGGATTGCCGAAGAGCGCGACGGCGGATGAGATCAAGAAAGCTTACCGCCGGTTGGCGCGTCAACACCATCCGGACGTGAACCCTGATGATGAGGCAGCCGAAGAACGATTCAAGGAACTGAACGAAGCCTACGAGGTACTCGGCGACCAGAACAAGCGTCAGGTCTACGACATGTACGGGCATGATGGCCTGAACGGACGCGGCGGCGCGCAGGACTTCGGCGGGTTTGGCGACCTCGGCGGATTCGGCGATATATTCGACGTGTTCTTCGGCGGCAACGCTCGCGGCGGAAGGCGGGCGGAAGAGACCGGTAATGACCTCCGCTTCGACATGGAACTTACCCTCGAAGATGTGGCATCGGGGCTGGAGAAGGAGATCAGCATCTCCAGACTGGGCCGGTGCAAACCGTGCAACGGCTCCGGCGCGAAGCCCGGCACATCGGTTGACACGTGCGGGCAGTGCCGTGGAACCGGACAGGTTCGCCGCAGCCAGCAGACAATCATCGGATCGTTCTCCACCGTAACCGTGTGTCCGGCGTGCGGTGGACGCGGACGAGCCGTGAAGGACCCCTGCAACGAGTGCCGCGGTCAAGGTCGTGCGCGCGAAACAGTAACCGTCAACATACGTATTCCCGCAGGCGTTGAAACCGGCACCTCCATACGCATGCGGGGTGAAGGCGACGCTGGACCCCAGGGCGCGCAATCAGGCGACCTTTACGTGGTCATCCATGTGAAGAAGCACGCTCGCTTTGAACGGCGGAACAACGACCTCATCTGCGAGATTCCACTCAGCTTCGTGCAGGCCACTCTCGGCGCGGAGGTGGAGGTTCCCACCATAAGCGGTACTGAGAAGCTGGAGATACCCGAGGGCACGCAGACCGGCGCTACTTTCAAGCTGCGATCCAAGGGACTGCCGGATATCAACTCAGGCGCGAAGGGCGACGAGTACGTGGTAGTCCGCATGATCACACCAACCAAACTAAACGACGAGCAGCGCAGACGGCTCAAGGAGTTCGGCGAATCGCTCGGAGAAGATGCCTTTCACCATCACGATAAGAGTTTCTTCGAGAAGCTTTTCGGCAAGTAATACCATAGCTGTCCGAGTTAGGCCGAAGATGGTGGGAACGAGTGTGTTTTTCCTTCGTGAAAGAAGATCAGTTTTCGCAGGTCGAGGGACCACCCCTCCGTGGGCGGTTGACTGACCGCCGTTGGACGGAACGACCGAGAAGAGGCTGTTCTTTGAGCACCCTCTCCCCTTGAGGGAGAGGGTTGGGGTGAGGGGTAACTCATTGAAGAAGACACCCCTCCCTCAAGGGGGGGACGATTTTTACGTCGCAGTTTCTTCATGAAACCGAAATCTTGTTTTGGACAAGTATGAAGTAACAATGGAGATTGTCTATGAAATGGGCCGAGATTCGGGTTGACACCACAATTCAGGCGGCTGATGCCGTGTCCGATGCGATGACCGAGAACGGCTGCGGCGGTACGTCGGTCGAGGGTGATTCGCCCGTCATCGTGAAGTGCTATCTGCCCGTGGACGACCGGCTGGAAGAGCGGCTACTCAGCGTGAAGGAAGCCATTGCCAGGCTGCCGGAGTTCGGGCTGGAGGTCGGCACCGGCGAGGTCACTGTTCGCCATGCGGAGGACCAGGATTGGGCCGAAACCTGGAAAGAACACTTTCACCCCATCAGAATCGGCGAGCGGTTTGTCATCAAGCCGTCATGGGAAGCCTACGAAGCCGAACCGGGCGACAGAGTCATCGAGCTTGACCCCGGCATGGCGTTCGGCACCGGCTACCACCCCACCACTCAGCTCGTCCTGAAACTCATGGAAAAGCGCGTAAAGCCCGGCATGACGATGGTTGACTTCGGCACCGGCTCCGGAATCCTCGCCATCGCGGCGGCTCGTATGAAGGCGTCGGTCGTCGTGGCATTCGATATGGACGAGGTGGCGGTTCAGGCCGCGCGCGAGAACGTGGTGACGAACGACGTGCAGGAGATAGTTGAAGTCCACCGCGCGGAGAACCCGAAGTTTGTGGGCATGCAGGTTGACCTGGTCACCGCCAACATCATCGCGGACGTTATCATGGCACACGCGGAGTCGCTGGCAAACGCGCTGAGAGTCGGCGGCACGCTTATCGCATCGGGAATCATCAAGGAGCGGCAGTTGGAAGTGGAGCAGTCGCTGCGAAACGTGAATTTCGACATCGTGGAGACGCCCACCGACGGCGAATGGGTGGCAATCCTTGCGAAAAGAGCGCGCTAACCGCCTGAATCAGCCCAGATGCGCACCAGCCGTCGAGTGGCAGCTACCATGTCATCAGCGCACACCACGGCGGAGATGATGGCGGCGGAATCAGCCCCGGCTTTTGCGACCTCATGCAGATTGCCTTCGTTTATCCCGCCTATCGCCACTACAGGTAGACCAGTCGCCTCTTTGGCAGACCTGATGAGATCAAGCCCCGTTGGCATAGCTGCATCAGCCTTCGTGGAGGTTGAGTAAATCGGGCCGACGCCGAGATGGTCAGCGCCGTCCTTCTGCGCCTGTTTCGCCTCGTCAAGTGTTGTCGCGGAGACGCCCAGAAGCTTGCCGCCGAGCATCGGAAGCAGCTCGCGCGCAGAGCGGTCCTGCTGGCCGACATGCAGGCCGTCCGCATCGCAGGCCAGCGCTACCTCCAGCCGGTCGTTCACGATGAACAGCGCCCCGGCATCCGTGGTGAGCCGCCGAATCTCAAGCCCGGCTTCGATCATGTACTCGTCCGACGCGAGCTTGTCCCGGAGCTGGATGACCTTCGCGCCACCCTCAAGCGCGGCCCGTGCTATCTGCACGTGGGTGCGACCCGGCACAAGCGTCTCATCCGTTATTATGTATAAACCCTTCAACATGGCAAAAAAGCCCACCAACCACTCGTGTCTTCTCGAGTGATGAGGACGGGCTTTCACTTCCTTCCTGGCTTGACTACTTATCTTGTACGGATTGAATCGGCGTCCCTACAGACCAACGGGATTGCTGTTTAGGGTAAATGCCGGAACCCGCCGCAGCGGGAACCTTGACAGACTCCATCTGTCGAGCTGGCGCTGATGAGGCAGGCGTGTCGTGGATCACATATCGCCAGACCGACAGTCCCGAAATCCCCAGCATACAGAAGGCCACTGCTGCCGCTGTAAGCGGGCTAACTTCACCTCTAGGCTTAACTTTCGACATCGGCGATTACCTCCGTGCGAAGCGTTTTCAGATGAACGGCGTTAGTTTAACAGGGTTACTTAGCCTTGTCAACATCATCTGAAGGTTTGTTTTCAACAAGTTTTGTGACGTTGAACCGGTTCATCGCCTGCTCCACGCCGTCCGCCAGCATTGACTCGACAGCATCGGCGGCATCCATCACCGCCTCCTTGACTATACTACGCTCGGCGCGATTAAACCTTCCCAACACATGTTTTATTCTATCGCCCGCAGATGAGCCTATCCCCACGCGCACGCGGATGAACTCCTGCGTACCCAGCGACCGGATGATGGATGTTAGGCCATTGTGTCCGCCCGCCGAACCTTTCGGCCTGATCCGCAGTCGGCCAAGCTCGATGTGTACGTCGTCGCAAATCACTATCACATCCGAAGGCTCGATCTGATGCTTGCGCGCCAGTGCGCCGACAGCCTCACCGCTGAGGTTCATGAACGTCAACGGCTTCACCAGCGCGACCTTTTCCGTCCCGATCAACCCTTCACCGACCAGCGCGCGGCTTCGGCGTGACTTCACGGATATGCCGTGCCTCGTCGCCAGCAGGTCAATGGTCTCCCACCCCACATTGTGGCGCGTGCCGTCGTATTCTTTTCCGGGGTTGCCCAGTCCGACTATCAGTTTCAACCCAGCGGCGCTCCTTGGTCGGCTAAACGGATTCAGAATCATCCCGCGCCCTTCGACTTCTCTTCGCGCCGTTTTCGCGCCCAGTCCTCTTTCACCGTCTGACGGTTTCGCGCGACGGCGAGTGCGTCGGCGGGAACGTCCTCGGTCAGCACTGATCCGGCGGCCACCAGCGCACCGTCACCGATTGTAATAGGCGCTACTATGGTAACGTTGGAGCCTACGAAGACCCCCTTGCCGATGTTGGTTCGGTGCTTGTTGAAGCCGTCGTAGTTGCAGGTTATGCTGCCAGCGCCGATGTTGGAGTTTGCGCCAACCTCCGCGTCACCCACATAGGAGAGGTGCGCGAGGGACACGCCGTCGCCGATGATCGCGTTCTTCGCCTCCACGTAGTCGCCCATCTTCACACCCTTACCGATGCGGCAACCGGGTCTGATGTTCGCGAATGGACCGATCTTCGTGCCGTCGCCGACCTCGCTCTCCACCAGGTTGGAGTACAGGATAGTGACGCCGTTTCCGACCTTCATGTTCACCAGGCGTGTGTTCGGACCGATCACGCAGTTCTCGCCGATGACGGTACCCTTCTCCACCACCGTACCGGGGTTGAGAATCGTGTCACGGCCTATGCTTACGTCCACGTCAACGTAGGTATTCGCCGGATCAACGACGCTCACACCGTCGAGCATCAGTTGATCCAGAAGTCGCCTGCGAATAATGCCCGCGAGGTAGGAAAGCTGCCTGCGGTCGTTGATGCCTTCGACGATATCCGAGTCCTCGGATACCACTGCGCCGACCTTCAGCCCTGCATCCACCATCAGGCCGATCACGTCGGTCAGGTAGTATTCACCCTGCGCGTTCGCGGGCGTGATCTGCTCCAGGTACTTGCGCAGAAGCGGGAGCTTGAAGCAGTAGATAGCGGTGTTGATCTCGCCGATGTTCTTCTGCGCGGGGGTGCAATCCTTTGCTTCCACGACAGCCCTCACCGAGCCGTCTTCTGAACGGATGACCCGCCCGTAGTTTCCGGCGTCATCGAGAACTGTGGTTAGAGCAGTAGCCGCCGCGCCCGATGACTGGTGCTCCTGCTGAAGCCGGGCGAGGATCTCCGCGCCGATGAGCGGAGTGTCCCCAGGGAGTACCATGACGTCACCGTCCCGAACATCCAGCAACGCCAGCGCCTGTTTGCACGCATGCCCGGTGCCAAGCTGCTCAGCCTGAATTGCATATCGAACGTCCGCGCCGAGGCCCTCGCGCACCTGCTCTGCGCCGTGGCCCACCACGACCACGCAGTCAGACGCGCCGCTCTTCATGCAGGCGTCAATGATGTGCCGAGTCATCGGCTTACCGCATATGGGGTGCAGCGCCTTTGGGAGTGCGGACTTCATCCGCGTCCCCTTCCCCGCTGCGAGGATAATTGCAGTCATGCTCATGCTCTCACTCTCATTCAGAATCGGTCTGTTTGACAATGTATCACATTCTGCGGAAACCGCAGCGATTCCTCCCAAACATAGTTGCGAGTGAGGTCAGCCCTGCTGAATCTGCCGGCTACTTGGGCGCCGCCGTGGGCTTGGGCGGGCCATCTTCGGTGGGTTTGCCATCCTTGCTCTGTTCGGCTGGCTTATCCTTGTCCTGCATCTGCTTGCGCATCTTCTGCATCTGAGCGATCTGGTCCTTGCCTGGCACAAAGACAGGCTGAGTCATGTTGCGCGGTTTCTCCTCACCGGTGACTGCAACGTCAATGCTGAACGTGTAGACCTGCATGGTGTTCTTGTCTTGGCCCTTACCCGGCGGTGTCATCTTCATGTTCCCGTCGGCGACGTATATGCCTCCGAAGTGATCCGTGATTATCTTGTTAAGTTGGTTCCACTGCGCATCCGTGATCTGACCAAACGGCAGACCACTCTCCGCCTGTAGAGCCTGCTTCTGGTCCGCGGTGAATGATCCATAGAGTCGAAGCATATCACGCGATCCACCGATCATACCCCCACCCATGGACATCATCAGGAAGGCGAAATCCGGGTCGGTCAGCAGCGTCTGCTGAATCTGGTCATCGGTGAGACTAGTGGCAATAGCGGTCAGGTCGTCCAGCGTAAGGGTCTCTTGCTTCACGAGCAGGTCCCGGTAGTAATTCAAGAAACTCTCAGGAATCAGGTAAGAGCGTCTCAGCGCCCAGTCACTCGGGCGGATTTTCAGCGAGCCGTCGTTGCGATCCCAGGTGCAGTTTGCCTTCTCCAGAGCTATCAGCACTTTGTAGACCGGCTGCTTGCCCGCAGTCACGAAGGTGGACAACGGCATTACACGGTTGAAGGACTCCATGAATACCGGCGTTCCCAAGGCACGGGATATCTCCGCAATCACCTTTCCCTGAGCTTCGTGGTCTGTGTCTCTGCCCATCGCCGACTTGTCCGCTTTCGGCAGCGCGTCGGCCTTCAGTTCCACCTCGCGCGTAAGCTCGGGGTCGGTCGGCGGGGTCTTCTCGGTCGGCGAGTCATGCGCGAGCATCTGCGCGAGTACAGCCGGATCCTTGAACTTGGCATCCAGATTTTTTGTGGCCTGATCGAACGGCGTGCCGGATTCCACATCCATGAGCAGAGTGCCGAATGCATCAGCGCCAACCGAGTCTGGTGCGACCATCGGGAAGAATGTCATGGGCGTCCCGCCGAACTGGTTTCCGTCGAACTTGTCTCCGGGCGCCGTGCCACTGATGAAGAGCAGTCCGCTAAACCCCATATCGCCGGCCGAGCTGCCGTTCATCAGGCCGTCCAACGGCATGGCGGTAAGTTGGACCGGAGTGAGATCTTTCGCCTTGTCGCCCATCCGACCCTTGAAGTCTGTGGCAAGTCCACCGGATAGCGAGTCCTGCAACGATTTCTGCATGCCGCTGGGGAGACCGGAAAGCGAGAATGATGCGCGCTTCCCACGCATCATGAGGTCATAGTCAGTCGGAAACAGGGACTGGAGTGAGGAGAGCAGACCGGCGAACCCCCTGCCGGTCTTGGTGCCGCCCATGAATGCAGTCCACGGGTCTTTGTCCTTAAGTTTCATAGCCTCGTCAGGAGACATCTTCAGCGCATTCCCGGCGGCATCTACCGTCGCCTGACGCGCGTCCTTGATACGCTGAGCATCCGCTTCCTTCTGGGCCGTAACCATCTCCGACTCCAGGTCGCGCGACTTCTTGTCCTGCCAGATGATGTAGCTCCACTCGTTGTCCTTGCCCTCGCGCGAGATGTAGAAGCCGAGAACCCGTGCTATGTCATCCAGCATCTTGCCGACCGCCACATCTTTCCCATGGATGGTGACGGTGCGCTCGCGAACCTTCCAGTCACGCTGCCCGCTGCCCGCCTTGATGGTGATGCCGGTCTGCTCGGATAGTGACTTCGCCACTTCGTCGAGCTTGGTGTTGTTCACATCGAGAGTGACAGTCTTGTCCAGCCGCGTGTCAGCAGGTGTAAATCTGGACATGTCCGCGAAACATGACGTACAGATGAAAAGAACAAGTGCAAGGATGCTGAATCGTCTCACTGTTATTCCTCCGAGTTGGTCGGCCGCGTCGCTATATTGCTTAATAGACGCATGGGATGCGAATTCGGTTGCATCATGTTGCCGAAAACGGACGCGCGAGATCAGTCGCGCTGTCCCTTCGCCTCTTTCATAGCGGCTCTCACGATGTTCTGCGTAACCTTCCTGCTGTCCCGCTGCATCTCAGCGATCACATCTTTCGCTCGCCTGCGCTGAGAGTGCTCACCACGCGGGCAGGATGGAGGCGGTGCGGGGAATTCGTTTGCCGCAGAAAACCGTTTCAGTTCATTCTCCGGTACGTAGATCAGAGGGCGGACAATATGGTACTGACCGCCGAAGTATTCCGCCTTGGGCGTCATGGCTTCGAGGCGTCCGTGACGCGTAAGGTTCAGGATCGCGGTTTGGGCCATATCATCTAAGTGATGTCCAAACGCGATTTTGTTACATCCCAGTTCGTCGGCCATCTCGAAGAGCGTGCGGCGGCGATTCCATGTACA
>JANYKG010000129.1 GCA_025358205.1 Armatimonadota bacterium
CGAGTGAACAAAACTTGTTGAAAACAGTTTTTTATGAATTGCCAAAAAGGCGATTCGCGGAGTGACCGGGACGTCCTGTCACTTCCGTGATTTAACTCTGGGGTGACCGGGACGTCCTGTCACCCCGCCAGTGATACGTGACCTGGATTTGATAGCTGGTGTTCGCGCCGAGGCCGGTTCACTCATCACTCGTCACTCATCTTTCTGCGATCCAGACCGCCATGTCCGTCTTGCCGCGATTGCACCAGGCGTAGTAGGGTATCGCCGTGATTTTACACCTCTTCATTTTGGGTTCCGATGAGTGATAGAGACCGCTGGCTGCGTCATCGGCGTACTCCGCGCTGCCAGCGAGCGTGGTCACCCCGCCGAGCAGCGACTTTCGGAACGAGGACTTCAGTTCCGCCGACTTCGGAAGGACGAGCCTGTCTATCGGGATGTCCTTGTTGTCGACGCCTTCAATGCAGTAGACGATCGGCCCGCGCTGAATGGCGACCCGGCCAACGTCCGCCTGGACGAGGGGGTGAGCATATACACGCTCGACCGGCATCGCGAGATCGAGTTCAACCTTATCCCCGCCGGTCCACTGGCGCTCGATTCTGACATAACCAAGATCGGGCTTGACCGAGATTGGTTTCCCATTGACCTTGAGCCCATACGACCTGCACCATCCCGGAATCCTGAGCCTCAGTCCGAACGTCGAGGGCTTGTCCATAGCAAGAGAGATAGTGACCTTGCCGTCCCACGGATACTCCGTCTTCTGGCTGAGCGTCACAGCCTGGCCGCCGACCTTGAGCTTCGCCGAGCCTTGGACGTAGAGATGAACTGCGATGTCGTTGTCGCTCTGGGAGTAGATATACTCGCCGAGCGACGCTATCAGGCGGGCGATGTTTGGCGGACAGCACGCGCAGCCGAACCAGTCCTGACGCTCGTGCTGACCGTGACTCGCCAACGGATTCACATAGAAGAACTTCGTTCCGTCGAGTGAAACCCCGCTCAACGCTCCGTTGTAGAGCGCGCGTTCCATCACATCCGCGTACCTGCCGTCACAGCCAAGCTCCAGCATCCTATGGCTCCAGAACACCAGGCCGATTGCCGCGCAGGTCTCCGCATAGGCGGATTCGTTCGGAAGATCATACGCGGTAGTGAAACCCTCATTGCTCGCTGACGGGCCAATACCCCCGGTCAGGTACATCCGCTGAAGGGTCACGCTATCCCAGATGCTGTTCAGCGCAGGCATGAGCGTGGAATCCTGGCACTCGGCAGCCAGATCGGTCATGGCGGAGTAGATGTACATCGCGCGCACGGCGTGCCCCGTCACCTCGCGCTGATCCCGAAGCGGTTTGTCCGCCTGACAGTAGTCGTACGACTTGGCCCAGAACTGCGTCGGGTCCTCTCCTCGGGCCTTGGCTTCGCTATCATAGTAATACGGCTTTCGACCGCGTTCGTCCACGAAGTACTTGCTCAGTTCCAAGTACCGTTTCTCGCCGGTTGCACGGTAGAGCTTCACGAGGGCAAGCTCGATCTCCTCGTGCCCGCAGTAGCCTCGCTTCTTGCCGTCCGCGGTACCAAAGGTCCGGTCTATGCAGTCGGCGTATCGGCACATCACGTCGAGCAGGCTGCGCTTGCCGGTCGCCTGATAGTGCGCCACCGCGGCCTCGATGAGATGCCCGGCGCAGTACAACTCGTGGCAGTCCCGAAGGTTGGTCCAGTGCTTGGTCGGTTCCACGTTGACATAGTACGAGTTGAGGTACCCGTCCGGCTTCTGGCAGCTCGCGATGTTGGCGATCACCTCGTCAAGTTCCTTATCGAGCTTCGGGTCAGGATGAGTGGCGAGCGAATAACTTGCGGCCTCGATCCATTTCGCGATGTCCGAATCGTAGAAGATGTGGCGCGTCTGGCCCTCGCCGGGTTTCCAGTCGGGCCTGAAGCCGTCTATCCGCCCGGTATCTTTGCACCGCTGGTACTCGTACGGAATCGTGCTTTCGCGATTCGTCTTCATGCGCGGCGCCCAGAAAGCGTCGTCCACGGTCACATTGGCAAACGAAACGGGTGTAAACTCTTTTTTCACGGCATCCCCCACGGACCAGACTGCACTGGCTGACATTATGACAAGGCAGACTGCTACCGCAATGCGCATCGGCGGAACCTCCCGGGCCGAGTCGTGTATCCTACTCGTACTCGTACTCGATGACCGGTTGTTGTGAAAAACCGAGTACGAGTAGGATTGACGAGTATGATTCACGACCATCCTGACCATCAGACCATATCCTGACCGTCAGGCCAGACTATGGGCTGGAACGTGTTCGTCGCATCGGATTCCTTTGCCTTCAGGCACATCAGCACACTCAGCAGCCCCGCGCTCAGCGGAGAGACCGACTTTCCCTCGCCTCGGATAACGCGGATGAAGCTGTCCACCAACACTGTATCGCCGCCGCCGTGAGACATCGCGTGCGTGTCCATCTTGTACGACTCCACCCTCGGCGTCTGGTGCATGTAGACCTTCAGTTCGTCCGTATACCAGTCAAACTCCACTGTTCCCAGGTATCCGAAGAGCCTGCATCCGCGCCTGCCAGCCCCTTTTCGCGCGAAGAAGTTCTGGCTGTAGTTCACGTGCATGCCGGTGTCGTATCGGACAATCGCGCTGCCGGAATCCTCATTGCCGGTATCAACCGCGAACCCGCACATCAGATCGTTTGGCGCAACCTCGGATCGTTCCTGCTTGCTGTAGTATAGGTGGAACGGGCTTTCCGCGCAGGTCTCCCAATCGGTGCAGTCCTTGCACTTCAGCCCGGCGGGCTTGTCGCCCTTGTAGATTTGCTTCGAGGTCATTGCGCAGACCATGGTCGGCTTGAACCCGAGCAGGTGATTGATATAGTCGAAATCGTGCGTCGCCTTCTGGAGGAACAGGCCCTGGGTTTCGTTCTCGTCGCGGTACCACTGGAGGTAGTAGCACCAGGCGTAGGGGACGTCATTCCAGGCTTCCACGTGCTCGACCCGGCCGATCTTGCCGGAGTCAACGATCTCCTTTGCCATCTTGACCAGCGGGGTCACCCTCAGCGGAAACGAGACGACAACCTCGCTCTTCGTCTTGGCGGCGGCATCCCTGAGCCTCACCAGGTCGTCCATGTTTGTGGCTATCGGCTTCTCCAGGTAGAGCGGCAGATTCCGCGAGAGAACCTTCAGGGCCATTTTCGTGTGAAGCGAGCACCGCGTGCCGATCATCACGCCGTCCAGCTTCTCTTTGTCCAGCATCTCGTCTGGGTTATCGTAGAAAGTCACCTTGGACGGGTCCGCGCCCTTGTCCGCCATCTGCTTCTTGATATCATCGTTGCGGACGTCGGTGATCGCCACGACCTCTGTTCCGGCATTCAGCCGATTCATGAGGTTGATCACGCCCTGAATCCTGCCGCCGTATCCGATCACGCCAAGTCTAATCATTGTTACTGCCTTTCTGTGTCCAAAACGAGTACCCAGTCATCCATACTTGGCTTGGGCGGCACGGGCCAGAAGCCGTCGGCGTCGGGTGTCACCACACCGGCGTCCACGTCCGCGCCCGTCCGCGGGTTGAAGAAGTACGCTCGGTACCGGGCGACTGTCTCGATACTCAGCCGAGTTCCCTGGACGCCCCTGAACTTCGGATCAGCCCACTGTCCGGTGAGGTAGAAGACCGCCACCTTGCCGGGGATGCCCACTGCGAACGACCGGCGGTCCTGCACCTCGGGTTCGATGCGAGGCTCGAACTGCCACCACGGATATCTTTCAAGAAACCGTCGGCCCAATCCTACCTGCGCTGAACCGGGATAGTGCATGACGTCCTGCCAGAAGCCGTCGCCCCAGTTCATGGTGGAGCCTTTGAACGGCTCATCGCGCGAACTCATGGCCCACATACCCTGCGCGCCGTAGGTGTGGCCCGCCGAGCCGGACATAATACTGGTCCAGAAGACGAACCGCTGCATCTCCTGCCAGGCGGTTCCCATGATGCCCTCGTAGCAGGGTTCGCCGTTTACCACCGGCATGCGCGGCGTCTTGTCGTTGGATTCGTGTACTCTGTCCACCGTCCGGCCAAGGATCCCGTGACCCCCATGACTGGTCTGGAGCATGTCCAGATCAATGAGCGAATCGTCCAAGATCGCATCCCGACCGCTCTGCGCCCAGGCGGGATGAATGGTAGTGACATGGTGGTACGGATCGAGGTTCCTGAGATAGCCCGCGACTTCCTTCCAGCCTGCAGTCTGATCGGCTTTCTCGGCCTCCAGTGTGTCCGACCGACTAAGGTGGCTGTAGGTCGGCAACTCGACTTCGCCGCACACGCACCAGACGACGGGGTAAGCGCCGTATCGGGCGATGAGATTGCGCCAATGCTTCTTGACTCGCTCGATGCCCATGAACGGCAGGTAGAACCCCCACATGCTGACGATGCAGGGAACCAGGCCTTGTTCTACGAGGTGGATTATCCGTCGGTCGGCGAGGTCGTAGAACTCGGGGTTGATGCGCGCCCAGTCCTGCTCCCACGGCCAACCCGCTTCGTTCGCTTGCTGAGGGTCCCACGTTGCATACTCGGCGTCGAAATCGGGCAGCGGGCCGGCGACGATCTGGACAAGGCTGAACCCCTTGCTCGCCCGGTCTTCTGCCAGGGACTTGAATCCGTGCGGCCAGTCCAGTCGTTTGGTGAGGCCCATCCACCAGGTGTCGCCGAGCCAGAAGAACGGCTTGCCGTCCGCGTGCTCGAGCGTCCGCTTGGATTCGGCAATGCGCAGTCGTCCGTGCCGGTAGAGGTCGTTGTCGCCGTCGTAAGGCGCGATCTCCAGTTCGCCGGTTTGCCCGTGCAGAGTCTCATCTGCGAATTCGGTTCGGTAGGCATACCGACCAGGTTTCGGCGCAGCAAACCGCACGCGCCACTGCTCGCCACCCGCCCAGAACGCCGGCACACGCCACGCATCGCCCTCCGGCCCGGTGAAATCTACGTCTATCTCCGCGTCCCACAATGCATCCGGTACGGTGAACGCCAACTCCATCGGCACATTCGTCTGACCATTAACCATCAGCTGTCAACCATTCCCTTTTTCTCAGTACATTTCCACTTTGCAGGCATCGATGTGATACGTCTTGTCTAGTAGTTGCGTGTCTGACCGTCAAAGGTGTTTCTCTCAATCCTGTGGATAGCAGCATCGGTACCGGGTGTCTGTCCTGGTTGGTAGAAGAATACCCGTACCATACTGTTCCACCCGTGTTTCTTTATTACATCATCTGCAATCAATTCTCTCGATGCCTCATCTTGGTTGGTCGTAGAGACTTCTATCACGAGACAATTGTTGAGCATGTGGCTACCGACTTCGGTGTAGGAAGGCGGGGCTACCGTTGGGGTGGTGTTATTGCTGGTTGGATTGTTGGCGGTGGGTGGCGCTGTTACTGAACATCCAACCACTACCCATACGAGGACCAGCAGCCCTAGTGCGGTTGCAGCACGTAGAATCCATAACATATTTCTTCATCCTCCAAATGGACATGCACTCTTACGTGACATATGTGTAATGTCAATACGTGAAATGATAAGGTGCCGCAGTTCATTTCGGTCACTCATCACTCATCACCTGTCAGCCATCGCCCATTGACCATTTCCCCATCAGCCATTCCTCGATCGTCAGTGCATTTCCACTTCGCAAGACCCTATCCCGCCGACAAAGAAATTGAACTGCACGTTGGGATGCAGCGCCAGCAGGCTCATCGGGACAGCCGCATCCGGGAGCTTCTTGCCGATCATGAACGTCGTCAGCCGCTGGCCAAACGCGTTGTCGTGCGTGCCGGCCTGCCAGATCGAAACCTTCTCCGCCTTCCACGTCTGCACCGGGCCGACGCTGACAGCCTGGTTCGGGACCAGGTCAACCTTGCCGCCGCCTGAGGTTCGGGCGTTCTGCATTACCGTCACCGGGTGCAGGTCCACCACGCGGGTGCTTAGCTGCAGATACTCCTCGGGAGTCGGCGGATTGTCCTTGTACTTGCCCTCGCGCTTCAGCGGATCGTTGAACGCCCAGTGCTTGATGTCGCCCTGTCCGCCCTGCATCATCGCGCACCGCACGCCGTCCCAGCTCTTGATGTACTCGGTCGGGTCGGCCTTTGGGAAATGGAGGTTCTTCTCAGGCATCTTCAGATCGGGCAGGATGCGGTTGAACAGCATCTCCTTGTCCGCCTTCGCGAAGGAGAGCGGATGGTCCTCCGGCGCTTCCTTGCCGTCAATGTACCACTCGTCCATGCCCCAGAAGTGCGAGTCCTTGAGGTTCAGGCCGATGGCGTTCACAATCTGCGCGACGATGGGTAGCTGCTCGGTCGGGCCGATGGGTCCGCAGACGCCAACCGGGTTGTCCGGCGTGGACTGCAGCCATGCCTGGATATACTCCAGCGCCTCCGCGGCGTAGAACTCCTCCAGCGTGTCGTAGAAGACGACCTTGAAGCCGGGCCTGGACAGCGCGAGCATGTCCTTCGGCGTCAACTTCGCGGCGTCATCCAGTATCCCTTTGTCCAGCGTGGTGTAATCCCACCAATCCGGCGCTATCTTACTCAGCGGTCTTGCCATTGTTCATCCTCCTCGATGTTCGAGTACGTTTCCAGATGGTTGACATGATACCAGATACGTACCGCAAAGGGAATGGTCAGAGAGAGGCATGGTCGAATGGTCACTGCCGACCATCTGACCATTTGGCCATTGTTTCTGACCATCTCTTGTCGGAGTACTACCCGACAGAGAGGCTGCTCGTCAGTCGTCGAATCGCCTCCGTTGCAGTCTCAACCTGAGCGGCCTGGCGGTCGCGCTTGTTGCGGATGCGCTGCTCGGGCTTGGGGAGGATGCCGAAATTGGCGTTCATCGGCTGGAAGTCAGTGGTCTGAGGCGTGGAGATGTAGTTAGTCAGCGAGCCGATCATGGTTTCGACCGGGAAGATGATGGGTTCTTGCCCTTTGATCAATCGCGCGGCGTTGAGACCTGCGACCATGCCAGTTGCTGCGGACTCAACGTAGCCCTCGACACCGGTGATCTGACCGGCGAAGAAGAGGTGGTAGGGAGTTGGTTCCAGGTGTCGGGTGTCGGGTGTCGGGTCCAGAGACAGGTCTGCGGCCGCCCCGGAACCCGGAACCGGAAACCCGGAACCATCACGCATCTGCATTGTGGGTGCAAGGAGTTCCGGTGACTTGATATATGTGTTGCGGTGCATCACACCGAAGCGGACGAACTCGGCGTTCTCCAGGCCGGGGATCATGCGGAAGACTCGCTCCTGCTCGGGCCACTTCAGGCGCGTCTGGAAGCCGACCAGCCCCCAAAGCGTGCCGTCCGCATTCTCCTGCCGAAGCTGCACCACCGCAAACGGCCACCGCCCGGTGCGCGGATCATCCAGTCCGACCGGCTTCATCGGCCCGAAGGTGAGCGTCTGCCTGCCCCTGGATGCCATCTCCTCGACCGGCATGCACCCCTCGAACAGCTTCAGCGGCTCAAGCTCGGAGGTCGGCGCACGCTCCGCCGCAACCAGCGCATCATAGAAGGCATTGTACTCCGTTTCGTTCATCGGGCAGTTCAGATAGGCCGCCTCGCCCTTGCCGTACCGCGAGGCTTTGAAGACCTTCGATTGGTCAATGGACTCAAGCGTGATGGTGGGCGCGACGGCATCGTAGAAGTAAAGGTACTCGCCGCCGGTGATCTCCGCGACGGCCGCCGAAAGCGCAGGTGAGGTGAGCGGGCCGGACGCGATGATGGTAACCCCGTCCTTCGGAATTTCGGTCACTTCCTCGCGCACAATGGTGATGTTCGGATGACTCTCCAGCCGCTTGGTGACACACTCCGCAAATCGCTCGCGGTCAACGGCGAGGGCTTCACCGGCAGGCACGCGCTGCTCGTCGCCGCATGCGATGATGAGCGAGTCCAGCAGCCGCATCTCCGCCTTCAGAAGGCCGGACGCGTTGGTGAGCAGGTTGGACTTGAGGGAGTTGCTACAGACGAGCTCGGCGAGCAGGCCCGAACGGTGAACCGGTGTCTCCTTCGTGGGGCGCATCTCGTACAGGCGAACGGACACCCCGGCGCGCGCGGCTTGCCATGCCGCCTCCGCACCCGCCAACCCGCCGCCGATGATTGTGATTTCCGGTGATAATGTACGCATAGAACACGGAAACGCGGAGAACAGAGGATGACTCGGAAAGAAGTCTTCTCTGTGTCCTCGGTGCCTCCGTGGTTGTTCTCCCTAAAAATTAATCCGGCACAAACCCTGGTCACCTGCCTGCTGTGTGAGGAGCGCGATTCGGCTGGCGAGGAGCACGTCCGCGGTCGAGACTCCGCTCGCCTGGCCAGTGGTGATCTCCTCAGTAAACGAGCGCAAATACCCACCCGGGTTCGGCTCACTCGGCTCGATGTTCTCGATTTCGGGCGTCCCGTTCTTCGCCAGTCTGATGTGTTTGAGATTGTACGACGCCTCGATCATTCCCTCGCTCCCGAAGATCGTGTAGCGCCAGTAGAGATCCAGCGTGTAGCCCATGGAGTCCGGCATGAAGTACGACACATCGCCCATCACACCGCCGTCGTTCTCCAGCTTCAGCATGAACTGCCCGGCGTCCTTGAAGTGCGGGATGTCTTTGGGGACGGCGTTCCAACTCGCCGCACAGGTGACCTCTTTGATGCGAAGGCCTGTCATCCACGGAATCAGGTCGAACGCGTGGATGCCGATGTCGTTGATGGTCCCGCCGTGCTTGCCGGCCTCGAAATACCAGCCGGGGCGCGTGCCGAGCATGAGCGGGTGCTGGCCGCCGAACGTGATGGAGTGGACCTCGCCGATGGCGCCGCTTCGGATGAGCTGGTGGACCCGCATGAATGTGCCGTTGTCGCGCATGTCCAGCATGCAGCCGACTTTCAGGCCTTTTTCCGCTGCAAGTCGTTCAATCTCGTCCAGTTCCGCCAGGTCGGTGCAGAGTGGTTTGTCTGCTATGACGTGCTTGCCGCGTTTCAGCGCCTCGATGATGATGCTTCCGCGCTTGCCGTAGTAATCGCCGACCGCCACCACATCACACGGCGCTTCGTCGAGCATCTGGGCGTAGTTGTCATGCGTTATCCGCGCCTTGCCGTTCTCCGCAAGCTGCGCCCTGGTCGCGACATCTTCCTCGCATGCGGCAACGACCTCATACTCCGGCCATTCGTTCGCGCGGGTATACAGGTCAAAAATGTGGACATGTCTGAAACCCATGAATGCGATCTTAATCGGCATTATCGTTCTCCTTTGAACTCATAATCCCCCGGCGGCTATTCCGTCTCGCCTTCTGCAGGAACATCAGCCTTCGGTGCGGCTTCTTTGTAGTCGCAATCCTTGACTGAACACGCCACACCCTGGGGCTGGCCGCGGTACTCCTTCTCTACCAAAATGCCTCCGCACGTCGGGCATTTCCTGTCCAGCGGCTTGCCGGGCAGTATGAACTTGCAGTCCGGATACCGGTCACAACTATAGAACGGCCCGCGCTTCGAGAACTTCTGGACGATGCTGCCGGTACATCCTTCCTGGGGACATGGGATGACAGCCTCGCCTTCCTTCTTGATGTTGATAATCGTCTTGCACTTCGGATAGCCGGAGCAGCCCAGGAAGTCCCCGAACCTGCCGGCCCGCAGCAGCATCGGTTTGCCGCACTTCGGACAGACCTGATCGGTCGCTGTTCCCTGCGCCGCCTCGCCCTCGCCGTTCTCGCCGGGAGTCGCTTTGACTCGGGCGGTATACTTGCACGTCGGCGCATTGCTGCACGTCAGGTTGCGCGCGCCCGGCTTCGGCTCGATCATTGTTCCGCCGCATTCGGGCATCGGGCACTTGTCACCCAGCCCGCGAGATACGATGGTCTTGCACTTCGGGTAGCCCGAACAACTGATGAACGGACCGAACCTGCCTTCGCGGATGACCAGAGGCGCTTCGCATACCGGGCACGGCTCGCCGATCTCCACAGCCGCCTTCTTGACCTTCTCCATCTTATCCTTGGCCTCGGCCAACGCAGTGTCAAATGGACCCCAGAACTCGCCCATTACCTTGACCCAGTTCTCGGTACCCTCTTCCACGTCGTCCAGCTTCGTCTCCATGCCCGCGGTGAACTGCACGTCCATGATCGTCGGGAAGTGCTTGACCAGCAGATCGTTCACGGTACACCCAAGATCGGTCGGGAAGAACTTCCGCTCGGTAAGGGCGGTGTACTCGCGCTCCTGGATGGTGGAGATGATAGCGGCGTAGGTGCTCGGGCGACCTATGCCCTTCTCTTCCATCGCCTTGACCAGAGTCGCCTCGGTGTACCTGGGCGGCGGCTCGGTAAAATGCTGTTTCGGAACCAGCCCGTACATCTTCAGCGCCTCGTCCTTCGAAAGCTTGGGGAGCTGCTGCTCGTCTTCGTCTTTGACGTTGCTCGCATCCTTGCCCTCGGTGTAGAGTCGGGTAAACCCGTCGAAGTGTACTGTGGTCCCGGTTGCACGGAAGGTGTACGATCGGGCAGCGATGTCCACCGTCACCACGTCCAGCACGGCCGATGCCATCTGACATGCGACGAACCGCTTCCATATCAGTTCGTAGAGCCTGAGCTGATCGCGGTCCAGGTGAGACGCCAGCATCGCGGGCGTGCGGAACACGGAGGTCGGGCGGATGGCCTCATGCGCGTCCTGTGCGGCTTTCTTGGTCTTGTACTGCCGCGGGGACGACGGCACATACTCCGCGCCGTACTCGGTCTCGATGTACTGCCGCGCCTCTGCTATCGCCTCGCCCGCTATGCGCGTGGAGTCCGTTCGCATGTAGGTTATCAGGCCGACGTGGCCCTCGCTGCCAAGCTCAATGCCTTCGTACAAATCCTGCGCGGCCCGCATGGTGCGCCTGTTGGCGAACCCAAGTTTTCGCGAAGCCTCCTGCTGGAGTGTACTCGTGATGAACGGCGCTGAGGGATTCCGCTTCTGCTGCTTCTCCTTGACGGACTTGACCTCATAATCCGCGCCCTTGAGGTCGGCCAGAATCTGGGCCGATTCATCCTCGCAAGTCGGCTTGATCTTCGCGCCGTCTTTCTCGATCAGCTTGGCGAAAAACCGACGCGCTTCCGTGAGCTTGCTCAGCTCCGCGGTCAGCGACCAGTACTCTTCCGGCACGAACGCCTGAATCTCACGCTCGCGGTCGCAGATCAGCCGAACCGCCACGGATTGCACTCGTCCCGCGCTGAGGTTTTTCTTAACCTTGGACCACAGCAGTGGACTGAGCTTGTAGCCGACCAGCCTGTCCAGCACCCTGCGCGCCTGCTGTGCGTCAACCAGGTCGGCATCTACTTTGCGGGGGTGGTCGAGCGCTTCCTGAACGGCCTTCTGCGTGATCTCGTTGAACGTGATGCGCTTGGCATCCTTCAGCTTCAACGCCTCCGCCAGGTGCCAGGCAATGGCCTCGCCCTCACGGTCAGGGTCAGTAGCGAGGTAGACCTCTGATGCTTTCGACGCCGCGTCCTTCAGTTTCGAGAGCAGAGCCTTGCGCTCCGGGATGGTAACGTACGTCGGCGCGAACTCATGGTCTATATCCACGCCGAGTTCCTTCTTCGGCAGGTCGCGAACGTGGCCCATAGACGCATCTATGTCGTACTTCCCCTTCAGGAAGGCTTTTAGTGTTCTGGTCTTGGCCGGGGATTCTACTATTATCAATGGTTTTGGCATACTAAGATCGTTTCCTCATATTCATGGTTCGTCGGGTTTTCATTATAGCGGGATTCTCGCGCGTGTCAACTCAGGTGTTCGACGGACGGCGCCTATACACGGTATCGGGAGTGACGATCTACGCGGCTGTCTGCGCAAGGCGAACCTGCGAGCACAGTATTTAACCATAATCCCAGTGATTGCGCAAGGACACAAATATCCTCCCCGGCACTCTTACCTGTTTTGCCGTTGAACTGATGGCAATGGCACGATTCTTGCAGGCTTTGTGGTTACCGTATGCGCCGCCGGATGAAGCGCTCGGCAACATTGATGGACGGAGAATGAGAGGGAGACATGTTCCGAAAATTAGGACTTACAATAATGACTCTGATAGTTCTATCCGCGCAGGCTTTTGCCTCGCTTCCTTCGTATTCCGGCAGCTTGAGCGGCGCTGACGGCGGACTCCTGGGTACCGGCAGTTGGCTCGATAAGTTGCTCGTGACACCTGCCGCCGACCAGGCAGGCTGGTTCGAACCAAGCCTTAGCTGGACCGTCAGCCAGAACCAGGATTCCTCGTGGCGCTACAACTACACGCTCAGCGTCTACAAGAAGGGCATCAGTCATCTGATTGTGGAAGCGTCACCTAGCTTCAGTTCCATAAACATCTGGAACGCGAATGGCCCGTTTAGCGGAGTCGAGATACAGGACTATCAGCCCGGCGGCTCCTCGAATCCAAACATGCCGGGCGCAATCCACGGGATAAAATTCGACAGCACGAACGGCACTACCGTGAATGTGCAGTTCGACAGCGACAGAATGCCGGTGTGGGGGGACTTCTACTCCAAAGGAGGCAAGGACTCGGATACTAAGGCGTGGAACACGGTCTGGAATGCCGGCTTCACATCGGCGCTTCCGCACCTTGACCCGGTCGCTCCCGCGGCCAATGGGTCATATCTCGGCCATCTGCTTGTTCCCGATACGTTCCCGTTCCCCACTCCAGTCGTCCCTGAACCGGCGTCGTTTGTGTGTCTGGCAGCGGGTCTCATGGGGATTCTCGGCTTCAAGAGCCGCAGCCGCCGGTAGCGGGATATGTGCTCGGGGAAAGCCCCGAACCACTGCACCAAGCGCCCAGGGAGTACACCACGTTGTTAGCGCTGGATTTCCGAATCCAGCGCGGTCACGTTTGCCAACCAACTTTGACCGAGAAGCACAGCACGATGGTGGCGCTGGATTTCCGAATCCAGTGCGGTCCGCCGCGGCGGACGTTCCGGGAACACCGCATATGTGTCGCCCATCACCAGTTAATGGTATCCACTGCGAAAGGCTCCATATCTCCAATCCCGTATGCTCTGAAGCTCGAAAAATGCCACTCCGCAGGATCCTCAGCAAGTCCCTTTCTCACGGGATTTGCATGCAGGTACCTTCTCTTCTGATCGCAAAACTTCCGGCTGCGGATAATCTCTGGGCAGTAACCATCCTGCCAGACACGAAACCGCACTCGGAGACTGCCAACAGCAGCTTCCTGGAAAGCTCGTATCAGGTCGAGACGCCTCTGTTCTTCCGCGAGCTGAAAGATTGACCTCGAGGTGAATTTCTTGAAGTCACGCATGATTCCAGGCAGATCGCCCTGGGATGGGGACACAATAGCATGAATGTGCGTGGGCATAATGACGTAGGAATGGACGGCCAATCCTCGGTTATGGCGCATGTAGCTAAGGCTATCGAGGATGATATGACAGTAGGCCGGCTCGACAAAGACTGGGAGCCAGTCTACGATAGTGCTGGTGATGAAATGCGGGCGGACTTCTGTCGGGTCCGCCTTGTGTGCATGAGCCATGCCTGATGCTTTCCTCCAAACACCTAGCCCGCATTATTCACGAGAAACGTGAATAATGCTCTGGAGGCCCTGGATTATTCAGATGATGAATAATCCAGGCTAGTGATTCTCCCGGAGTCCCCATGTCCGGCTTCGCCAGCGCTCGTGATTCGGAAATCCCGAGCTAACGTTTGCTAGCCCCGATCCAACGTTTGTGGAATGTTCGGGACGGGCCACGTCTACACCGCCCGGACGTAGGAGTTGCCGGGAACGCGGCGCACCAGGCCGACCATCTCCAGCATGGTCAGCGCACTGCTGGCGGCGGCGGAACTCAGCTTGCACTCCACGATTATCTCTTCCATGTGCTTCGGGTGCAGGGTCAGCAATTCCAGTATGATCCTCTGCTCCGGCGAGATGTTGTCCGGCAGGGCCGCAACCCCGACCTCGCACGGGCCGCCTGCCACGCCGATGTCCGTGAGGATATCCTCCGCAGAGTCCACCAGCCGAGCGCCGTCTTTGATCAATCTGTGAGGCCCATCGCTGAATGGGTTGTCCGTTGTGCCGGGGAGCGCCCAAATCTCTCTGTTCTGCTCGCCCGCCACCATCGCGGTTATCATCGCCCCGCCCGATGCGCCGCTCTCAACCACAAAGACCCCGAGCGACAGACCGCTCACCAACCGGTTCCGCGCTGGAAAACGCCATGCGTCCGGCTTGATCCCAGGCACGAACTCCGAAATGACCGCTCCTGATTCCGCTGCCTTCATGAACAACCCCCGGTTCTCGTAGGGGTAGGCGATGTCTATGCCGCAGCCGAGGACCACGAGCGTGCGTCCGCCTTGAAGAGCGCCGGTGTGAGCGGCTGTATCCACACCCCGCGCCCCTCCGCTAACCACCGTACACCCCATACGCGCCAGATCACGGCTGATCTTGAAGGCCATGGACTTGCCGTACTCGGACGGCTTTCGCGTGCCGACCACCGCCACTGCCTGCCTGTCGGACTCCCGGAGATCGCCCTTGATGAAAAGCACGGGCGGAGGATCGTATATCTGCCGCAGGTTCACTGGGTAGCCAGGGTCCAACCAGTTGACGATGTGCGCATCGGCCTTGTCCAGAGCGGCAATCTCCTCGTCCACGGGCTGCATGGCCAGCGCGCCTAGCTTCTCCGAGGCCTTTGCAGTCATGCCGGACACTTCCATCATCTGCGACGGTTTCGCGACGAATATCTCATCCGCACTGCCGAAATACTCCACCAGCGCGACCGCCTTCTTTGGGGATTCCAGCTTGGCCAGACGAATCCAGTTCTCAATAGCGGACACGAGCGCCTCCCAGTTGCCTGCTTGTATGCCGGGAGTCTAGCAGGAGGTAAGCCCCGCTGTCAAGAAATGTACATAAGTTGGTCGAACCCGCCAATCTTTCAGGGAACAAAACGGACTGGCGTTAAGTCAAATACTTACACAGGTGTATTCGCATGTCCAATCGTTTCTTCGTCTCCACGGAAAGTGTGTCCGCCGACGCCGTATCCTTCACCAGGGAGCAGCGGAGACAGATGCGCACCGTCTTGCGGATCAGGCTGGGCGATCATGTGTGCGCGCTGGACGGCACCGGTCGCGAATATGTCGTGCGCCTTCGGGAAATGAACGAGATCGGGGCTACCGGTGAAATACTGGAAATCAGAACTCCCGAAACCGAGTCCAAAATTCGGATGACCCTGATTCAGGGCATGCCGAAGGGAGAAAAGCTGGACATGATCCTGCAGAAATGCACGGAACTGGGGACAGCGGAGTTCGTAATCGCAGAGACCACACGCTCGGTGCCCAGATTGCCTGAAGACAGACTTCCGGGCAGGCTTCGCAGGTGGAACGCTATTGTGCGTGAAGCGGCAGAGCAGTCCGGCAGAACGTTGTTGCCGATGGTGGACGGGATAGTATCGTTCGAGTATGCGCTGGCAAAGGCCAAAGCCTGCGACGTGGGCATCATCGGTTGGGAAAACGAGCGAGAAAAAGACCTTATGTCCGTGCTTCCGCGCCTGAAAGGCGCGCGAACTGCGGCTTATATGGTGGGACCGGAGGGCGGCTTTACCGAGGCTGAGATCTCAGCGGCCAGGACTGCGGGATTGATCTCGGTATCGCTAGGACCCAGGGTTCTCCGCACCGAGACGGCGGCGATAGTAGGAACCGCGCTTATCGTGCTAGGGGCGGGCAAGCATACTCTGCCGGGCGGAAATCACGCTTGACAAAACGGCTTCCAGTGTGCTAGATTAGTGAGTGCTGTTGTATCGTGTTTTGCGCATGGAAAAGGATGTTCGAAAAAGAAGTGAATTATTTTTCCTCCAGACCGAATCCTTTTTCAGCGCTGATCCGTTAATGTATGTAGAGGGCGAAAATCCAGGATTCGCCTAGCCCGCATTATTCATGGAAAACATGAATAATGCTCAGAGGGCCGCAGATTATGCGGGACGTGCATAATCTGCGCTAGGGAACGCGAGAACAGTGCTACCGTATTCGAGAAACGCACTGCAATCTTACCTACCAATCAAGGAAGGGGTGGCTATCGTGAGAAGAAATAAAGGTTTCACTCTCATTGAACTCTTGGTCGTTATTACGATCATCGCTGTCCTGGCGGCAATACTGTTCCCCGTGTTCTTAATGGCGCGGGCCAAAGCCCGACAGATGAGCTGTCTGGCGAACCTGAAGCAGTTCGGGACGACTTTCAACATGTACTTAGGTGACTGGGACAACAGATACCCGTACACGTCATTCCCCACCGGCAGCGGCATGACACTGGGAAACGACTGCGTGGGTATGTCCACTACCGTCGGCACACCGTTTTACAACATGTGGCAGGAGACTTGGCTGCAGAAGCTTGAGCCGTACGTCAAATATCAGTTGGTTCGCGGCAGCGGCGCAGCCCTGGGCGGTGGCAAGCCTCAGGGCATCATGAGATGTAAAGATGTAGACAGAACCTGGAAGGTCACGCCATATACCACAGGCGAACCGGATCATGCCAGCTATGGGTACAATTTCCTGTACTTGGGGTTGCCATTCCAGGCTTTCCAGGATACCCCGCCATTGCCGGACGATAGGGTTTTTAACCAGTATGCAATAGCGAACAACGGCGGATGGGTCAAGGGTGCGGCAAAGCAGTCAAGCCTTGGATCGCCCGCAGAGACCCTTCTCCTGATAGAAAACGCCACCATATGGGCATTCCCGCCTTGCATGGCAAATGGTACTAGTTTCTGGATGACTAACGGCAACAAGTACATACGTCCGAGACATGGCAACAAGAGTGATGTGTTGTACTGTGACGGTCACGTAACAAGCCTGGAAACGAAGACGCTGGTTGGATATAACGTACAGTATGGCAACCAGGGCACCACCGAGAGGGGTGCATCCAAGAACAATGATATGTGGGATACGCAGTAGACTACTGGAGTATTGTGAACATTCCGGCAGCGGAATAGTTGCCGGATGTTAGATTGACGCGTGATAGTAAACGAAAGGGGGAAACCCGATGATTCGCAAACGTGGAGGCTTCACACTCGTTGAGTTGTTGGTCGTAGTGGCCATCATTATCATCCTTGCAGCGATACTTTTCCCGGTTTTCGCGAAAGCAAGGGACAAGGCGCAGGCAACAAGGTGCCTCAATAACCTGAAGCAGATGAGTGTTGCAGTTCAGATGTATGAAGACGATTATGCCGGAGCGGTACTGCCGTACGGCATGCTCCCTGGTGGCGCTTATGGCACCAACGAGGGGTCATGGGCATTAGGATCTTTCTGGCAGGACTTGATAGATCCTTACCTGAAACAGATTAAGAGGGGGCGGATGGGTGGACAGTCCAGAGGCCAGGGGGAAATCTTTAGCTGCCCATCGGCGCCTACGGAAACGGCAGAGAGCGGAGTTTCCTGGCAAACGGGTAAGCAGTATGGCTACAACTTCTATCTCACCAAGTCAACATCTGCTTCTCAGGTGCGTTATCCGTCGCTAACGCTCCGAATAACTGAGACTGCTAGCTATGACGCCGATATTCACAATCCCGCCGTCAGAGCTACCTACAAGGGCGGTAGTTTCCTTGCGCCCAGACCCAGCACTGCAACTAGCGGATTGATGTTGCAGTCTCCCGGCTGGCACAATGGCTATAGTCATGTGCTATGGTTCGACGGTCACGTAAGCTCCGTCACCTGGCAGCGCGTGATGTATACTGACAACGCGTCAGCTAACATTGACGTATGGTGCCGACTGGAACCAAAGGATGGCTACACCCCCGAGGGCTAGCATCCGGCATCAATGACAGTATCTACAAAGACGGACTCCCGCAAGGGGGTCCGTCTCTTTTTGTGTGCCCGGCTCAATGGAAAGATGGAAGGAATTTGGCTCAATATGATGAACTATTCGTTGTTTGTGGTACAATGAAGCATCACTCCCGGGCGGCGGCAACCCCCTCATGCCCAGGATCAAACCGACCGGAGACTGTGCCCACGCCATGCGACAAGAAAGAATAACCGATAACCTGGATCAACTGCTTGATGTACTGCCCCAGTCAATCCGCGCGTGCCTGGAAGATCAACCCGATCTGGAGGAACTGCTTGAGATAGTAATGGACCTGGGGCGATGCGCAGAGGCCCGGTTCCCCGCCAGGGAAATGACGCTCTGCGACATAGAGATCACCTTGAAGGATATAGACTACGTGGTTTCGCGCATCGGCGAGTTCGGCAAAGACAACCGCGCGGGCATTGAGCGCACCCTCCACCGCATCTCCGCCATCCGCAACCGTCAGGGCAAGATAGTGGGCGTTACCTGCCGCATAGGGCGGGCTGTGTATGGAACCATAGACATTATCCGCGACGTGGTGGAATCCGGCAAGAGTATTCTGCTGCTCGGAAGGCCGGGCGTAGGCAAGACGACCAAGCTCCGAGAGGTTGCGCGAGTCCTCAGCGAAGAATTCCGCAAACGCGTGGTGATAGTGGATACCTCCAACGAGATCGCCGGCGATGGTGACATCCCGCACCCCGCGATAGGCCGGGCGCGCCGCATGCAGGTGGTGACGCCGGACCAGCAGCACGCGGTGATGATAGAGGCAGTGGAAAACCACATGCCGGAAGTGATAGTCATTGACGAGATCGGCACCGAGGCGGAGGCATTTGCTGCACGAACAATAGCAGAGCGGGGCGTGCAGCTTGTGGCCACAGCTCACGGCAACTCGCTGGAAAATCTGCTGATGAACCCCACGCTCTCCGACCTGCTGGGCGGCATCCAGGCCGTGACGCTGAGCGACGAAGAGGCCAGACGCAGAGGCACCCAGAAGACCGTCCTGGAGCGAAAAGCGCCCCCGACATTTGACTCGCTTATCGAGATCATGGAAGTGGACAAGCTGGCCATTCACCACGACGTAGCCACAATCGTGGACAGGCTGCTTCGAGGTGTTCAGCCGAGACCTGAGATACGTGTGCGCAATCCCGAAGGCGACGTGGAAGTAGTGCAGCAACCCGAGGCGCAGAAGCTCCAAACGCGCAAGGGTGATGGCGAACGGAGCGACCCGTTCGGTCAGCCGGAACCAAGGCCTGTGTTAACGTCGGTCAAAGTTTTCCCGTATGGGGTTAGCAGAAACCGGCTTGAGAAGGCCATCCGCGAACTGAGAGTCCCGGCGTTCATCACCAAGGATTGGCACGACGCGGACGTGATACTGACGCTAAAGGCCCACGCGCACAAGGAACCCGCCAAACTCCGCGAGGCTGCGGGCAAGAGCATACCCACATACGTAATCAGGAGCAACACATTCACTCAGATTCTGAATACCATGCGCTCCATATTCAAGGTCTCGGACTCCACAGCGGAGGAAAACGGCCTGGTGGAGGCAGAAGAGGCCATAGACAGAGTGCTGGGCGGCGAGGAGACTTCGGTGGAACTCTTGCCTCAGACGAGTTATGTGCGCAGGCTGCAGCACAAGCTGGCGGCGGAGAACAAGCTGGTTTCGCAGAGCATGGGTTCAGACCCGTACCGGCGCGTAAGGATTTCGCTGCCGTAAAATCGGGAAAGGAAGTAGGCTGCTATTGGGTTTCTTTATCACGCTTGAAGGCCCAGAGGGGTGCGGGAAGACCACGCAGGCCAAGCTGCTCGCAGATGCGCTGGAGGCACAAGGCCGCAAGGTGAAACTGACCCGCGAGCCGGGCGGCGACCCCGTTAGCGAGGATATCCGCGCCATTCTGCTGAACGGGCCGGACCATTCCGTGGTTGACCGCGCTGAGGTGTTTCTCTACCTGGCGGCGCGGGCACAGCACACTGAGCGCGTGATTCGCCCGGCGCTGGACGAAGGCGCGGTTGTGATCTGCGCGCGCTTTACCGACTCTACACTGGCATACCAGGGCTACGGCAGCGGCCTGGACCTGGACGACATCCGCACAATGAACGCTTTTGCCACCGGTCACCTGGCCCCGGATATCACGCTGCTTCTGGACATAGATGTACCCATCGGCCTTGCGCGCCAGAAAGACTGGAACCGCATGGAGCGAAAGGCGATTGAGTACCATGAGCGAGTAAGACAAGGCTTTCTATCTGAGGCTGGGCTGTACCCGGAGCGGATAGTAATGGTGGATGCATCGCGTGACATTAAAGCGGTGTACGCCGACGTAATGGCGGCTGTTATGGAGAAAATTCGCTAGCGCTTTCGGAGGATCAAGATGAAACTTGTAATCACCGTAATACATGATCGCGACAAAAACAAGATTGCCGAAGCGTTGCTCAGGACGAACTTCAAGTTCACCAAGCTCGCCAGCACCGGCGGGTTCCTGAGGGACGGCAATGTCACCTTCCTGATCGGCGTTGAAGAGAAGCGGATTGACGAGCTGCTGAGCGTGATCTCGGATAGCTGCAAAACGCGTGAGCAGTATGCGAACTTTATACCGCCGGACGCCGGGCCGATTGGGGTGTTCATGCCCAGCCCGGTGAAAGTGCTCGTCGGCGGCGCGGTCTGCTTTGTGGTTGACGTTGACCGATTCGAACGATTCTGATGGGATGAGTGATGAGTGATGAGTGAGCTATCGCCGTTTGTGCTGACCAGGTGTGCGGAACGAGATCACGTATCACTCGTCACTCATCAGGATGCAACATGAGACTAGAAAATATCGTCGCGCAGGACATTGCTGTTCGGGCGCTAAAGACTTCCATACTTCGCGGGCAGGTTGCACACGCGCACCTGTTCTGCGGGCCTACCGGTTGCGGCAAAGCGTCAACTGCGCTGGCGTTCGCGTCCGCGCTGAACTGCACCGACCCCGGCCCCGACGGAGACGCGTGCGGCATCTGCATGTCCTGCATACGCATAGACTCAGGCACAGACCCGGATGTGGGCGTCATCTCACCGGACGGCAACCAGACCAAGATGGAACAGATGCAGGATATGATCAGGGATCTGAACTACGCCCCGCTCTCCGGCAAGTACAGAATCTTCATCATCGAGCAGGCCGACACGCTTAACGCAGCCTCCGAGAACTCCATACTCAAGATTCTCGAGGAGCCGCCTCCATACGCCGCGCTGATCCTGCTCTCGGCCAACCCGAACTCACTACTGGCGACCATCAGATCACGCTGCCGCATGGTACGCTTCCGCCGTGCGCGGACGGACGAAGTGGGAGATGCATTATGCGCTAAGTTCACGCTGCCGAAGGAGGAAGCAGCCGCCATCACTGCGTGTTCGACCGGACTCATCGGTAAGGCGTTCACCATGGCAACCGGCGCGGACGCACTGGAAGACCGGAGACTCGCGCTAGCATGGCTGAACGATTTCCTGAACAGCCCATCAGTGGCAGCCGTGCGCACGGCTGGAGACATGGTTGAGAAGTGTACTCCGAAGAAGAAGAACGACCCGGACGAGCGCACGCGCGTGCGGCGGTTGACGGACATGCTGGAAAACATGCTCTCATGGTACGCGGACTTGCTCTCTCTGCTTGTGCGGGGCGACGGGGCTGTTGTGGCGAACGTGGATCAGATTGATGCGTTGAGAACCCACGCGCCGCGATTCAGCACGGCTCGGTTGAGCGACTGCGTGAAAACGATTATGAACACGCGCAGATACCTGGAGGGAAACGCCACCCCGCAGTTGGCGCTGGAGTGCATGCTGCTTTCGCTGCGCCCGGATCAGGGATAGATGTCTGAATGGTCAAAAAAACTCGTGAAATAAAGAATCCGGCTGGCAACAGGGCGGTTCTGCTAATCGCGACCGCGCTGATTGTGATTACCATACTCGCTTACCTGCCGGCGCTGCGCGCCGATTTTGTGAGCTATGATGATGAGCTGTACGTAACCGTCAACCCGCACGTACAGCACGGTCTGACGACCGAGGGATTCAAGTGGGCGTTCAACATGGGATACCAGGGCAACTGGCACCCGCTGACATGGATGTCCCACATGCTCGACCGGCAGATCTTCGGCCCCGGCCCTGTTGGTCCACATACGGTGAATCTCCTGCTGCACCTGGCGAACACTCTGCTGTTATTCTTTGTGCTCAAACGCATGACGAAATCGCTCTGGAAGAGCGCGTTTGTGGCGGCCCTGTTTGCGGTTCATCCGATGCATGTTGAGTCGGTAGCGTGGGTTGCCGAGCGGAAGGATGTGCTCAGCACGCTCTTCTGGATGCTGACCATGTGGGCGTATGTGCGATATACCGAAACCGCA
>JANYKG010000155.1 GCA_025358205.1 Armatimonadota bacterium
GGTTGGCTAACGGCGAGACGCTGGATGACCTACTCACCGAGGCGTTCGCAGTCGTTCGCGAGGCAGGCGTACGCACCGTAGGGATGAGGCATTTCGATGTGCAGATGATCGGCGGAATGGTTCTTCACCAGGGACGTATCGCTGAGATGCGAACGGGTGAAGGTAAGACCCTTGTCGCCACCCTCCCCCTCTACCTCAACGCGCTTGAGGGCAAGGGCGCTCACCTAATCACCGTAAACGACTACCTGGCGAAATACCACGCACAGTGGATGGGTGCGATCTACCACTTCCTGGGCCTGAGTGTAGGCGCTCTGCAGGGTTCGAACGTGGAGACCGGTGAGCTTGAATCATCGTACCTGTACGAGCCGGACTACGTGAATGAGGAAGAACCACTGTACTCGAACTTGCGCCGATGCACCAAGCGTGAAGCCTACTTGGCGGACATCACATACGGCACCAACCACGTCTACGGTTTCGACTACCTGCGCGACAACATGTGCTTCGCCGAGGAGGAACTGGTGCAGCGCGAGCTTCACTACGCCATCGTGGACGAGGTGGACAGCATCCTTGTAGACGAAGCCAGAACACCGCTCATCATCTCCGGCCAGGCAGGCAAGTCCACCGATCTCTACGTGAAGATGGACCGCGTCGTGGCCCGGCTGATGGTAGAGCGAGACTATGTGGTAGACGAGAAAGCCAAGACCGCCACACTCACCGACGAGGGCGTGAAGCGTGTGGAGGAAGGCATTGGAGCAGATAACCTCTCGGATGATCTGGATCTCATGCACCACGCAAGCGCCGCGCTGAAAGCCCGAGCATGTTTCGAGAAGGATGTAGATTATGTAGTAAAAGACGGGCAAGTCATCATCGTTGACGAATTCACCGGACGGCTCATGTTCGGTCGCCGATACAGCGACGGCCTGCACCAGGCGCTTGAGGCCAAAGAAGGCGCGAAGATCGAGCATGAAAGCCAGACTCTGGCCACCATTACATACCAAAACTACTTCCGCCTGTATGACAAGCTGTGCGGCATGACCGGCACGGCAAAGACCGAAGAGGAAGAATTCCGCAAGATCTACGGCCTGGACGTGGTGCTCATCCCGACCAACATGCCGATGATTCGGAAGGATCACCCGGACACGATCTTCAAGACTGAAGAGGCGAAACTGCGCGGCATCACACTGCAGATACTGATGCTTCACAGCAACCTGCAGCCGGCGCTGGTCGGTACGCGGTCCATCCAGATGTCCGAGATGCTGAGCGGCAGACTATCGCCGGAGAATCTGCAACTTCTGGCGGCAACGGCGGTGATCAGAACAAAGCTTGAAGAGAAGAAGGACGTTGACGGCGAGACCCGCAAGCAATACAACGCGCTGCTGAACTCCAAGTTCTCTGAACTCACACTCAGCAAGCTGCTCCCCGCCGCAAGAGCGGTAGGCGTGTCACCGGATATGCTTACCCGGGAGAATGTGGAGTCGTTGGCTCAGCTCATAGGTGTGGAAGATGCTGAGAGCAAGGCCAGGCTGGGCGAGTGCCTAGCAAGCGGAATCACTCACAATGTATTGAATGCGAAGTTCCACGAGATGGAAGCGCAGATAATCTCCGACGCCGGGCGAATCGGCGCCGTCACCATAGCCACCAACATGGCCGGACGCGGTGTGGACATCATCCTGGGCGGCAAACCGGAGGGTTCCACCGCGGACAGGAACGTGGAAGCCGTCGAAGTGACAGCGGCAGGCGGGTTGTTCATCATCGGTAGCGAACGGCATGAGAGCCGACGAATTGACAACCAGTTGCGAGGTCGAGCGGGACGTCAGGGCGACCCGGGCGCGAGCAGATTCTACCTATCGCTTGAGGACGAGCTGTGGCGAGTGTTCGGCGACAAGTCCCAGAGTCCGTGGCTGGCATCATGGCCGGAAGAGATGGCAATGGACTCCAAGCTGCTGTCCAAGATGATCGAACGGACTCAGAAGAAGATGGAGGCTCACTACTTCGAAATCCGCAAACACGTCCTGCAGTATGACGACGTGATGAACGTGCAGCGCGAGGTGATCTACGGCCAGCGTCGGCGCATCCTGGAAGGCGTTGACCTCAAGCCGACGATGCTGGACTATCTGCACAAAACGGTTTCCGAAAGCGTCACCATGTATTGTCCTGAGCATACACATCCCAGCGAGTGGGACACCGCTACTCTGTACGAGTTGCTGAACGAGATATTCCCGCTCCAGCAGTACGTGCGACCGGAAGACTTGGCCGCCAAGAAGCGAGATGACATCGAACAGCTTCTGTGGGACACTGTGGACCGCACCTACGACGACCGCGAGAATGAGATGGGCGCCGATGTTATGCGCCACATCGAACGGCAGATCGCTCTGCGCGTCATCAATGACAAGTGGATGGAGCATTTGGACTCCATGGACTACCTCCGCGAAGGCATCGGGCTGCGCGGTTATGCACAGATTGACCCGCTGGTGGCCTACAAGAAGGAAGGCTTCCAGATGTTCGACGAGATGATGCAGAGCGTTCAGGACGACATGGTGCGAATGATCTACCGCGTTCAGGTGCAGTCCGCACCGGAGCCTTACAGAAACCCGTACCGGAACCTGCAGATGCACCAGGCGGACATCCTACCGAGCGAGATAGCCGAAGAAGAAGGCATACAAATGGCGCGCAAGCACCAGGAAGCGCCGATTCAGAACTCCTTCCATGCCAGGGTTGGCAGGAATGATCCATGCCCGTGCGGCAGTGGACAGAAATACAAGAAGTGCTGCTTGCCGAAAGATATGCAGCAACCATAAGCGACGACAGGAGTCTGCTTTGCTGATAGAAGCGACGAAGATAATAGAGGCGCTTGGCGCTCGAGTTAACGAACTCGGGAGGCATCTTTGACCTACCTAAAAGACAGCGAGAACTAAACGAACTCGAACAGAGAATCGCCGAGCCAGGTTTCTGGGACAGCCCGGATGAGGCGCAGAAATACCTGCAGCAACTCAGCCAGGTGAAGGCCGCCATAGACCCATGCCTGAACCTGCTAAAGAAGGTTCAGGACCTCAAGGACTTCATCGAACTCGCGGCTGAGGAAGAAGACGAGTCTGTGTATGAGGCCGATATCAACGCGGATATCGCGGCGGTGGAGTCTGCGCTCATCGAACTTGAACTCACCACACTGCTGAGCTGCGAGCATGACCAGAGCAACGCCATCCTGGAGATCAACGCGGGCGCGGGCGGCACTGAGTCATGCGACTGGGTATCCATCCTGCTCAGGATGTATCTGCGCTGGGCCGAGCGCAGAGGCTACGGCACTGAGATCATTGACTCCGTGGGAGGCGATGTGGCCGGCTACAAGAACGTCACCATCATGGTCACCGGATTGAACGCATACGGCTACCTCAGGTCAGAGCGCGGAGTCCACAGGCTGGTCCGAATCTCACCCTATGATGCCAACAAGCGGCGGCACACCTCGTTCGCGTCGGTGGACGTGATCCCCGAGATAACGGAAGCCGACGACCTGGTCATCAACCCCGAGGAACTGCGCGTGGACACCTTCCGGGCGAGCGGCGCAGGCGGGCAACACGTCAACAAAACGGAATCCGCCATTAGGATTACTCACATCCCCACCGGAATAGTGGTTACTTGCCAGAACGAGCGTTCACAGCGCCAGAACAAGGAAGTTGCGATGAAGGTTCTCAAGGCCAGACTGATGGAAGTGGAGCGCCGCGAGAATGAGGCGAAAATGGCCGCACTCCGTGGCGACCAGATGGCCATCGAATGGGGCAGCCAGATCCGTTCATACGTTTACCAACCCTATCAGTTGGTGAAGGACCACCGGACGGACGCCGAGACGGGCAACCTCATCGCGGTAATGGACGGCGACATTGACATGTTCATCCAGGCGTATCTGCGATGGGACGGGGCCAGAGGTTAGACACCAACCCGACGCATTAGGGGCGCTCCATCAACACCGCGCGCGCGGGCGCCCCATCTCCGCCCTGTATCTTCAGCGGCAGACACACAAGTGTATAGGTTCCGACGCTCACATTGCTTAAGTCCAGGCCTTCAAGTACCACAACACCCGACCCCAGCAGCTTCAGGTGCGTCCGATGCCCGTCGGACTTGAACTGATCTATGGACAAATAGTCTATTCCAATGAGCTTCACACCCCGGTCCACTAGCGCTTCAGCGGCACCGCTGTCTAGGTATGTGAAGTCATTCCTGAACTCCTTCTCCTGCCACAGCGCAGAGTTTCTGGTCTTGAAGAGTATACGTTCAGTGCCTAAGGGAATAACTTCCTCTGTCACATGTTGTCTAAGTATCACCGGCACATCTTGCACTTCGCACACCAAACACTCACCGATGAGAGTCTCCAAAGGTAGACAGTCCACGGTGACGCCGGAACTGACGAAATGGAACGGCGGGTCAACGTGCGTACCTGTATGAGTGCCCATGTGTATGGCGGAAACGTTCGCACCTTTTCCATCTGTTATGCGACTGACCGGCACAATCTCCACCCCGGGATCGCCTGAGTATACGTGCATACTCGGCGATATGGCAATTGATATATCGTGAATCTTCATGACCTAACCTCCATCGAATCTGCGCGTTCGCCACGCACACCACGCACTGACAAGAACAACAATCCAAGATATGTATAACACCCATTCACCGTATCTTGTGAAGAACGTGAGTCCTGTTAAAGACTCAACAGACGCCCGAACTATCCCCGCCTTCCTGACACCCAGCGACGAAACAATTCGGCCATACGGATCAATGACGCACGAGATACCGGTCGTCGCCCCACGCACCAACCACCGCCGGTTCTCGACCGCTCTGAAGACGGAGAACGCCATGTGCTGTTCAGCCGCCGCCGTCTCATCGTACCAGCAGTCGTTGGTTATCACGCACAGAACACTCGCGCCTTGCTTGACCAGAGTACGAGGAATATCCTGAAAGATGGACTCGAAACAGATGGCCGTTCCAACGTCGAGCTTACCTGTACGCAGCGTGTTGAACCCTGATCCCGATGATGTATCGTAGGCCGTCACGTGGTAAGCCTGCAGGAATGGCAACTGCTTCCTGCACGGCACATACTCGCCAAAAGGTACAAGATGAACCTTGGCATACTGACCCACTATCCCGCGTTGCGGCGCGACCAGGAATGCAGCATTGTATACCTTTTTGGCCGAATCTTGGTCCCATCCGCCCACCAGTAGGGTGGATTGGGTCACATCGGACAGTGACTTGAGTCTTTCCGCGTTGAACCAGTCACGGCCGTAGCCGGGTACAACTGTCTCCGGCCATACTATGATATCCGGGCGCTGATTGGCCGCGTCGAGCGTCATTGCTGTATAGGTCCGCCAAGTACGATCAACGTACCCTGCGTCTATCTCCATCCCCTGCTCGATATTGCCTTGGACGACCGCAACCTTCACGGTATCTGACGCGAAGTTGGGGTATATCCATGCGCGACCAAGGATGAGCGCCAACGCGATGATAAGCAGAACAATTGCCATTTGCAGACGAGTGGTCTTCATGCGGACGGCATCCCCGCGCGCCGCAAGCAAATTCGCCAACCCGGCATTGCACAAAGCCAGCAGGAAAGTGACGCCCCAGACGCCTGTAACCGCCGCCATCTGAATAACCGGCAACTCCTTGTACTGAGAATAGCCAATGTCACCCCAGGTAAAGCCTACACTCCCCAGCGACCGAATCCATTCCCATATCACCCAAAGTGCGGGCAGCAGCAACAAACGGCCCGACGCGCTCAACCGTTGGCCCAACAGTTTGGCCGAAACCACGAAGCCAATGACGAACACACTCTGGTATGCCGCCAGCGCAAACCAAGGCAGCTTGCCGAACACCTCGATCCAGTACAGAAGAACGCCGAAGAAACCCATGCCAAATGCGAATCCGCACGCAACCACCCTGCCCCACCGCTGCGAGAACGTGTAGTGCATCAGCGGTGTCAGCGCGAACCAGGCGACCCAATGCGCGTTCATCCGTGGGAAGGCCAGTGCGAGTATCGCGCCGCTTATTAACGATATGATGATGCTAAACATTGAAGCCAAAGGTTCCTTTTGCTATAATGCCCACTGAGAGGATATTCTATGACCTTCCGTGTGCTACAACTAACCGCGATTCTGACAGCCGCACTTCTCATCGGCGGATGCGCCCGAACTCCGTCCGGCGGCAGCGTCACAGCCATCCGCGAGATGACGGTGCATATACAATTCGCCGGAGCCATCAACGACAATGACTACTACTACTTCGCAATAGATACCACCGGCGGCGGGACTGGGCCTGTCCCCGTGTTCCCCGGACTAACTGCAGGCGAAGGCTGGGTCACCGGATCAATCACCCACTACGTGCAATACCATCAGCGCCAGTACACAGTCTACCGCGTCACCAGCCTTCAGCCGTTCCAGTCCGAACCGCTTGGCACACCGGTTCGCTCAACCCTGCCCACGCCCGGCGGCCAGAGTTTGCAGTTCACCATTGACCTGAACACCATCACGCTTCCGTCGGTCGCCTCGATAGACGTAAACATCATATCCACCGACCAGCCGACTGCCGGCGCCAGACTCCTCGACGGGCTGGGCGCAGGCGGCAACGACTTCTTCACTCTCGACATTCAGGTCACCCATCCGGTTGCCAACTCAGACAGCCTGAACCCTGAAGCCGCCGGTGATGTGCTCGATCAAAACACTAACGTCCAGCCAAAAAATGATCAGACGAACGCGCTCGACATCACCGACTGGACTATCGCACTGGATGTTTGACGGCATTTCTCAGTAAAAGTCGCCCATACTGGTGTCTACCGCCTGACCATACTGCCCGATTCCGAAGCGGTCCTGAGTCTGGAACGCCTTGATCTTGAACTCCAGGCTGATTCCCTTGACGTTGCGGAAGCCGAACTCCTCGTTGTAGAGCAGCGATGCCTCCCAGCAGTGCAGATCACGGGTCAGCCTGAAGGCGCGATAGTCCCACTGCTTGGCGCTGCCGTTCCAACTCGTGATGCCCTCCACTCGCCATTTCTTTCCTATCGGTATGTCAAATCGTGCGCGGGCCAGTCCGATCTTGCCCTGCTGCAAATCGTACCGTGTACCTAAATCCAGCGCGATATCGTTCTGACGCATCAGCCTGAACTGCCCGACCAGTGTGCGCCACTTGTCCCGGTTCAGATCGTAGCCCGTGGAAACCGCCAGGGAGTACGCCGGGACGGGATGAGCAGTCAGCCGAAGCGAGATATCCTGCCACGGGAAAGCCGTCTGGTTGAAGTTATACCCGCTGGAGAGGCTCCACTTCAGCTTCTGCGCCCGCTGATAGTCCAACACCGCTCGGCTATAGTTGTACTTGCCGGTATAGTCAAACCGAAACGGGCTAAACCCCTCAGGCCGCTGATAGTAGTATGACAACCTTGACTTCATGTAGTCACCATACCTGGTGGTCAGCATCGTGCCGGCCTTCAGCGAAAACTGCATCATGTCCGACGCATAGTAAGCCTGCCGCAGGCCCGCCGTGACGTTCAGTTCGCTCTTCGGCCCCAGGTCTATATTCTGCCCCAGCATATCCCACTGTACCATATACCGGTTGCCGCTAATGTCGTTTGGCGTTTCATGATACCGCCCGGCCATAACCTGCATGCGCGACGGCAGACCGAGGAACGACTTCTTGCCTAGACGATAGCTGTCGGTGCCCCAGGTTATCTCCGGCAATCGGTCCAGGCTGCCGAAGTTGTTGTCACCGGTGAACGCCGCGCCATCCAGGTCAAACCGCTTGCTGGCCGCCAGCGTTAGATCGTACTTTTTCTCCCTCTGCGCAAACTGAATGTCGGTATTCAACTCGCGGCCCGCCGCCGGCATACCGGTAGCCAAGTACTTACTCATATCCAGATTGAGCGAGCCGGTCAGCGTCTTTGACAACTGCTGCGTGTGCCTGAGAGTTGTGGTATCCGTACTGCTGGTGCCAAATCCCGCAGTCTTACTTGTGCGATACGTCAGCGCGGTGTTTGCCTTTGCGGTCACCTGGGACAGCGCGGCCTGCCAGTCCTGATTGGTGCTGGATGGATAGTAGAGATAGTTGTTCGTCCGGTAATTTCCTGTCAGGTTCAGGTCTATCGTGCCTATCTTCTGCTGATGGCGAAGATACCCGGTAATGTTGTTGCCGCCGATCTGCTTGTCCGCCAGGAAATAGAGCGACGCCTGACTGGAGGCAAGCTTAGTCGTAAGCGTGTGGTCCAGCCCCACACCGACACCCCTCTTCGACATCAAATCCAACTTCAGCGTCCCCTGGGATGTCGAGGTGGCCGTGTAAGCGTAGGCAGCTTTGAGGAACATTCCCTCGTCAGCGGACGACCCGATCTGTGGGATCAGGTTCTGCCGCAGACCGCGTATCGGAATCACAAGCGTGTGCAAGCGTATCAGGCGGTGATCAAGCGCCAACATAGAAACGGAATGTGCCACGATCTTTACGTCTGGATAGATATCCAGTTCCCGTGCGTCAAAATAGTAGTGCGGATGCAGCAAGTTGCATGTGGTCAGAGTGCCGCCCAAAACAATGACTTCTTCGGGATCGCCCTTCAGCTCCGTGCTGCTTATGTAGAGCGGCGAACCACCCGTAGATGCTTGGCCGGGTGCAGGCGTCTGCATGGAAGCCATCACCTTGCTTTTCGCTTTGGCTAGACTCCAGGCGCGAGTCTTCAGGTTCAGCGTCAGGTCTTGCCCCTCCACCTCGGCCTGATTGGTAATCATCTTCACGTTGCCGGTGAACACCGCGATGTTCGTCTGCAGGTCCGCTTCCGCCTTATCCGCGGTAACCGTGTAATCTTTGTAGGTCGCTTTCACGTTTCCCGTGGCCGTCACCTTGTCATCCGCGTACCATCGGGTATTGTCGGCGGAAAAGGTCACCTTATCCGGTTCCTGGGCAACGGCGGAAAGGTTCAGGCAGACGCATAAGAGGAACATGCCAAGCAGCAACCCTGGCACGCAGTGTGGAAGCCTATGAAGTACAGCGCTCAATCCGCAATTCAGTATCCGCAATCTGGAAATCCGTTCATTCTTCACGCCATAGGAGGTAGATGCCGCCCAGTCCGAAGATGATGTTCTGAGACCAACCGGCGATGGCTGCCGGGACCAGACCGCCGAGGCCCAAAGCCTTACCCAGCAGCATGTTGTTCCAGTACAAGAACATAATGATGATGCCCAGCAGCACCCCGCTGTAGCTGCCCACGCGTGAGAACTTCATAGCCAACGGCGCAGCGCACAACGCGAACACCAGGCATGACAGCGGCAGTGAGAGCTTGAAATGCCAATCTACCTTCATCTGCGTAACCGCCTGGCCCGTCCCCGCAAAAACCTTGATACGCTGCTGCAGGTCGCGCAAGCCCATCTCCTCGGAGGTCTGCTGGCTGTTCCACAAGTCCTGCACTGCGCGCTTCAAGTTCAGCTTCATCTGTGGAAACTTCATCTCGTAGGTGGTAAGGCCGTCAGGGCCGAGCTTATGCAGCACGCCCTTGTAGAGCGTCCAGATGTTATCTTTGCTGGTGGCTGATTCCGCTGATATGAGCATAGGGAACGCGCCGGGCAACGGGGTCTCGTAGATCATAACCTTTCGCAACACCGGGTTTCCGGCGAGTGTGCGTTCCACCCGCTGCACGTAGAAGTAGTAGCCTTCAGACTCGAAGAAGACGTTCTCCTGCACCGGCGGAACCTGCTGCAACCCCCAGATGTACCGCACGGTCTTCTGGGCCTCTCTGTTCGCCCACGGGGTCACGGACTCCCCTATCCACAGAGTCAGAACACTAGCTAGAAAGCCGACGATGAAGATTGGCGCGAAGATTCGACGGAGAGGAGTCCCGGCCATGCGCACTGCCGTCAGCTCGCTGTCCCGACCAAGGCGATTGACGGCCAGAGAGGTGCCGAACAGCGTGGCAAGCGGTATTACCATGCCGATTATCCACGGAAGTTGGAATACAACAAGCCTCGCCACAAGTCCTATAGGCACACGCTTCTCGATGATGAAGTTGATGTTATCAAACAGCACACGGCCAATGAGCAGCACCACAAACGCAAAGACGCTGACCAGGAAAGGCCCTACCATCTCTTTGAGGACGTACTTGTCAAGTATTTTCATGACCATCTCAGAGCTTCATATTTGGGCATAATCGTGATACCATAGGCATTATAGCACGGGGGGCTATCCCCCGCAAATATACCGGTTCTACGTCTCCAAATACCTGATATCGAGCATATGTTTGTACTTAGCCGAGCATACAGACGTTCCCTAGTCTAAAGAGACCCGGTGAAAATACCGAGAATCCTAGTGGAACAATGCAGGTTGTTGTGCCGGGCATGTCTCGGCATTTCAAGCACAAATCTGATCGCAGGGGGGTTCTCAAGTGATCCGAAAGAGTGTAATCACTCTCCTTCTCACATTTATCGTCGCCGCTGCTCTAGTCGGCCCCGCCGGCTGCAGCACCACCGGAATCATTTCCGGTGTGGTAACCGACCTGGCCACCGGTGAAGCGCTGGCCGGTGTAAACATTATTGTTGAAGGCACAAACCTGACTACAGTCACGGACAAGAACGGCTATTATGTCGTCACCAACGTGCCGCCGGGCGAGTACAAAGTGACCGCCGGACTGGTCGGATACTCTGATCTGCAGATATCGAAGGTCAACGTCCTTATGGACATGACCGCGACCACTGACTGCCAGATGTCTACTGCGGTTGCAAACGATGAGACTGTCATCGTCAAAGAATCCCGACCCATGATTCGTCGGGACATGATCCCCACCAGCTACATCGTTGACCAGGCGCAGGAGCAGATGGTTCGCGGCCAGCCCACCAATTTGTATCAGACTCCTGCCTTGGTGCTTACACAGCCGGGTGTGATCGCGGACGAAGGCGGCTATCCGCACATCCGCGGTGGCCGCGCCAATGAGATCGCATATCTGATTGACGGCATACCTATCACCGAGCCTGTCACAAACGGCTTCGGCACAAACATCGTAACAGTGGGACTGGACAAGATGGAGATGTTCACTGGTGGTTACCGCCCGGAGTACGGCAATGCTGTTTCCGGCGTTTTCAACCAGGTGATCAAAACCGGCAAAACCGCCCCAGGCGCTAATCTGGAACTACTGGGAGGCTCTGACGCCTTCCAGGGCACATTCCCTCAGATTGGCGGCGCGGGCCAGAAGTTCGACTACTACATGGGCGGCTACCTATGGCGCAGTGACTTCAGGGGCATGGCCTTTGACCAGGTAGACAGCCTTGATTACGTCGGCAAGTTCAACTACATGCTGGATGCGAAGAACAAACTGACCGTTCTCAGCGGAAGCGGCGAGGCGAAGTACCAGTTCCCTGGCATCCACACCAGCACTGTCAGTGACAACACTATATTGCCAATCTCGGCAGAGAACGACCACAACCACCAGAGCTATACGCTCAACGCACTGACACTCAGTCACACCATCAGCCCGTCATCTTTCTTCACGGTGCGGCCGTACTACTTCCAGAACAAGAATACCGTGGATGCGCTTTCAGATGATTTGAGTAGGTGGACGGACATGGAGTCCGCAACAACCGGACTTCTGCTGGACTACACGAACCAGATTTCCGATAAGCACCTGATAAAGGCCGGTGTTGCCCGAATGTCCAGCAACAACAGATACCAGGCCAAAGTCCCGGCCATGGATTTCTATGGCATGGGTCCCTACGACTATACTGCAAACACGAACACAGTGCAGTCTGGCCTTTATATGCAGGATCAGATGAAACTGAGTTCCAAATGGCGAGCAGAGGCCGGCTTGCGCTATGATCGCATGGCCTACGACAAGGTAGTCGCCGCTGACCAGACGGAATCCCAGTGGAGTCCCAGAGTCGGCCTATCTTACGCGGCAGACTCCAAGACGAATCTGCGATTCTCGTACGGCAAGATGATCCAGTTTGTATACACTCAGGCTGTGGAGCGGCAGTATGCTGATCCTGAATCCGGTTGGGCCGCCTTGTACTACGGAGCGGGAACGGGGAACCTTCTCCCGGAACGTTGCGCCCAGTATGACATTGGCTGGGAGCGCCAGGTGAGCAGCAACTTCAGCGTGCAGGTCACGCCGTTTTACAGGAAGTACACTGATATGCTTCAGACAATACTGCTCGATCCTGCTAACCCGGATATCTCGCCGGTGGTCTACGATAACGTTGGCGTCGGAACCAGCAAGGGTATTGAGTTCCTGGCCAAGAAGCGCATGAGCAACAACCTGTCCGGCTGGCTATCCTACACATACTCAACAGTAAAAGCAGAAGCCAGCAGTGATAGAGACATGATCTCTCCAGGAACCATGGCATATGTTGACTGGGATCAGAGACACACTGCCGCAATGGTGCTGAACTACAACCGGAAGGATTGGAACTACAGCTTGTTGGGTGAGTACGGCAGCGGCCTGCCTTGGTCCTTGGAAACGGATGAGACACTGAACACGCGCAGAGTAAGCTCGCATACGGTGCTGAGCCTGAATATCACGCGTGACGTAAAGGGCGGATGGCTCCCTACAGGACAGTTGAGGTTCGGAGTTGCCAACATCCTGAACAGCGGTAAGGCGCTGGACCGCGATGGTAAAGGACTGGCAATTGTGCGTGTACCACCGAGATTCATCAATCTGAGTTATGTAAGGCGCTGGTAGCCCAATCAGGCGAACAGCTTCAAACATAAGCAGCAAAGGCGAAGGCCCCGGTTCTCCCCCTGGGGCCTTTGCCCTCTTCTACCCCTACCCCACACTGCTAATCCCTCAGAGCATACCCACCTTGCAGGCAATTGCCCGGTATGAACACCGGTTCTTCTTCTGGATTGTACCGCTCTGGCTCAGTTCATGGAATAATCCCCTTGTAGTTTTCTCCCAACTTTTCGGTGGTATACTCGCCGACTCCCAAGCGAAGTAACCCCAACGGCTTCGAACTAATGGAGGGGTATAGTCATGTCATCAAACATTTTGCGTAGTGCGTTTCGCGTATCGTTCCTCATCACCCTGGCGGCGTTGCTCTGCCTGATGCTCCCGCGCAGTATAAACGCGGCAGACGTCGGCGGAGGCATCGCCGCGCAGGTACCGAGCATCAGCGACATCGCTGACTCGGCCTATCAGGCCGAAATTGGCTATGCCGTACGTATGGGCTACATGAGTCTATCGGGCGGCTCGTCATTCAAACCCGAAAACAAGATTCGGGCGAAAGATTTCCTGACCGGCATCCAGCGTGGGCTGGAGAAGACAGGCATCACGGCAAGTGGTGAGTACAAGGCAGAGGACCTCGAATCGTGGATCACCAGGCAGCAGGCGGTGAGAATGCTCGTCTCCACACTTATGACCAAAGCGCAGTTGACTCAGTTGGACCGCGTGTTCTGCGGATCTGCTCTCTATCTCAGCGACTTCACCGACGCTACCGACGTGGCATCATGGGCCGAACCGTACTACGCTACCGCTGTGTACAAGGGCCTGATAGGTGACAGGCAGCGGCTCTATCCGAAGGAAGACGCCACCAGGGAGTTCGCGGCGACGCTCCTCACCAGAGCGTTCCCCGATCCCAGCGCATTCACCGGCCTGGTAGTATACGTCGGCTCATCGGACTTCAAGCGTTGCATGAATGTGCAAGTGGTCTGCGGCAGCGATGTTGTCTATCCAAAACAGGATAGCATACCGTCCATAACCTATTCAGAGACGCCTGGCGTGGCCTCGTTCTGCTCATCGGTTGAAGAAGCAAAACAGCGGCGGGTCGGTGCAAATCCGCTGATGATAGCGGCGGAGAGCGTCCAGCGCGGCGGGCGTAACGAACTCCAGATAGTGATCCCGGCGATAGAGGCAAAGGCAATTCAGGAAGCCGACCAGAAGGGCTTGTTCCTGAAAAGCTGGAGAGTCGCCATCGTCCCGGTGGTTCCCAACGCCCAAACCGCCCTAGCGCCCGCCGCACCGCAGTAGAAACACACAGAATCTGGTTTCACCAAACGCCGAAGTTGTCAAACCGCATGATGACTCCGGCGTTTTGGCATCCCAAGAATCCCAGATCTGGGATCTCAAATTTCAAATCTCAGATTTTAAATATCAGATCTCAAATCTCAAATTTCAAATCTGAAATTTCCCGTTGGCCTGACGAAGGAATCCCTCTGTGGATTAACGAACTCCATCACATGAAATACGAACGTTTCGAAGATCTGCCGGTATGGAATGCCGGGATTGACCTCGCACTGCGCATCTATACACTCACTCGTGATTCATTCTTCTCGCAATCCGGCGATCTTCGCGACCAACTGCGCCGCGCCGCCCTGTCCGTCTCCAACAACATTGCAGAAGGATTCGAGCGCGGCTCCACCGCCGAACTCATCGCCTACCTGTACATCGCACGCGGCTCCGCTGGCGAAGTTCGTTCCATGCTGCGTTTCGTGGATCGCTCCGCCGACGCTTCACATCTCAAATCTGAGATTTCAGATCTGATATCGCTATCCGAAAGCTGTTCGCGACAGATTCGCGCATGGGCGGACACACTCCAGAACACTGACATCAAAGGTCAACGTCACCTCAATGACCAGACGCGCGCCCAGTACGAGGCCAAACTCCGCGTCAATGACTTCGACCAGCACATTCAGAATATTCTCAACGCGAACCGCCCCGACATCTTCTCCAAGACAAACGACGATTCATGATTCACAATCTCAAATCTCAAATCTCAGATATCAAATCTCATATTGACTGTATCGAACCTCATATCTGATATCTCAAATCTCAGATATCCCCCGCCCTTACCCTGATCCATGCTCACCAAAATGGAGGAATCCTCGCGTCCCTGGTGAAACACCTCTTGAACATACAGTATCTATCAGCAAACGGAGGTGCGGAATGGAAATGCAGCAGAACACATCCGGGCAAGGCAGCGCTGCCATTGTACCGGAGGAGATCAAGGGTTGGAACTGGGGTGCGTTCCTGCTAGGTTGGGTCTGGTCCATAGGAAACAGTGTTTGGATTGGACTGCTCACTCTGATTTTTGGATGGATCATGGCAATCATCCTCGGAGTCAAGGGGAGCGAGTGGGCATGGCAGAATCGGAAATGGGAGAGCGTAGAGCAGTTCAAGACCGTTCAGAAGACTTGGGCGAAGTGGGGCGTGATCGTACTGATAATCAGCGTTGTCATTGGTTGCATATGGGCATTCGCGGTATCCATGGCCGCCAGGGAAGCCTGGAAAATGCCCGCATCGGTGCCGATGCCGGTCACACCCAGCAGATAATTGGATGCGGCGCGACTAACTCCATACAATCACAGCTTCAAGTCATCACGCCATCACCAGTCTTGAGGAGTATCACTGGCCGGTACTCCTCAAATCATTTTATCCACGCATCTCTAATAGAGGAATCTCCGCACTAGTAGCGAAAACACCTCTTGAATCTGCAGTACATGTCTATCAGCAAACGGAGGTGCGGAATGGAAATGCAGCAGAACACATCCGGGCAAGGCAGCGCTGCCATTGTACCGGAAGAAATCAAGGGCTGGAACTGGGGCGCGTTCCTGTTGAACTGGATCTGGGCCATAGGGCATCAGGTCTGGCTCGGACTTCTCTGTCTGATACCCTGCGTAAACCTGATCATGGCCATCATTCTTGGCGTGAAAGGCAGCGAGTGGGCATGGCAGTACAGGAAGTTCGAGAGTGTGGAGCAGTTCAAGACCGTACAGAAAGCATGGACCAAGTGGGGCGTGATCGTACTGATCATCAACATCGTCCTCGGCGTGGCGTACGGCATCCTGATGGGCATTATGGCGGCCAAAATGGGCACACAGGGATACAATTTCAAGCAACCGTAATCTGATGGAGGAGGATCGCCGGCCGGTCCTCCTCGTTTCATTTCACCTCAACTCGCCAGATACCGCGCGAACCAATCCCGCGCGAGTTCAGCCACGCGCTCCAGTGTGCCGGGTTCCTCGAACAGGTGCGTCGCGCCGGGGACGATAGCCATATCTTTCGTCGCGGTCATGGCATCGTACGCCGCCACGTTCATGGAAATCACCTGCCCGTCCAGCCCGCCCACAATCAGCAGAGTGGGTGCTGTCACCTTGGGCAAGTATTCCATCGCCAGGTCAGGACGCCCCCCGCGCGAGACCACCGCCTTGATCTGGTCGCCAAGCTTCGCCGCAGCCTGCAAAGCGGCTCCCGCCCCGGTGCTTGCGCCGAAGTACCCGACCGCCATCCCCTTCGTTTCAGGTTCCTGCTGAAGCCACGCAGTCGCGCCGACCAACCGTTCTGCCAGCAGATCAATATCGAACACCTTGCTACGGTCATCGGATTCCCACTCTTCAAGCAGGTCCAGCAGCAGCGTGCCTATCCCGCCGACATGTAAAACATCGGCTACATACCGGTTTCGCGGACTGAACCGGCTGCTACCGCTGCCGTGCGCGAACAGAACCACACCGCGAGCATCGTTCGGTACACCCAGCGTGCCTCCGAGAGTCGCCCTCCCGACCCGTACTGAAATCGTGCGATCTACTCCAACAGCCATGCCGCACCTCCGATGGTTGAACTGCTCACAGGTTTCCCCCTGCGGCGCGTAGTCAAACGATGGAGGCCGCCCAGGACTTAACGACTTCGGTCAGATCCATCGCCAAAGCCGGTTCCCTGTCCGCCAGGTTCGTCTTCTCCCCAGGATCAGCCTCCAGGTCGGAGAGATGCACTGCGTCCGGCTGGGTCCGGCTGAAATCCAGCTTGCCGTCCAGCACCAGTTTCCATTTCCCTCGCCGAATCGCCAACTGACCTTGATACTCCCACAGAAGGTCCTTGTGAGGACTCGGGCCGTCCTTCGCAACCATCGGGAGCACGCTCGCGCCGTCAACCGAATCCCCTGCCTTACCACCGGCCATCTCCAGGAACGTCGGGAAGATGTCCATCATCATGCCGGGCTTGTCGCACACCTGCCCCCCCGGAATTCGCCCAGGCGCGGCCAGTATCGCCGGCATGCGAATGCCACCCTCGAACAGGCTGCCCTTGTGCCCGCGAAAGACGCCCGCGCTGCCGCCGTAGTACAAATCCTCCGTGCCGTCAAGCCAGTTGCGGCTCTCTGTCGAAGGCCCGTTGTCGCTGGAGAAGAAGATCACTGTGTTCTCGTACTGGCCCGATGCCTTCAGTGCCTTCACGATCTCCCCCACCCCGTCATCCACTGCGGAGACCATCGCGGCCATGATCCGCTTGTCCCAAGGCAAGTCAGGATACCTGTCCAGGTACTTCTGAGGCGCGTGCATCGGGTAGTGCGGCGCGTTGTAGGCAGTGTAGAGCAGAAACGGCTCGTCATGTTTGGCCTTGATGAACTCGACCGACTTCTCGGTTATGACCTCTGTCAGATACTTGCCGTTGTCATACACTTCCTTGTCGTTGTGCCACAGGTCGTGAGTCGGATTGCCCTGTTTGCCGCCCATCCCCCAGTAGAAGATGTGCGAGTAGTAGTCCACGCATCCCGCAAGAAACCCATGGAATTCATCGAAGCCGTGCGCGTTGGGGCGGCATTCCTTTGTCAGCCCAAGGTGCCACTTGCCGAAATGCGCGGTCCGATACCCCAGTGGCTTCAGCGCCTTTGCGATGGTAACTTCCGACGCGGGCAGGCCTGGCGTAGTCCTGTTTCCACCAAGGATGTGCGTGACCCCCGCATTAGCCGGGTACCTTCCGGTGAGCAGCGACGCCCTGGACGGCGAGCAGACTGGGCAGTTCGAATACCAGTTGGTCAGCCGCACACCGTCCTTCGCCAGCGCATCCAGGTGCGGCGTCTTGATTTCCTTTGACCCAAAGCACGACAGGTCGCCGTAGCCCAGGTCGTCGCAGTAGATGACCACAAAATTCGGTTTCTTTGCTGATTCGGACATGCCTATCCTCCCGATCCCGACCGCCAGCGCCGCAGCGGTTGATGTCTTTATGAACTCGCGTCTGGTGATACTACCGGCCAAAAACCTCACGGATAGCCTCCAGTTTCATATCCCCATCGCCTCTGGTTGGCGCGACGATGCCGCCCTCGCCGAACTCGTTCCATGCATAGATCAGCAGCATCTTCTGCCGTCCACCCTTGACCGGTACACCCAGGTTCGGGTACTTGTCCAGCGCGATCTTCACCCGCCTGAGCGCATCCGTCCACTCCTCGCGGTTCGGGAGAGCGAACGACGGACGCGGGTCCTTCCACGGCCTGGGGTCCCAACCGCTGGGCACATAGGGCACGTAAGGCTTGCTGCTCTTCTCGGCATAACGCACCCAACCGTCCTCTGCATGCTTGATGAGCAACTCGTAGGGATACGGCTCGGCCTTCTGCGGGAGACTCGGCATGTCCATGTAGGTGGTCACGAAATCATAAGGTGTAGACCGCTCGGACAAAGACACCCCGCCGGGCATCACGCCGCCGCTAATCAATGGTTTCGGCAGACCCTCCTCTTTCGCAATCCGACGAAATACATCCAGCCTCGTCTTAACCTTCGTGTTGTCATTACCGTTCTGTTGGAAGAAGAAGTCCGCGCCGTGGACCTTGAACACCGGACGACCACCCACCCGCAGATAGCTCGGATGCTTCATAGCGGCACACCACTCACGGCAGGCCGCTTCCCACTCCGCATCGGTCTTGAGGTCGAACGGCGGATGGTTCACGTACTCGATCGTGAACTTCATGCGGTGCGCTTCGGGCGACGCGAGGAACGTCCGAAGCCCTTCGTTCAGTGGCCCGCCGTTGGGGTACCACAGAATCTGGAAGAAGTCCACATCATGAGCCGACGCCGCGATGATCTCCCGGTTCATGGTCTTCTGGTCATTGTACTGCCCCGAAATCGGTATCCGCTCAGGGTAGTCCGCGCGCCAGTCCGGCCCATAAGGCGCCCACTTATTCGGCGTCTCCGGCCACCACCCCGCGAAGTAGTACACACCGACGAGGTAATCCTTGTCTGATGCCATGGTGTAACTCCCGGAAAGTAAGAGTATGAGTACGAGAAAGAGTAAGAATGGACGTTTCATTCGCTTATCCAAATCGGGCTGACCCACGCCTGCTGGTTGTCTTCCTGAGTCACCCTGACATAGTAGAACGTGAACGGCACGGGGCAGAACTTGGCCGCCGGAAGGTTCACCATAGCCAGCGGAGCATCATCCGTCCACTCGAACTCGGCATCATGCGTACACGGCTCAATCCGATAGGCATCCACATTGTTGCGCACGACCTCGATAGACTTGATCGGCGCTGTGCCGTGGACGGAGACCTTAATGGTCCGCTTGCCGCATTCCGATGCGTCGAGTTCCGAACCCATCGGATGGCCGTTGAGCGTAAACTCCGCGATGATTCTATCGCCGGTTGTGGCATAGCACCGCCGATTCCTCAACGCATCCCAAATCGCCTCGCGGGTGTTCTCCTTCGCGTACACGCCGGTCAGCCCACCGGTGAAATCCCGACCCTCCTTGTGGCGCACGATTCGATCACTGCCGTGACCTGAGTGGTCGTCGGCGTTGGCGGAAAAGCCGACCCGCCATCCCATCGCCAGAGCGCGCTGAACGTAGCCCAGAGGGTTGACCCCCGGAACGCCTCGCGGATTCTCGACCGGCGCGCCGAGATAGATATTCCCGTCCCCCACGCTCCGCTCGGAACACCCCCAAAGTGAGTATATCTCGACCAATCGCTCCTTTTCGGGATCATGGTCCTTCCAGTCGTTGTGGTTGCCGGGGTGCGCGGGATGGTGCGGAATAACAATGGCATCTTCGTCCTTCAACGCCGATAGTAGTCCCGCCGGATTCGGGTACGCATCATCGCCCGATCGGAAGATTGGGCGGTGGTCCTTCAGATAGTAAACATTCCTGTCGCCGTCGCCGTTCTTGCGCCATGTCGCCCATTCGTAGCCCAGAAAAACCGTGAACCGCCCAGGCTCGTTGTACTTCTCAACCGCACGCTGTGAGAATTGCCACAATTCCTCAGGTGTCTCATCCGCTTTGTCGTGATCAGAGGTCGCGCCGAAGTCAATGGCGCACTCATCGCGCATCTCGGTGAAGTACCTGTCCAGTGTACCCGTGCCGTCGGACATCTCCGTGTGGCTGTGCATGGACCCCCAGAGCAGCGCGCCATTCGCACCGCATATAATGGGATTCGTGACCGCCTTCAGACCGTGCGAGACGTCCTCAACTTCGAGATGATAGACGCCCTCCTTCGGCAGCGCAATGCCCTCAAGCCGACAGCATCTCGATCCGCCTATCTGAACGCGCTTTGCAGGCAGAACAACGCCATCGCACCTCACGACCAGTTCGCCAAGATCGGAACTCGCAACGTTGCCAATGGTATCCTCTGGTCGAACGAGTAGCCCAAACTCCTGCCCGACAGCCGTGCTGCTCGGCGCAAAGGCCCTGATCTCGGCCAGGCCGCCGCCAGTTATGCCCAACATGCACGCGCCGACCACGCGCTTAAGGCCGTCACCGAATAGCTGGAGCGGTCTGAACTCCTCGCCCGGCTGGGCGGTCACCAGCAAGAAGAACTTTTCCGGCTGAGAGTACCTTGGGGCAACCGAGTTGACCAAGCGGACCGCGATCCCCGATCCTTCCTTCAACCCCTCATCCGGAACCTTGAAGGAGAAGGTGCCCGCATCATCGCTCTGGGCCTCGCATTCCAGCGCCAAACCTGCGGCAGTTGAGAACAACACGTATCCCTCTGAGTCCGGGTCCTGGGCCTGAAGTTTCGACCACGAATTCTTCATGTTCCGCCCACCGTGAACGCAGAGCCACAGCCGCTCCTCTGCCGAGACGGAACGCGACAGCGTAAAATGCAGGACCCAACGCCCATTCGCCCCGGCCTTAGCGTTGGCAGGCACGGACATGCAGACAGTCACATCACTCGGTATTCTCATAGGGCGCACAAACGATTCATCAGACATCTTCTACTCCCAGCCTGCATCATGCAGCGTCTTCTGATCATCATTCGCTTTTCTTGTGAATAATGTTCCAAATTCACAGGGGCAGGTTATACACCTGCCCCTCCATTTTCCATATTAACTTTGTGCGGCAACTGGGACTACTCCTCCCCTGTCGCCGCGTTTTGTTTGTTCTTACCACCGGCCTTGTTCTTGCCTTTGCCTTTCGCCAGTTGCTTGGGACCAGGCTGCTTGTGCCAAAGCGGGGCCACCAACTCCGAGTCCCACTTATCGTAGATGGCCTGAAGTTCTTTCACCTTCTCAGGCTTCTCGGCAGAAAGGTCTTTGCTCTCGGCGATGTCATCGGCCAGGTTGTACAGCCCATCATCTCCGAACGGACCACGGAGCAGCTTCCAGTCACCCTTGCGGATGGCATGCTGGTCGCCATAGCGCCAGAACAGCGTCTCATGCGGAGCGCCGGGATCGCCCTTCAGGAACGGCAGCAGGTTCACGCCGTCGAACTTGGCATCCTTCGCGGTCACACCAGCCGCCGCCAACGCCGTGGGCGCGATGTCCAGCGAGATGACCGGCTTGTCATACACCTTGCCTGCCGGGATGTGACCGGGCCACTGAACCATCGCCGGCGTCCTAATTCCACCCTCGTACACCTGCGCTTTGAAGCCGCGTAGCGGGACGTTGCTCGAAGTTGTGCTCGCCGTCGGTCCGCCGTTGTCGCTGATAAAGTAAACCAGCGTATCGTTCTCCAGCTTGTTCTTGCGCAGGCTCGTCAGCACTTCGCCGATAGCATCGTCCATCGCGGACTGCATGGCTGCAAACGTGCGCCGTTTCTCGTCCTTGATTGACGAGAAGCGCTTCAGGTACTTGTCTATGGCCTGCAGGGGAGAATGCACCGCGTTGAACGCCAGGTACAGGAAGAATGGCTTCTCCTTGTGACGGTCTATGAATGAAACCGCCTCGCGCCCAAAAGCGTCGGTGAGGTAGGCCTTCTCGTCTACGGGGTCGTTACCGCGCATCATGTGGTTGCCCTCGCCGCCGCCTTCACCGATATATCCGTGTGCGCCGCCGGGGAAGCCGAAGAACTCATCGTATCCTCGTTCCAGCGGCATGTAGCCTTTGGTATAGCCCAGATGCCATTTGCCAACCGCGCCGGTAACATAGCCCGCCGCCTTCAGGCGCTTTGCGAGAAAGGTCTCGGTCAGCGGCAGTCCGAACTTCGCGTCTGCGCTTCCGGGCATCCCCGGGTTGAACTCATGGCCGAACCGCTGCTGGTATCGCCCCGTGTTCAGTCCCGCGCGAGTGGGGCTGCAGACCGGGCACGAGACATACCCGTTCGTGAACCGCACGCCGTTCTTCGCAATGGAGTCCACATTCGGCGTCGGCACGTCCTTGCATCCCTGGACGCTCAACTCCGCGTACCCGAGGTCATCTGCGATGATGACAATGATGTTCGGTTTGCGCCCTGCACCGGCAGCAGCCGCGTGCGCCCACGAAGGCACCGCCAGCGCCGCCGCGCCAACCCCCGCCAGCTTCAAGAAATCTCGTCTATTCAGCGTATTGTCGCTCATTTATCGCTCCTCTTCTCACCACATACTGTATCCGCAGGTTCTGTAGTAGCCGCAGGTCTTCAGCCTGCGATTCCCGCGCGAAACCGGACGCAACTACAAGCAACTAGACGTACCCGGCAAGCGAAAGTTCACCTTTCGGACAGCCAATTCCGTTCATCGCGTAACCAGCACCAATCTGATCCGATTTGGCACATCGAACTCGCCTGACATTTCGCCCAACGACTGCTCAAACTCCATCGTGAGCTTGTTGACAGCCCACCGATGCACATCATCCGTCGCTTTGGTGGTATATGAGTACGCGCGCGATGCCAGGTATCCTATCGCCTTGTCGAGCCGCACCCTTGTCGTCCACGTCCAACGGTCGCAGATCTCCTCGATGCCGCACCCGATGTCACGCAAGTACGCGACTAACTCACTGGTACTGGTTACGCCGACCATCCGGGTATCGCATCCACGCTCAGTGCATAGCTCATGATACCGATTGGTAAGCGCCGGAACCTCTTCACCCATACCCGTGTGCATAAGAACCAGCGGCCCGTCGCGCCGAACCACCCGCAGTATTTCGTCGGCAGCCCTCCGCCACTCGGGTATAAAGTAGAAGAGATGCACGGCAACTGCTAGGTCGAACTCAGCATCTTCAAACGGCAGGTCAGTGACATCAGCAACCTGATAGGATATCGGAAGCGGACGCGCCTTGAGTCGCTCCTCCAGAATAGCCATCATCTCTGTGGAAATGTCCACGCCGGTGACGCGATATCCCCTCTCCGCCAGCGGGACAGCTATCCTTCCGGTTCCGATCCCCGGCTCGAAGACATGCGGAAACGCCCTCGGCGGAAACCGTTCCGCCAGGTAGTCCAGCGCCGCATCAAAACAACCCTGGTCGAATGTGCGGGTCTCGTCATACTGCACGACCAGCGGGTCGAACGAAAGCGAATCCATCGCTTGCTATCCTTTCAGAAACAGCTCGACAACCGGCACAACCACATTCGGCTTCTGCACCGGAAGCTCCAACGTCAGCAACCCCGCCTTGCCGCGCTCGTTCATGCCGTCGCCCTTCGCATTCGGATCACGTTCAATCCGCTTGACCTCGGACGCATCGTTCAGCAACTGAGCGTACTCCACCTTGCCCGCAAACCCCTCCATGTGTACGTGCTTGTACGGCCACGCGAGCAGGTGCAGGTACAGCCGCTTACCGTTCTGCGTGAACCGACAGTCGGTCGGCGCGGTAAAATCGCTCTGGGTACAGCCATAGATCGCCCGACTGTGCAGTCGCATCCACTCGCCCATCCCCCGCAGCCGCTCCAACGCATTCGGCTCAAACTCGCCACGCGCATTCGGCCCGACGTTCAGGAGCAGGTTGCCGCCCTTGGAAACCGTGTCTATCAGCGTGCGAACAAGCTCATCCACCGACCGCCAGTTCTGGTTGTCGCGGTGATATCCCCAACTCCCGTTGAAGGTCTGGCACGCCTCCCAAACAACCGGCTTGCCGTCCACCTGCGGCCACTCCCTGGGCTGGTACTGCTCCGGCGTCTTCACGTCCTGGTCGAT
>JANYKG010000012.1 GCA_025358205.1 Armatimonadota bacterium
TCCGTAGCGCAGGATGAGGCTCTTCAGCAGCCAGCCCATAAAGAACATCGCCCACCATATGGAACCCGACCACCATGCTCCTGCCGCGTATCCTATGGGATGGAACGGCCACCACCAGTACCGGGTTCTCATGAAGTACAGGAAGAATGTGAACAGCATCCCGCCCATGAAGTATACGGAGTGCGCCGGGTTAAACTTCTCGTATCCGTTGAGGATGGTGCTGCCTTCCATCAGATGCAGACGGGGTACGCCCCAAATCAGAAAGTTGTTCAGCGACATCGCGCCGCGAGCGTAGCATATCTTCAACTGCACGTAATAGGAGACCAGCATGGCGAGTGGAACTGCGATGACCATTGCCGTACCAAGCGTGGCCCGCCGAAGCTTTATGCCGTCTGACAGCTTCATGCCGTCCATGAAAAGCGCCATGAGCGTGCGTGGGTGGCGCATGAATATGGGGCTTATCATCGCTAGCGGGGCGAGGTTCGATATGCCGAGAGTGCTCTTCATGGCTACCACCGACCAGAGATCAAGAGGTCGGAAGACGCCCTCCAGCATAGGTGTACCCACCTCGGCGACGCATCGGGCCATCATGATCAGAATTAGAAGTACGAAGGCGAGCATCATGAACGCCGAAACCCAGACATTCATTCCTGCCATCGCGCACCAGGTGACGAGTAGAACGAAGCTTACCGCTGACCCGACGAGAGCATGCTTGTAGGACATCCACTCTGCGCCGTCCTCTTTGTTGCTAGACGCGTATTTCATCGATTGCCATACTGTTCGCATATGGGGTCTGGCAAACCACATAAGAGATGCGCATACAGCAACCGCCGCACCCATGGACTGGTACGCGATGAACTCATTGGCAACCAGCATCGTCGGCATGCCTTTGAACTCATAACCGAGTGACCCAGCTACCATGTTCTGAAACCGCACGAACAGCGGGAAGAACCACATGGAAAAGCCCACGTCCAGCGGCAGCAGATAGGTGAGTCCTATGATGGTAAAATTGATGGTCAGCGGAATTCCGCCCATATAGCTCCACGGTGGACTGGCTGGGAAGCTGATCATACTCCATGTATTCACGCTGGGCACAGTCGGGATCATGTTCGCCAGCCCGTTCATCCCGTGAAAGAGGAACGGAATAAGCGCCCCGGCCCACATCAGCCGTCTGTCTCTCGTCTTGACAGCCATCCCTCCGGTACACATTTCCAAGGGAAGCTGAACCAATGGGAACGACAGTCGTTCATTCTCCACCCACTGCTTTCGGAAGATGGCTACCAGACAAGCCATGAGGTAGAAGAGCAACAGCGCAAATAAACTCCACGCCGCAAGCGGTATAACCCAGTTGCTCCAGGGAATGGTCTCACCCGTGCCAAGCCCCTCAAAGAAGGCTTTGGAGACGAACTGCTTTTCCGGACCGTGTGGGTCAAACGGAACCATCCATTGGGGCAGGTGACTGAGTATCTGCGGCTGCCATTTGTTTTGCGGATCGGCAAAGTAGTTGCCCAATGCAGTTGTCGGCAGCAACAAGACCGTTAGGCCGAATGCGGAGATGAGCGCGGCTGCGGCTGACATCATGTAGATCGAGCCAAGCTCCGCGGCGGTAAGCTTCCATCGTGGGGCGAGACGCTTGAGTATCCAGTTAATGCCCACCATCGCCAGCAGCATGGCAACGGCAGCAGGCGGAATCTGACTGGAACCCAACAACAAACACGCGCCACTGGTGGACCGACTGACCACTAGCTCGCTGTATGCTACGACTATGCAGGTGGCAACCACTGTCAGGAGGCCGATTGCCAGCGCGAAAAGACGTATGCCTCCGGACGCGAGCGCGTTTGTTTCGGAGGCAACACGTCTGATTTCGCTCATATCAACCACAACCTGACTGCTGTAATCGGAAGGTTTGGTGTCGCTAGCAGCCTTTCAGCAGCCGGATATACTCCCTCGCTACCTTGAGGTCTAGAATCGCCTCAGGCGCATCGCACAGCGGCTTGATATCGCCCTTGATGGCGGCCACGAAGTTGAACGCCTGCTGCCTCATTGCATGAACCCAGGGTAGGGTAGGGGTCATCGTCTCAGGAGTCACGCCGTTGCCCGGATCGCGCATGATCTCCACCTTGCCGGGACGATTTGACGCCAGGGGTGCAGGCAGTTCCAGCTTGATGTAGCCGTTCTCGAAAGCGATGAGCGCCGATTCCTGCCAGTCAACGGTCGTGCGGTACGGTGTCATCTCGATCACGCCTGCCACTCCGCTGTCGCTCTGCGTTGCCAGCATTACGCCCGTCGGGTCGGCGTAGGTCACCTTGTACCGCTCGCCAAGCAGATAGGCCATCAGGTTGACCTGGTGGATATAGTAGTTGACGAACGAGTTGTAGGCCTTGTAGGTCTCCTCATCCATATCGCTGGCCGGCGGGTCGAACTCCAGCGGCGGCACCGGTTCGTCTACGCCGATACGACCCAGGAATCCATTAGCCACCCAGTCGCCTGCGGGCATGAGGATGCGCACGTACTTAAGCTTGCCCAGTTCGTTGGACGCTTTGAGTTTCTCGATCTCCGCTTTGGCGTACATGCTGGCCGGATCGCTTCGTTTGTGATAGCCGACCATGTGCCAGGAACCGCCTGCCTTGAGCGCCTTCAGAATCTTCTCGCCTGCTTCGATTGAGCCTGCGAGCGGCTTCTCGGTGAAGATCGGTATCCCGTGCTTTGCGAGATCGGAGATGAGAACGCCGTGTCGGGTGAACGGCTGTGACGCCACTATTCCGTCCAGCTTCTCGTTCGCTAGCATTTCCTCATGGTTCTTGTAGACCTTTGCGATACCATACCGTTCGCCGACCAGCTTGCCCTGCTGCTCCTTGACCTCGGCGATCGCGACGACCTCACAGTCCGGGACCGTCACGTAGTTCTTGAGGTGAGCGCTCTGACCCATACCGCCGACGCCCACGAAACCTATCCGTACTTTGTCCATCATTGCCTCCACTTGCTATTGTCACGCATTTGCGAGCTTGCCGAACCTGTTTGCTATTGCCAGTGCCGGGTCAACCGGCACCTCTGCGGGAACAACGTCCGCCGGGATATCTATGACCGGAACCGCCTTCATTGTCTTTCCTGCGAACTGAGGGAGCCACCTGGCCTCTGCCGCGAACATCTCGCGCGCCATCTCCCTGGCCTCATAGAGCGTACAGACCGCCGATGTCAGCGGGTCGAGCGCAATCGCTGCCGCCACAAGCTCGGGATCGCCTGTTAGCGCGGCCTGAACGGTGAGCCCCTGAGCATTGACGTTGGTCAGGTTCACCGCCGCCAACTGAGCGGGCAGGTTGCCGACGACTGTCGGATGCAGGCCCATCTTGTCAACGAACATCGGTATCTCGACGCAGGAGCCGTTCGGGAGATTGGTGATGTAGCCGTCGTTCCGAACGTTGCCGTTCAGCTTGAAGATTTTTCCGGTCTCTTTCGCCTCGATGATATACGAGCAGTATTCCGCGCTTCGGGGTGTCAGATCCTTCGACTCGATGCTGAGCGGATCGGTGGTTCTGAACTTCTCCTCAAGCATGCGGCCGTACTTGTAGTATGCACCTGTCGCCCCGCCGAAGTCAGGCATGTCGCAATACATGTCGAGCGCTTTGCGGTTCTTGCGGAACCAGGGCAGGTACTCGGAAAGATGGCCGGTGCTTTCGGTCATGAAGTAACCGAAGTGGCGGAAGACTTCGCCGCGAACCTTTTCGTTGATGTAGTATTCCGGCTTCTCGAACTTTTCGCGTAGGGTGGGGTAGAGGTCCTTGCCGTCCTTCTCCAGCTTCAGGAACCATGCCATGTGGTTAATGCCCGCAGCGGTGTAGTCAATCTCGTCTTTCTTAAGGCCCACGTAGCCCGCGATCAGGTCCATCGTGGTCTGCACGCCGTGGCAGAGGCCGACGAACTGCAGTCCCGGCACGGTGCCAAGCGCCCAGCAGTTGGCCGCCATCGGGTTCGCGTAGTTCAGCATGATGGCGTTCGGGCAAAGCTCGGCCATGTCCTTGGCGATGTCCATAAGAACGGGAATGGTCCTCAGCGCGCGGAAGATAGCGCCGGCAGATAGAGAGTCGCCGATGCACTGATCCACGCCGTATTTCAGCGGAATCTCGTAGTCCGCCTGGAACGCATCCATTCCGCCGACCTGGATCATGATGACCACATAGTCGGCTCCGTCCATGGCTTTCCGCCGGTCGGTGGTTCCCCAGACCTTTGTCGGGAGGTTGTTCTCCCGGATCACGTCCTTGGCGAACGCTTCCATCTTGCCAAGTCTGTTCTCGCTGGGGTCCATCAGGGCAAATTCACTGTCCCGAAGGGCCTCCGTAGCCATAATGTCGTTCATGAGCGTCTTCGTAAACACGACGCTCCCTGCACCAATCATCGCAATCTTCGGCATGTTATCCTCCACCTTGGAGTGCGACGGCTCGACGTCGCTTTGGTTTATTGGCGGCCTGATGCCGCGAGGTATTGCGCCGTGTCGAGCCACGGCGTTGAGAGCGGTGTCAAGCCACCGCAGTCCATATCAGTTGCGGATGCTTACAAGCCCGCGTTCTTGACGGCCAAGTCCAGCGCTGAGTTTCGGACATTTGCACTTTCACCGATTGCCCGGGCCTTTCCCAGGTGGACGATTCGTCCGCTCTTCGTGTCGGTGAACCGGACTCCGACCACGGTCTGGCCGTCCACGTGACTGACGGTGACGGTCACCATGTCCCAGGGAGACTGCGAAGGCGCACTGCTCGTGTTGGCGGTAAAGCTAAGGGACATGAATTTGCTATGGCCGCCTCTCTTCGACGAGGAACTTGTGGTGGTTCGTCTTGCATGGCCGCGCGAGTCTCCGTTCTGGGCGCCGTTCGATGTGCCTTCACTAGACACGTCGAAGCCCCAATCCTGCATTTTGCTCCGAACCCACGCCATGAACCAGTTATCATTGTTCTCGCTTCCCGTTGCGCTGTTGTCACTGGTGGACCTGCTGGACTGCTCCAGACGCTGCCTTCCAGTCTCGCTGGGGGTTGCCACGTTTTTGGAAGGATTGAGGGGCGTGACGTCATCACCCTTAAGGGTCTTCCCAATCACTCCCAGCCCGATCAGCGCTTGGGGCAGGCCCGATACCAACACCTGATCGCCGTTGACGCTTCTCTTGAACACATACTGCCAGGCCCCGATGATTTCCTGTGCCTGCCATGCAACGACGGCGTCGTCCTTCGCATCGGCTGCAACTGCTTCCGAGATGGCCGCATTCAGATGGCTGAGGTCTATCATATCGGTCATGTTCGCAGCAGCGAAAGGCGAAGGTTTCTTGAGGTCAAGTGAGCGCCGCGCCTTGCCGGTCGTGTCGGCGAACTCTTTGCCGAGGGACACGGCTTCGTCATACCGACCCTTAAGTCCGCTGATTCTACCGCCGCCCTGTTCCGGTGTTCCTTTGCCGTTTGGGAGACCCACGAGAACCCAGCCTGTGTTCTTCCACTCGCGCTCAACGGGTATGTCGTTCCTCGTTACGCTGGAGGTGAACTTGATTGAGCTAATTGCATAAGCCTTTACGGCATCATCACCGGTTATCATGGTCGGAGCGATACCGTCATCATAGGCGATACGAATGATGTTCTCCTGCGAGTCTGATATCTCTGTGATCCTGCCGCGATCGTCCCGCACAATGGAGTGCCGATCCGGGCAGCTTACCTCGAAATAAGTGGCCGCGTACCAATGGGGCTTGAACCTGATGAAATAGCCGTCGGGGTTGTAGGACCAGCGCATGGAAGGCACAACGCGAGCATTCTTGTCCCGTGGCAGGTCACCAGTGAGTACGGCCACCTTCTCCAGTTCGCCAAAAGGCAGCTTGGGGTTGCACAGCTTTGCGCGGAAGGCATTCTCGAACTCCAGCGCTTTTCGGACAGGCTCCGTGACTTTTGAGAGGTAAGGAGCGAGTTGATTGTTCGGGATCACCCCGAAGGTTCCCTTATCCAGACTTGCTATCTGTTTTTCGGTAAGCAGGGATGATGCCGCTGTCCGGATCTCCTGAGGCATTTCGCTGAGCTTCGTGCGTGCCTCGATTCCCCATATCAGTTGCTGCACGTGAGTCTCCCGTATCTCGGGATGGTTCGCGGACTGCTCAACGACAGCACGGATAATATCCGCTTTGGAACCTCTCAGCGGAGCGTAAAGGTATCCCTCGCCCTTGCTGGGTCCGTGGGTGCCTGCGTGAAGGCAGTAGCTCTGCGCGTCGAAGCTATAGGTGCCTGGACGAAGAGACCAACCGCCGCTGCTGTCTTTGTCCACGGCCTCCAGCGGGAGCGGCTGTTCCGGTTCGTAGGTATCGAGAAACGGAATCTCCGTTACGGCATCCGCGAAGCCGGTGGATATGGGCGCCTCATCGTTACCGAGCAGTCCATCAAGGCCTGGGATGGAGATCCCTCCACCGATCTTCGGAACGTCCGGCACCTTGATTCCACCCGGCAGGCCAAACGCTGCCATGGCAGCAGTCTGCATCGCCAGAAGCGCCGATATCATCACGATACGGCGAAATAGATTGGAACACCACATTTTCATATACCTCCTGCTTCACGTTTCTCGCCTAGCGAAACGGTGTGCCCTGATGGAATATCATCCGCCATGCACAGTCGGTCAGTTTCCAAATTGACGACCTGAGTGAGATCATCGGCTTACTGCCGGGTTGTGATCTCCGGGCGCTGTAAGTCGCCAGCATAACACCCTCGGCTAACTCACGAACCTCAAAATCAGTGACAGTAAACTCATCAGTCGAGACCGCTGCACTGCCAGGCAGTCTCTTGAGGATGTCAGACTTCTTATACACCCGGCCCGAACTGCCGAACTCCATGAAGCCATCGGCTAGAAACCGGTCGAGGTCCTTAGTCGAGGCTCTGGTCTCAGGTCTCAAGAGCGAAGTTTCCAGTCCGTAGATGATTGTGCAGATATCTTCGCTCATGTCTCCTCTGGTTCCGGGCTAACACCTAACACCAACCACCGAACACCTAGCCCTTCAGCCTGCCTGCTGCCTTCATTACGTACAGCGCATCGGCCGTTACCCACTCGTTCATCTTCTTTGCGCTCACCATGCCCCAGGCCACGCGGTCAGAGCCGCTGACCCCATCATCCGACTTCCGGTAGAACCGCTCCTCAGCCGGCCAGCCACCGTCCGGGAGGCGTTTCGACTCGAGTAGGTCCAGCGCATCTGCGCACCTGGGATCAGATATGAACCCGCCCTCTGCCATGACCTTCAGCGCGAACAGGACATCGTACCGCCAGTAGCAAGGATAATGCAGGCGCGTAAACTGCTCGTTCATAACCTCGCCGTCGCTCAGCCGTCTGAACAGCCGACGCTTCAGGAATAACTCCGCCGCATGTTCCGTAGATGCACGGGCCTTCTGGTCTCCAGTCGCCCTCGCATACAGGGAAAGCGCCCGAAGCGGAATCAGCGACTCCCAGAACGACGAGTTCTTCGCTTCCGGCTTGCAGTCGCAGTTCCAGCCTCCGTCGGGCCATTGCCATCTCATCAGCAGTTCGGCCAGTTGTTGGCATCTGTCGTCGGCCAATCCCAGCGCGAGTGTGGCGTAGAGCGCGTTGCTCTGCTGCGACGCACACCTCCTGGCACGGCCGTTGATGACAGGCACGCCGTCACGAGATGGTATGGGCTTCTCGCACACGTACTCCTGAATCCTCTCTAGCCAGCAATTCAACACCTGCTCGCGTATCGGGATCAGGTCCGAATCGCCCTCCGGATACCCTATGTCCGCCAGGTGTGCGAGCACCCAGTGCGCGCCGTTCCACTTCTTGTACACGTGATGGACCGGCCGTACGCGTCCCTTCTCATCGCGGTCGCCCAGTAACGCTCGAACCCTCGGCGAAGCTTTGATCTCCTGCCGCAGGTCAATCAACGCATCCTCGGAATCGCCATGCACTCGGCTTCGGACTTTCCATCGAATCGAAGGCTCATCCGATGTCAGCAGCTTTTCGATTATGGTCTCATCTGACCATTTGACCATCAGACAATTTCCCTTCGGCCATCAACCATCAGCCATGAAACATTCCCTACTTGACGCCCACCTGCTCAGGGCCGAGGTTTTTCAGGATGAACAAACCTTCCTTGCCGGGAGCGACTATGTCCAACCTGCCATTTCCGTCTAGGTCAACCACTTCGAAGAAAATGCCCGTGCCGGAGTGGTCGCCTATCTTGCCGTGATCTACCACAATCTTCGAGAACGACTCACCGTTCCACTTGAAATAGTACACCCCGATGATGTCCGTTTCGCCCGGCTCATTGCCACAGTGCGCGCGGAATCTGTTGCCTGTAACAAGCTCGCACTCGCCGTCGCCGTCAATGTCCACCCACTGCATATCGTGGTACTGCGAAAAGAAAGGATCAATCGGGTGCTTTGTCCAGGTGCGAGTTCCGTCAGCATTCAGAATCTGAGTATAGTAGTCCAGCCCGTACCCATGCGCCTGACCGACGATGATCTCATTCACGCCGTCGCCGTTCACATCGGCCACTAGGATGGGGACGCTGGAGTTGCCCAAATTGAATTCGGCGTGGAATTTGTACTCGCCGGAAAGAGGATCGCCAAGCGGTTCCCACCAACCGGTCGGGGTGATGAAGCATCCCTTGCCGTCACCCATCAGGTCACCCCAGCCCAGACCGTGTCCCTGAGGCTCAGCGGATACCTGATACTTCTTGAACTGACCGGTTCCCTTGCCCTCGTGGTCGCGGATCAGCTTGAAAATACAGAGCGGATTGCCAGGAGTGTTCGGCACGATCTCCAGCTCGCCGTCGCCGTCTATGTCCCATGCGCGAGTGGTCTCGATGCTGCCTACCTGGTCAATATTATGCACTCTCCACTCGACCGACTGTCCTTTGGGATTCTCGACCCACTGGAGTGTCTTGCCCCACCATCCACCGGTGACAAAATCCGTATATCCATCACCGTTGCAGTCCATGGGAATCGTCGAGAAATCATCGAAATACTCACCTGCAGCCAGAATTTCACGGATTGGGTGTTTTGTCCAGTTTGGGGCCTCATACCAGCTTGCTCCGCAAACGATGTCCAGTTTACCATCATTGTTTACGTCGAACACGCCGCATGACTCGTATGCGCCGTCGTCAATCTTGATCTTCTCCCACTCAATGCGTCTCAATACTATATCCTCCTTAGCCGGTTGAACGTTTTCCGCCATTTGGGAATCGTGTATCTGTCTACGTTTCGGTATGACTTGACCAACTTCCTGTCACCTGTTACCATCATTATCATCTTTTTTTTGTTTGAGAGGGAATAGTATGGAACAGCTTACGGTCGGGGAGCGCGCAGTACGGTGTCTTATGGGGGCGTCGATTGATCGCATCCCGTTTGGCATAGGTCTCGGTTGGGCACCGTGGGGCGAGGCGCTGGAGCGGTGGCGTAAGGAGTCCGGCAACCCTAACCTTAATCCTGCAGCCGAACTAGGATTTGAAGGCAGTTTTGCTCTGCCGAGTCTGGTCAGCGGGATATATCCTGCGTTTCCATCTGAGGTGATAGAGGAGACGGAAGATCGTATCGTGAGCCGTGATGGCCGCGGCATCACATCGAGGGCGCGAAAAGACGGCGGATCCATACCGGAGTACCTGGACTACCCGGTCAAGACGCCCGATGACTGGGAGCGGCTGAAGAACGAGCGTTTGCGGATAGATCAGCCTGAACGAGTTGTGCAGGATTGGGACGCTTTCCGCGCGCACATTGCCTCCACTGGCCTTGCGGTTCAGGTCGGCAACTTCCCCTGGGGTGTTTTCGGGTCTGTCCGCGACCTAATGGGTGTTGAGGACACACTTGTCGCCTTCTACGAGTATCCTGAGATGATTCACGACATCATGGAACACCTGACGAGCCTGTGGATATCCTTGTGGGAGAAGGTGGCCGTGGAGGTGCAGATAGACCACATTCACATCTGGGAGGATATGTCCGGCAAGCAAGGCTCGCTGATATCGCCGCGCATGGTTGAGGAGTTCATGATGCCGTGCTACGACAGGATTGTCGCGTTCGGCAAGTCCGTGGGCGTGCGGCTCTTTTCTGTTGATACCGATGGTGACTGCGGCGAACTGGTGCCCGTGATGATGCGGCACGGCATAAACATGTTCTTTCCGTTTGAGGTTCAGGCCGGGAACGACATACTAGAGTACCGGCGGCTTTATCCCACACTTGGCATCTGGGGCGGGTTGGACAAGCGGGCGTTGGCATGGGGCAAGGACGCCATAGACGCCGAGGTGGAGAAGGCGCGAAAGATGATCGAGAAGGGGCGATACATTCCGATGTTCGACCACTTGATTCCACCGGACGTTCCCTGGGACGGCTTCAAGTATGCGGCTGAGCGTATTCGCGCGCTGTGCGGGATTATCTGATGATGGTTCCGGCTGCATGCCCGGATGACCACGCCCATTGGAGGTTGAAGCCGCCGGAGTCGCCGTCAACGTCCATGATCTCACCGGCGAAACGCAGCCCCGGAACGAGCTTTGACTCTAATGTGAAGGGATCTATTTCGGCGGTGTCTATGCCGCCCGCTGTAACCTGCGCTTCTTTCAGTCGGCGAAGTTGCGAAACGGTGAGGGTCAAGTCCTTCAGCGTAACTGCAATTGCGGTCGGTTGGCGCTCTGTTCCCGCAAGTTTGAGAACCACAGGGATAAGTGTGTTGGGTATTATTCCCACAAGGCCATCTTCCATACTTCTGTTCTGCGTGTTTCTGGAGATGATCTCGGAAAGCTGTTTCTGGGTTATGTCAGGGAACAAGTCAATGTGCAGGACTACCTGACAAGTCGGCAGCAGGGGTGCGATGGTCCCCGCAAGCGACATGACAGCCGGGCCTGAGACGCCGTAGTTAGTGAAGAGCATATCGCCTGAACTCTCGCCGATCTTCTTGCCGCCATCCGTCGCCAGCACACGCGCTTCTGCCTTTACGCCCTGACAATCCTTAGGCCATGTCTCCACGGTTTCCAGCGGGACAAGCGCAGCGTGGATGGGGGTGAGTGTATGCCCGAGCTTCTCCACCCAGTACAGCCCGTCGCCGGTTGAGCCGAAGTGATGAGCCGCTCTGCCGCCGGTGGCAATGATGAGTGTCTCGGTAATGACATTTGTCCCATCCACAAGGGATATCTCCCATGCTGCACTATGCCCGATCGTCTTCACCTGGGCGTCTAGCATCACACAAACCTTGTTCATCTGCAGTTCCTGCCTGAGCGCTTCCACAACACTGGAAGCCTGGTTCGTGCGCGGGAAGATTCGTCCGTCTTCTTCTTCTTTCAACAACAGTCCAAGGTCCTCGAAAAATCGCATGGTAGCGTTGTGGTCGAAGGCGTCCAGCACGGTCTGAATGAATGTAGTATTTGCGCCGTGATAACGATCAGCGGTGACGTTCCTATTAGTGAGGTTGCAGCGTCCGTTGCCCGTCGCCAGCAGCTTCCTGCCAACTATCGGATTTCGCTCAATCAGCGCAACGCGGTTGCCCGCACAAGACGCAGTAATGGTCGCCATCATCCCGGCTGGGCCGGCTCCTATTACAGCCACGTCGTAGCATTCCATGACAGAGTATCCTCCGCTTCGTCCTCTGGATTATATCACTTTGCGAGAATTTGCAGTATCCTTCGTTTGACAAGCCGCGCGTTTGGCTGGTACATTGTGGCATTCCCGATCTCAGGAGGCGTCGTAATGAAGTCCAGGACTATTCTCGCCATTCTCGTGTTCCTGCTACTCGCTGTTGGAGTGCAGAGCGCAGTCGTGATCGAAATGCCTAAGAATGCGTCCGCGCTGGAACGTCTGGCGGCCATCGAAGTGCAGCGATACGTCTATCTTCGGACAGGCGAGTTGCCCGTCAATGGCTCAGCCGGAAAAGCCGACGTGAGAATTGTGATTGCCCGGAAGGACAGGGCTGTCGTTACAGCATCGCCTCTGAAGAAGACCGCCGAGCCGCTTGGCGCGGAGGAGTACCTCGTCCGCACCACTACCGCCAACGGGCGAAAGACCTGCTGGGTGGTAGGCGGTGATGGCATAGGCACTCTCTACGGAGCCTATCGTCTGGCTGAGAAACTCGGCGTGCGGTTCTACCTGCACGGCGACGTAATTCCCGACGAATTGTTAAAGGCATTCCCTGACATAAACGATACCGGTAAGCCGCTCTTCTCAGTTCGCGGCATCCAGCCGTTTCACGACTTTCCTGAGGGGCCGGACTGGTGGAATACGGACGACTACCTGGCGTACATCGGCCAGCTTCCCAAGATGCGCATGAACTTCATCGGGCTGCACTGCTACCCGGAGGGCGGCGCAGGGCCGGAGCCTCTGGTCTGGATCGGTCAACAGGGCGATGCCGACGACAAAGGCCGAGTGAAGTTCAGCTCGACCTCCCACTGGGCGAGCACTCCGCGTGACGGCGCTTGGGGCAACGCTGCCATGTCCACTGGCGACTTCACTGCGGGTGCCTCGCTGCTCTTTCCGCGCGATCAGTACGGCCCCGATGTCATGGGGGACTCGCTTCCTCGGCCAACGACCCCAGAGCAGAACAACGCCGTGTTCGACCGCACCGCCGACATGCTGAACACCGCTTTCACCTCTGCGCACGCACTTGGCGTTAAGACCTGCGTCGGCACCGAGACTCCGCTCACGATTCCCGCCGCCGTGAAGGAACATCTGAAGAGCCAGGGCAAGAATCCTGACAGCATCGAGGTCGTTCGCGAGGTTTACCAGGGGATGTTCCAGCGCATCAGTCGGGCCTATCCCATTGACTACTACTGGCTTTGGACCCCCGAGGGCTGGACCTGGGGCGGAAACAGCGATGCTGATCTGAAGGCGACAATGAGCGACATACAGGCCGCGCTCTCCGCACTGGACGCCCTGAAGAATCCGTTCAAGCTGGCTACCTGCGGCTGGGTGCTCGGCCCAGCGCAGGACCGAAAGGCCCTGGACAAGATTCTGCCGAAAGATTCCCCCATGAGCTGCATCAACCGCACAGTCGGGCACTCCCCGGTAGAGCCAAGTTTCGCGGGAATCACCGGCAGACCGAAGTGGGCGATTCCGTGGATGGAAAATGATCCGGTTCTGACCGCTCCGCAGCCGTGGGTGGGCCGTATGAGGTATGACGCTGCCGACGCGAAGCGGCTGGGGTGTACTGGTCTGCTGGGCATCCACTGGCGCACGAAGGCAATGGCGCAGAATGTCGCCGCGCTCGCCGACGCCGCGTGGGATCAGTCCTGGGTTCCGGCGGATTTCAACGGACCTGAGAAAAACTTGCCTAAGGACTACAACGGTCCGCTAGGTGGAAAAATAGTGACATACAATGTAACCGTGGCGGGAGCGGATGATGTTGTCATCTATCAGTCGGTTCGTTACGATACCGATGGGTATAGGTTAAGGATACCTTCGGGAACCTATACAGTCAGGTTGCAGTTCAACGAACCGGCCTACAATGTCTCAGGCAGGCGGGTCTTCGGCGTGAGCGTTCAGGGCGCCGGCGTAGTCTCGAACCTTGATATGTTCGCCAAAACCGGGCAGAACACTGCGCTGGACTACACCAGCAGGGGTGTTCGAGTGGTTGACGGCGTGCTCAGGATAGACTTCTCCCGCGTGGTGGAGTATCCATGCATCGCCGGAATCGTGATCGAAGGCCAGACCAATGCAGGTAAAACATACACCAGGAAGATCAACTGCGGCGGTCCGGCTCATGCCGACTACGAGGCGGACACCACCACGCCGAATGATGTCTCGGACAAACGGTCCATGCCGGTCGAAGCTTTCTACGTAGACTTCGCGCGCGCCAACTTCGGGGCGAACGTTGCTACTACAATAGGGAAGATACTTGCCGGTATTGATGGGCGCGGGCTGCCTGAGCCGGTCGGTTGGATAGGCGGACCCGGCGGCATTGCGCCAAACAAAGCATCGTGGGCTACGGTGAAAGACCGGTACGCGTTTGTGGACAAGCTGGCGGCGGCAGGTGTTAATGTGACCGGGGCTGGAAACATGGAGAGGTTCAACTACTATCTGAACACTTATCGGGCGATGGCCGCCATGGCAGAACTCGGCTGTCTGCGTGGCGAACTCGACGCGAAAGCCGCAGCAGTCAAGGATTCTCAGGAGCCGGTTGAGCAGCAGACGCTGGCCGAAGGAACACTGGCGGTGCGCATCAAGATGGCCAGGCTTTGGGAACAGATGATGACTTATGAACTTGCCGCTGTGGATACGCCGGGCGAACTGGGCACGGTGGCCAATCTGGAGCAGCATACTCGTACGACGCGCAAGTTCATCACCGCCCATGACGACCTGCTGATCCAGGCGCGCGGTGCGGCTCTCCCGGCGGAAGCGAATGTCTCGAAGTCTTTCACGGGTGCGGCTAGGATCATCGTCCCCACGGTCCGCACGCAGGTGGCGAAGGGAGAAGCGCTCGTCATCAAGGTGATCGCGCTGGACAAGGCGCTCCCTCAGACCGTGGAAGTGTGCTGGCGTCCCCTGGGCAATGGCGAGTACCGTAGGGTCGCGATGAGTAACGTTGGCCGGGCGACTTACGAGGCGAAACTCCCCTCCGCCGCCGGTTCGTTCGAGTACTATGTTGACATGAAGATATCCGACGGCGGCAAGCTTGTCTGGCCTGCCTCCGCGCCGAGGATAAGTCAGACGGTAGTTGTGTGGTGATTCACTCTTTGGAAAGGGAGGGGCCAAAGATCCCCTCCTTTTCGCAAAAGAAGACTTTTTTGCTTGTTTGTGCTATAATACGGAGGATTGTTACGTTGGTTTGGCATTGGCCTGGTTATGCGCGCCCCCGTTGATACCTCCGGCTAGTACGCCTCAAGCCTCGACGACAACAGCCATTACAGTGACCAGGAGTGTATTCATTGAACCAGGATTTGAGTATGACATGCCGCGACTGCAAGCGGTCGTTCGTTTTCACAATGCAGGAACAGCAGCAGTTCAAGGCGAGAGGTTTCAGCAACCCGGCAAGGTGCCCGGAGTGCAGGAAGAAGCGCTCGCCCAGGGCCAGATCGTCCGCCAAGAACGCGCCGATCAAGGTTGCCGCAACGCCCGCGATCAAACACCACAAACCAGAGGTCTATTCCGCGCCGTGCTCGGTCTGCGGTCAGGATACCGTGCTTCGATTCAAGCCGACAGGACTGATCCCCGTCTTCTGCCCGCAGTGTTTCGAGAAGGAAGTATCCGAACGGATGAAGGTAGACGCGGGTGACTTCACAAAGCGCAAGCAGGTGAAGATGTCACTGGAAGAAGTCGCGGCTACGAAGATCGGGCCGGTGCAGGTGATAGAGCAGGAGCCTGAGGCCGCGCCGGTGCAGATGCGCGAGCCAATTCGTGAGCGGGTTGTCAGCGCGGATGGGCTATCGGAGTTCGCGCAGTTCGGTCTTGCGGAGGAGCTTAACCGCTCGATACGAGAGGCCGGGTACGACATACCTACACCGGTTCAGTTGGCGGCTATTCCGATCGCACTGAGCCGACAGGATATCATTGGTACCGCGCAGACAGGGACAGGCAAAACCGCCGCATTCGTTCTGCCGATACTTCATCATTTGTTATCGAACCCGACGCACAAGGCCTGCACACGGGCGCTGGTGCTGACGCCGACAAGAGAACTGGCGGAACAGATCAGCGACTCGTTCAAACAGCTTGGCAGGCACACCAGAATCAGGATCGCCACAGTGTACGGCGGTGTGGGTATGGAGCCGCAGGAGCGCGCGCTTCGCACGGGAGCGGACGTGATAGTCGCGTGTCCGGGCAGGCTGCTCGACCACATGGGCCGGGGGAATACGGACTTTTCGCATCTGGAAAACCTCGTGCTGGACGAGGCGGACAGGATGCTCGACATGGGGTTCCTGCCGTCCATCAGGGAGATCCTTTCCAAGCTCCCGAGCGCGAGGCAGACGATGCTCTTCTCGGCGACCTTTGCCGACGAGCTGAATCACCTGGCAAAGAACACGCTGAAAGACCCGCAGAGGGTGGACGTGGACATCTGCGCCCCTCCTAATACGATATCCCACGTTCTGTATCCATGTCCGCAGCACCTGAAGACCAAGCTGGTCCTGAGCCTGCTGGACAAGACGGATACGAACTCCGTGCTGATATTCACGCGGACGAAGCACCGGGCGAACAGGGTGTGCAAGCAGATCGAGGCGGCAGGTCACAGTTCGGGTGTGCTGCACTCCAATAAGTCGCAGAACCAGCGGCAGTCGGCTTTGGACGACTTCAAGGCGGGACGTTGCCAGATACTGGTCGCCACTGATATCGCGGCGCGCGGGCTGGACGTGGAGACGATCTCGCACGTCATCAACTACGATATTCCTGACACAGCGGATACCTACATCCACCGCATTGGCCGAACGGGTCGGGCGGAGCGGGAAGGGGACGCCATGACGCTGATAACAAAGGACGATGCGGCGATAGTGTTCGATATCGAGAAGGTGTTGGGCCGACCGATTGAGCGAATCAAGCTCGACGATTTCGACTACAACGCCCCGACGCCGAACAAGGATGAGTTCAAGCGCGATCCGATGCCGCCTCGCAGACCGAGGAATGCGCCGTCCGCACCGAGGGTGAAGGTTGCGCCGAGCAGACCGCACGAGCGCCCCGGTAAGCCTGAAGCTCCGCGAGAAAGACCGACGGGAGAACTCATGGTGAGGTTCCGCGCGGCAGTGGATTCAAGCGCTCAGAGAGACAATAACTGATTCAGACGTTGCGGACCTCGTTGCTAAGTGTACGGGGGCCGCAATTCTTCTTTTGAGACACCGAAGAACTTGTCTTGCGAATGACTTGAGACTTGCTGTCAGGAAAGGAAGGACGCTGATATGGGTTTTCGTTTCTGGAGAAGAATGAAGATTGCTCCTGGGCTTACGCTCAACCTGAGCAAGTCCGGTCCATCTCTCTCAGTTGGGCGGAGGGGAGCCAAGTTCACGGTCGGGCCTAGGGGGACGCGAGCCACTGTCGGTATCCCTGGCACAGGGCTGTTCTACACCGTGGCAGGATCTACGGGGCGATCATCCAGCCGCAGGGTTTCCACACCGCAAAATGCTATTCCACCGCCCACCAGCCTGGACATGGGTTTTCTCCAACGGATGGTAACCCCACCGGAAGAACAGGATTTCGTCGCAGGATGCCGGGAGTTGGCTGCTCGAAACAAGGATGCCGCACTGTCGCATCTAGCGAACGCTCTCCACCTCGCCGATTCCGCATTCATGGCCGGGATACTCGCACTCTCCAAACAATCTTTCCGTGAAGCGGAGACGTACCTGAAAGCGGCGATTCAAAACGGTCAGAGCCTTGGTACGCTTTTTGCGAAATACGGGGTTTCGTCCTCAGTCGAGTTGGCCATAACGCATGACGTAATCGCTCATCTAGTCCCGTGCGTGAAGAGTGCCACTCTTGCATTGGTGGAGATATACCAGCGAGAACAGCGATTGCAAGAGGCTTCAACTGCCCTTCAGACCCTGTACAGGCTTGATGGTTCTGACCCTGTCGTCCGCCTGTCAATCGCTGAGATCTTCATGGAGACCAGGACAAACGACGCGAATGCATGTCAGAAGGTGGTTCAGTTGTGCGAAGGGATAGAGAACGACTCCGAGGTTCATGCGGCCTTGTTGCTTTACAAAGCGAAGGCCCTTCGGGGTCTCAAGATGCAGTCCGCGGCGTTGGATGTGCTAAGCCAAACTCTGCGCCGTACGAAGGACCGCTCCGATGAACTGCTGCGGTCACTCCGATACGAGCGTGCCCTGGTGTATGAGGACTTAGGTCAGCCTGCCCGTGCCCGCGCCGACCTGGAAAAGATATATGCGGAGGCACCTGATTACGAGGACGTAGCACATAGGCTAGGGTTGCGCTGATCTGATTTCTGCGTCGGCGATGGTTGTCATCCTATCCGTTCCTTGATGCTTCATTAGCCGCATCGATTGTCTCTCCGCAGTGAGGGCAGACGAAATCCTTTTTGTGTTTGCTCTGCATCTCTGCCATGAAACCCGATGCGAGAATCGCTGTTGGCATGGCGAACAGCGCAACACCAAGCAGTGCGACTAGTGCGGCTAAGAATCTGCCTGAGGGGGTGATAGGGTAAATGTCACCGTAGCCAACTGTGGAGAGTGTCATCACAGCCCACCACATGGCATGAGGGATACTTGCAAAGGCTTTTGGCTGCGCTTCATGCTCAGCAAAATACACAAGACTTGAAGCGATTGTCACAAGAATAAACACTACTATGGCGGTGACTGCGAACTCGTTGCGTTTGGCCTTTATGACCCGCCCGAACATCTGAAGCGCGTCAGAATGCCTGCCGAGTTTGAGTACACGGAATATCCTTGTTAGGCGGACAGCCCTAATGAAACGCAGGTCGATGTGGAAAACTAATGGGAAGTAGAACGGTAGTATCGCCACCAGGTCGATAAGTACCATCGGACTTGTCGCATACTTCAACCGTCCGATGACTGGATGTTTCCATTGCTCATCTTCAACGCAACTCCATATCCGCAGCAGGTACTCGACAGTGAAGATCGCAACCGATACTACCTCAAATCCATATAGAATGCGTGAATACTGCTGCCAGATAGAATCAATGCTGTCGACCATGACTGCCAGTATGTTCAGTGCGATCAGAACAACGATGAACCACTGGATGAAATGTGTTATTCTCTTGCGGTGGGACTGAGCTTCGAGTGACTCATGAACGTGCTTTCGGATGTCATTGAACATTCTGTGTACTCCATTGGTTAGCCGCGGCATACTACCTGCGCCGGCATGATAGTGATAACCAGAAAACACATTGGGCGAATATAGAAAACAAACGTCTACCTGTGTACACTTACGCTATAGTGATGCTATCTCCTGCCTGGCGACCTCGAAGAACGTTTCTCGCGCGTTCTTCTCTGACCACGGTTCGTGTCCGCACTGTTCCAGGATGATTGTCTTGGGAACGATGCCGATCCTCGCGAGGGGCTCCATGACGCCTGCGAGGGGATGAGGGTCGTAGTCGCCGTGGATGACGAGGACTGGGCAGGTGATGCCCTCGCCCATGAGCAGCATCTCACCGCTCTTCCTCAAAACCTTGGCGTCGCTCCAGACACTGACGTGAACCTTTGGCATGAACTCCAGCGGTTCCGGGTCAGGTTCGTGGGGCAGGGGATCGAAGTGGTCGCACTTCTCGGTGATCTCGCCGAGACGCGCAAGGATGCCGCGCTGGTTCTCGTCGGTGAGGGTGTTGAGCCGAGCCATGATCTCCTCGGCCTCCGCGCGGTTCTCCGGGGCGACACGGCTCATTCTGATATCCTTGATCTGTTGGGTGTACTCCTCTTCCAAGACCCCGCTCCCGATCATGATGAGTTTTCTCACCATTTCGGGATGGTGGCCGGTGAACATGTACGCGAGCATCGCACCCCAGGAATGGCCGATAAGCACGATCGGAAGTTCCGCATTGGCCAGCAACTGCTCTCTCAGTTCCTCGATCTGTCCATCAACCGTAAGCGCGGTCTGGATGGGTTCCAAGACGCCAGTATCCTTGCCGAGTTCACGCGCAACCGGCGCGGCACTGCCAGCCGCCCCAGGCCCACCGTGGAGAACGGCGATGCCGAAGGGGCCGTTACCATAGGAACGCACTGTGCCCGTCATGGCTGCTCCTTTGGATAGAACGGCTTCTCAATCGGCCCTTCGTTGGAGAGCAAGGGCGCGAGGATCTGGTCCTTCAGGATGTCGGAGATGTCGCGGATCTGGCCGTCGAGCAGGCAGACGCGCTTGATGAGCCTGATTCCGTGGCTGTAGTCCACATACCAGTCCATGTGAACCGTCGTCAGCGGTTGGATGGGTGTGCCGTCCAGCTTGTGCCAGCCGTATATCGCCACTCGGTGTGGGCGTTCGTAGAGGCGGTTTGTTATCACCACGTCCTTCTTCTGCCCGGCGACCAGTAAACCCAGTTTCTTGCCCTTCCGCTGCTCCTCGATGATCTGGTTGTGCTGGATGAACGTGCCGACCGCGTCTCGGTTTTCCGTGAGTGGTCTCGGCTCCAGCTTCACGGCGGCCTGCTTGTATATCTCGTCCACCATCTTGGTCGTCGGCAGGGTGCAGTTGAACAGATCGGCGATAGGTTGGGCGGTCATCGGCGTGATGTCCAGCCGCACGAAATCCCGGTCGGAGCCGACTGAGAGATAGTCGGGCATAGCGTAGAAGACAAGCGTGCGGTTCCTCCCGTTGGCATCGGTCCCGGTCACCTTCACGGGAACGAACTTGTGCAAGAAGCTTGGTATGTTACCGAGTTTCATCTGCTCTAGGATTGGCGCTTCCCGTTTCTCCCTGGGCAGATCGGCGATGCTCTGCATGAACCGCAATCCGCCTATCGCTCGCTTCGGTCTGATCGGTAGGGGATCCACGGACACCGGCGATGGCTGGATGAACTGATCGTATGCCACCGGTCCGCCGAATGTGCCCCACTTGGTTTCGAGTGGCGTGCCAAGTGTGAGCGCCTCCAGACAGCCGTTCATCTCGCCGACCAGCCGCGTGTGCAGAATTTTGTTCAGCGGATTTCGATGGATGAAGAAGACGGCCTGACTGCCGAGCATGTCGTAGCGATTCATTGGGCCGTATTCAGTGCGCTTGACAGGCATGTCCTTCTCAAAACGGTCGAGCATGCGATGAGTCGCGCGGAAAGTCCCACCGGTGGGTCCTACCACCCGCTTGCCGTCAAGCTCAATCGCCCGGTCGTCGTAGGCAATCACTACGAGCCGGCGCTTGGAGTCGCCCCTCAGCCATGCGATCAGCTTGTCGCCGTGATGTTGCTCGTCGTCGTAGGAGTAGTTTGAGTCCAGGTGGGCGATGCGTCTGACCCAAGACGGCAGTTCGTCATAGGCGTTGATGAAGCCGGTGATGAAGCTCCCGCCGCCGCTGTGGCCTGTGATTACGGCTTCCACAGTCTTGCCGGGATACAGCTTCATCTGTGACTCGACGATTTCCTTGATGAGCGACGAGGCATCGGGGTGGTTGCCGCGCCATGACGGCCAGCTCAAACCCTGAGCTTCAAGGACAATCAGCACGTAGTTGCGCTTGGCGTCAATGCTCCTCAGCTTGCGGGTCTGCGCGGCGATGTGCTGGATATCGTAGCGCCAGTCCATGTCCGGGGACATCCGACAGCCGAGAGTGTGCTCAGCGGTGTTGCCGTTTGGCGTGGCGAAGAAGATCACCGTCGTCGGCTTCTTGGCGTCGATGTCGAAAAGCGTGTTGGCAATCATACGAACGCCTTCGGGCGTCTTCATCTCGCGTGTCTGCTCGCCAAACCACGGACTCTTAGCGAAACCGGGCAGCAGACCGGCTTGCGCGGCCACGATTGTCGAACAAAGCATGAGCATTACGATGATAGTCCTTTGCATATTACACCTTGGGATCGAACAGCGGGATCTTGAGCTGCTTGCCGCCCTGGAGCGCGGACTGCTGGGCGATGATCCCCGGCACAGTGAATGCCAGCGCCTCATAAATGTTGACAGCGGGCTGTCGTTCGTTCACCAGCGCGTCAATGAACTCATGCGTGATGAACGTATGCGAGCCTTGGTGTCCGCTGTCATGTCTCAGCGGTTCCGGCAACATGTCGGTCTGCCAGTAGTTCGGGAGCGTGATTTGTTCAAAGGGTGAGAGCTTCCGCTCAAACCCTGCGTCGTCCTTCTCCATCTGCTCGCCGCTCCGAACAACTACCGCGCCCAGGCCGTTGGGGTGAGGGTCATACAAGCTGGTCTTGCTGCCGAGCCATTGGCCTCGCTCGCATCCCCGCAAAGCGCCATTCCAGTTCACCGAAACGCGGAACGAATGGCCCTTGTCCGTGTGGAACATCGCAGTCGAGCCTGTGAACGGGTTCTTGTACACATTGTCCTTGAAGTACACGCTGCCGTCACTCCAGCCGGTGCAGACGACGGTCTTCAACCGCTCCTTCGTGACTCCGACCAGATATGAGGTGCAGTGGGTTGGGTAGTTCATCGGGGCAAGGCCGTAACGCCAGGTGCGTTTTCCATCTTCGATGTACAGGACATCCAGGCCGGGATGCTGGTACTCCGCCTCCGTGAAGAATATCTCGCCGAACTTGCCGTCCTTGTGCCACTGCCGGGCGGTGATGACAGACGGGTGCCAGTAGCTGGTCTCCGCCATCATGTAGCTCATACCGGTGCGCTTGACGGTATCCAGCAGCTCTTCCGCCTCATCCACGGTCATGCAGGCGGGCACGGCTGAGATCACGTGCTTGCCTTCTTTCATCGCCAACACGGCATGACGAACATGATCGGGCGCTCCGGTGAACACGCCAACTGCGTCTATGTTCTTATCCAGTATCAACTTTTCGAGGGATTCGTAGGACTTATTGCATCTGTAGGCATCTTTCAGCGCCTGGCGTCGCTCTGGGCGCAGGTCGCTGACAGCTTCCACGATGCAGTTGGGATCCTCGTGCCACTGAAAGGACGTGCCAAAACGCCCGCCGACTATACCGATTCTGATCTTCTTGTCCGTATTCATTGTTGACCCCTTCGTCTGTGTGCTCAGTATGTTTGGCGCCAGCGCGACACCTGCCAGCGTCATGCCGCTCTTCTTGAGGAATTGCCGCCTGGACCGGTTGAACATACCGCTGTCATGCTCGTCTGTCATTTCAGATTGCCTCCATTGGTATCAGAAACCACACAGCAGGTTTCGTCTGTCCGTAGCGCCAATCCTTCTTTTGACAGAGGATTGGCATTCGTTATCGTCGAAGTGCTTATCAACAATGGATTGAGAAGGAATCGCCGATGAGGCTTATCACACCGCAGGTAGCGGCGCTGTCAGTCTCACGGCGATGGGAAGGAAACTGCTCTGCAGTTTCGGAGGAGTACAGGAGTGCGTGTTACGAAGTTGAGTATTCGCTTATTGGTCTGTCTGTCAGTGTTGTGCTGCGCGGTCTCCGCGTGGGCAACCCCCGTTCTTGATTCGAAGTCTGAGCAGGCGATTGATGATATTGTCAGCCAGTCAATTGCCAAGCACGCAACACCGTGCTGTTGTGTAGTCGTTGGCACAAAGGATAAGATACTCTTCGCAAAGGCATACGGTCGCTACACATATGACGCCGATTCTCCGGTGGTCTCTCTGGACACCATGTTTGACATGGCATCGTGCTCGAAGGCGGTTGGGACGACATCCGCGCTGGCGTTTCTTCTTCAGGACGGCAAGCTGAAGCTCGACGATCCGGTATCGAAATACCTTCCATCGTGGAATAGGGATGACAAGCGGACGGTGACGCTCAAGAACCTGGCTACCCATACGTCCGGGCTTCCGGCGTATACGAGCGCGGAAAAGGCCGAGGTGGCGCGTAAACCCTGGATGACTCATGCCGACGGGTTGATCAATTACATAGCAGACCTTCCACTCGCGTACAAGACGAATGAGGGCTACGTCTACGCGTGTCTCAACTTCCTGACTCTGGCGCGTGTTAATGAAGAGGTCGCAGGCATATCCCAAGAGAAGCTTCTGCGCGAGAGGTTGTTTGGGCCATTGGGAATGAAGAACAGCGGGTACTACCTGAGCCACAAGCAGAAGCTACTCTGCGCGCCGACGATTGGCGGGAAGAACTTCAGGCAGGGCAGCGTGCATGATCCGCTAGCAAACTACTATCGCGACGGGTACCACACCCCTGGAAATGCCGGGCTATTCACCACCGCGAACGACCTCTCGAAGTACTGTAGGATGGTACTCTCGGATGGTCAGTGGGACGGCAAGCAGATTTTCACGCCGGAAACCATTGATCTGTTCTCGACCAACTACCAGCCTGGAACCCTGAAGTCAGTGCATGGGATAGGGTGGGGCATCATCAGGCGATCCTCCTACGCGACCTCGCTGAACGTTGGCCCGAAGAAGGCATGCATCAGCCACTCGGGTTACACGGGAACCTACATCCTTATGGACCGGTTAGCGGGCGCATTCATGATCGTCCTGACGAACTCTGTCTATCCCGACGACACCAGCCCCGGCGCAGGGATTAGCCGAGTTGTGCGGACCGTGATGCTGGAGACGGACCCGATCTATAAGGATGTTCTGGTGGCTGATAAGGCGAAAAAGCCTTGAGCGAGGCAGAGTGTCGCGCACCTGTTGTCGCGAAGTCGAGCGCTTCGCTGATATCCACGGTTCTTGGCGTGGGCTTTGTGTCGGGTCTCATACCTGCCGGGCTTCTGCCTGCCAATGTTCTCAACATCGAGCATGCCTACCGCCTGTCCCATAGTGAGATGGGGCGCATCGTGGGGATGGCAATGCTGATCGGTGGAGGGATAGGCGGTGTAACAGGCGGATGGGTCTGCGGCAAGATCGGGGCGGTGCGCACGGTGACGATTGCGCTCTTCATGGCCGCGCTGTCGCTGGAAGGCACTGGGCAGGCTTCCAGTCTGGCAGGCACCATCGGAGGGCTGGCCGGGTTCTTCTTCTCGATAGGGTTTCTCGGCGCTTCCAACGTGCTGGCGACCGTTATGATGCCGAATCGTCAGCGCGGTTTGTCGCTCCTTCACGGCGTGGTCGGATTGGGCAAACTTGTAGGTCCGGCTATCGCCTCGCTGTTCCTATACGGTGCGTGGCGACAGGGGTTCGTGGTCGCGGGATTGGTTCCGCTAGCGGTAGGGTTGCCGGCGGTGTTCCTTCTTAGAGTGCCTGAGATCAAGTCCATAGGCCAAACTCATGCGAGCGCCGGGCGTCCCACGCGCAAATTCTGGCTGGCGCTCCTGATGTTTGGTCTCATCACAGGTAGTGAGTTGACTGTGGCGCTCTGGACTCCAGCGTATGCCCAGACTGCGAGGGGATTCTCTGCTGCACAGGGGAACATGCTGCTGGCGACGTTTTCGGTAGGGTATGTATCGGGGCGGTTCATCATGGGGATCATCTCCAAGTGGCTAAGCGCAAGGCAGACGATAGCCGTGTGTGGTGTCCTGCTGCTCAGCGCTATTCCGGCGGTGCTGGTGACGCCCTACTATGCGGCGGCTGCTCTCTTTGTCGTCTTCGGACTTAGTTTCAGTGCCATTTGGCCCAGCTATTTTGCTCATATTAGCCATGAATTCCCCGATCATCTTGCAATGATGGGCGGCGCTTCTATTCTGACCGGGCACCTTGGATTTGCCATATGTTCTTCGATCAGTGGCCGCATCGCCGAATTCAGTCTGGCCTACGCGCTTCTGTTCGGAGCGGTGACCATGGCCGCATTCGTGGCGCTGTTCTTCATCACGCCCATCGGTAGACCTATCAGCCCGAATTGACATTGCTCTACTTATGAAAGAGGAATATTGTGAGACTGATTCAGATAATACTCGCGCTGTGTCTTCTAGTCCCAACCATGAGCGGGGCTGTTGATTCTCCGGTCATGCAGGTCGGCCAAATCCTTGAGCAGACGTACAAGGACGACGATTTCGCAGTTGTTGTGCCGGAAAGACTTGAGCTGGTCTGCGAATCCGGCGCGTCGTCACCGTGGGGATTCTGTTTCGCTGGTTTCGAGACCACCTGGCGCGGCCCGATGGAGTTGGAGGTTACTGGGAGCGGTGGGTACATTCCACAGGACATATTTGGTTTTGCTGGGTTGACGCTCGACTACGGCAGCAAAAGCGGCTGGGTAGAACGATCATTCATCGGACTGGGCCTTGTACAGGGGTCGCGTAATGCGCATCCGCCTTCCTGGGGCGTAGGGAGCGATGGTGTGTTCGTTATGCGGGGGAATATCCTGAACGCGACTCCTCAGCCTCAGCGAGTCACGCTTGATCCGGCGAAGTACGCGCCGAAGGACTGGGATGGTCGGCTGTGGGTCGGCCTCTGCACGCACAATATCGGGGCAGGCAAGAACCTGCGCGTTCGAATACTGAACGGCGCTAACCTGGACGGAATTCCGACTAAGGAACCGGACAGGCAAGCGATTTCGAGACTCATGCAGGAGCATCAGAAGTCTTATCTCGTATGGCGCGCGCAGAGACTTGAGCAGGCTACTCAGGAGATCGGCAGAATGAAGGCTGCTCCGGTCGCCGCCGAGATGATTCCGTACACTCAGTCCATCACTCTGCACTCACCGGAAGCTCTGCTCAATGACGAGACCACTAAGGCCCTGGGAGATGTAGAGAAAGGAGTCCTCGGTGCGCAGCGGTTCTGCAAGATCGTTGGTGGGAATGCCGATCCGTTGGCGATATCCCTGAACGCGGCCCGTGCTGAGCGTGATCGCATTGGTGAACTGGATAAGCTCTATGATTCGTGGAAGAAGTCCGGCCGATTTGGGCGGGAGATTGGGTGCATTGTCCGCACGGCATCGAACTTGGATAAGATAGGACTTACTGATGTCGTGACGGGCGGTGTCGTGTCAGCAAGTTCGAAGCCCGTGCAGATCAGCGCTGCTCGGCATGAGTATGAGGGATTCCAGATCATCCTTACGCCGATCGTGGGGTGCTCGAAGGACGTCAGCGTGGCAGTGAGCGATCTCACGGGCAAGAAGGGGCGCATCGCGAAGTCGGATATAACCGTCAATCCGGTCGGCTACATCCGAATCTTCCCAGGCGAGGCAAGGGAAGCGCTGGCGCCTGATCCGCTGCTCATCGGGCGTATTCCCGCTCTCAAGGCGGGTGAGAACCAGCCGGTATGGATCACGGTGCGCGTACCGGACAACACCCCTGCAGGCGAGTATAGGGGTTACGTCCGAATCTCCAGCGGGAAGATCAAGTTCCTGAACGTACCCATCGTGCTGAACGTCCGCGACTTTGCGATACCTCACAAGATCAGCCTGAGGTCCAGCTTCTGGATGTTCCGCGACCAGATCAACAGATTCTACGGACTCGACGAGGTCAAGCTCGACGACTACTTCAAGTGGATAGACATGGCTCTGGAGCATCGTCTCTGCCCGATTGACGTTGTCGAGGGCCGATGCAAGGCTCTCGTGGACCTGCTGATTACCGAGAATGGGAGCCAGACCGCCGGTACGCCAAACCCTAATCCCGATTTCACAGTCTGGGACCGTTACATTGACCGGATGGTTGCAGGGGGAGCGAGCACAATTCACCTCGGCTTGTCGCATCACTACGGCGCATGGTTCAGCGACGAGCAGAACAAGACCGCTTCGCCTGTGCAGATTCAGCGCGTGATTGAGAGCGTCAAGCTCCTGGAAGACCACTACAAGTCGAAGGATGTCTTCGATCTCCACTACCTCCAGCTTAGAGACGAGACCAGCGCGCCTGAATCGCTCAATGTCTATCGTGAGGTGAAGAAGGCTCTGCCGGATGTCAAGCTCTTGCTCACTGCGCCGTCCGCTGATGCGAGGCCCTTGCTGGACATTCCCTGTCCGCTCACTCCCGGTTATGACGCCGGTTGGCAGGCTGAGGTAAAGAAGAATGGCGGCGAGTACTGGTGGTACGTATGTGTTGCTCCGAGAGATCAGGCGTGGGCGAATCTCTTCCTGGATCAGACCGCTGCCCAGCATCGTGCGCTCTTCTGGCAGACCTGGAGTCACGGCGTGGATGGGTTGCTCTACTGGGGGATGAACTTCTGGCAATGGTATCCGGACAAGGCGACGCAAGGAACCGGTTGGGCTGCGGGGACGACCGGGCCAAGGGATCGTGTTCCGCCTGCCAATGCGCCCAACTTCTGCCCGCTGCCGACAGCGCCCGGCGATGGGTTCTCGATGTATCCGGGGCCTACTCCGTCGCAGCCCCTTTCGAGCATCAGGCTGGAGAATATGCGCGACGGCGAGGAGGACTACGAGTATTTCGTGATACTGGATAAGCTGATTGCACAAGCAGCGGCTAGTGGAAAGAACGCGTCAGCGCTGGCGAAGGCGGAGTCCGTCCGGGAAGAGGCCCGCAAGCTCGTCGAGAACATGACGGAGTACCCGAGGACAGGCTCACCGTATGCGGCAATCCGAGCAGAGGTCGGAGACGCAATCGAGAGTCTGATGCACTGACTACTCCAGGTGTCCGACAAACAGCCGTGCCGTGTAGTGGAATTCGACCTTTCCTTCATGTTGGTGACGAACAAAGAGGTCGGTCATCAATGCAGTGAGGTCGCCGTGGCCGGGTGCATTCGGTTGGGGTACATACCCGGAGGAACGTGAGCGTCCGAGAAAACCGTCGAGGTCAAAGCTCTGGGCGTGCTGAAAGTTGGCCGAGTGCAGGGCTTGGGCGGCCGTGCCGAAGAGGTCGTCGAGTCCGGTTTCTATGGACGGTGAGCGATCTGATAGCGGCTGTGTGCTAACACACCTATCGCAGACGGCCCTGTATTCCTGGGTGAACGCGGTGGCATCCGGGACAGGATCGTTCCACAACACAGCAACCCAACCGCCGGGACGAAGGATGCGCTGAAATTCCGCTCGCGCTCTGTCGGCGTCGAACCAGTGGAGCGCCTGTCCCACGGCGACCAGGTCAACGCTATCCGTTTCAAGCGGGATGCTCTCCGCCGTGCCATCAAGACTGCGAAAGCCAGGGTACCCCGACAACAATCTATCACCTGACTCGCGCATCTCACGATTCGGCTCGACTCCTACGACTTGATACCCGGCTGCAAGAAACAACCGTGCCAGATTGCCCGTACCTGAACCGATGTCGGCAATCACGGTGTCGCGCGTCAGTCCGCAGACACTTGTAAGTACATCAAGGGCCTCCGTGGGATACCCAGGCCGGGAACGCGCATAATCTTCTGCCAGCGCCGAGAAAAGCTCAATTCCGTGTGACATGACAATTCACCGCCCGGCGAGCTTTCGGTACATCTCGAACGAAGGCTTCCGGCGATGGTCCTGTGCCAGGATGCCCATGGATTCCTCACCGCCGCAGATAGCCGCCGGATAGTCGCGCAGTTCGAACCAGTAGATTGCCTTGACCTCGGGTATCTTGCCGACTTCGCGGTAGATGCCTTGCAGGTGTTCGGCCTGCATTTCCTCGGTAACCGTGGTGCCGTTCGTCGGGAGTCCGGTCTCGGTGAGCCACAGCGGCTTGGCACCGTCGCCGTTCTTCTTCATTACGGCTACTGTATCTCGTACGAGTCTCGCGCAGTAGGACGGCCCTTCGTTCGGAGCCGACGTCACGTAGGGATGGATGTTCACCACGTCGAAGTAAGGTTTTCCGCCCTCGTCGTAGATCTTCTGCAGGAAGTTCTCGACCTTGATGGGCGACCAGGGGTTCGGAATGATGCCGTTCATCTGCAGTCCGCCGAGAACAACCACGGCTTTGGGGTCTGCTCGCTTCACCGCTGCGTTGGCGTAATTCAATAGCTGCACATAGACCTTCGCGTCCGGCAGCGGCTTGTAGAAGTCCTCGCCGTTCTCCTCGTTCCATATCTCCCAGTAGTGGATGTCGCCCTTATACCTGCCGACCACCTTGCCGACGTATGCCGACCAGTCCGCCATGTGCGTCGGCGCATAGCAGTCCCAGAACCCCTTGGTCTTGGTTGGATCAATCCCGCTGGCCCATGCCGGAACGCTGAGCAGGGTACAGAGTATCTCGATGTCGGCGGCGCGAATCTGCTTGACGACGCTGTCTACCTTCTCCCATTTCCACGTTCCCCGCTCCGGCTCTACCGATGTCCACCGTATGCCCATCCGCACAGACTGGACGTGAGCATCCTTCATCGCCTGGATGAGCATGGGAATGTCCTTGTCCTCCGTCCAGACGAAATCGTGGTTGATTCCGAACTTCATCTCACCGCGTGCCGAAGATAGCGCGCAGACCAGCATGACAAGCATAAGAATAGCTTTCATAGTTTTCCCTCAAGCAGTTTATGCTTCGACTCCATGTAGTAACACCAGTCGCTCCAGGAGATGTCGGGCGGCACTGTGTGGTCTAGGGTCGGGATGTATCCGCCTTCTTCTATCAACGGTATCAGTTCGCGGAGGTGCGCGTCTATCGCTTTCGGACCCTTCGCAATCTCGCGTTTGTCCACGCCGCCCCAGAGTCGCAGGCTCTTTCCGAACTTCTTGCGCAGGTCGTTCGGGTCCATATCCGAGCCGCGTTCCATCGGCCAGTGAACGTCAACACCCGCGTCCATCATCAACGGAATCAGCGGTTGCGTGGAGCCGTCGCTGTCCAGGCAGACATACCTGACGCCATTCGATTTGAGGAAGTCTATCAGGCGCTTCAAAGGCTGATAGATGAACTCCTTGAACGTACCCGGGCCGATGAGTGGTGTGCCCTTGCCGGCGAAATCCTCATTGAGGTTGAAGTAGTCTATGTCGGTCTCTGCCAGAATCGGTCGGGCCATCTCGATCGTGAAGTCGGCGTAGAACTCCATCATCTCACGGCAGAGGGCCGGGTCGTCGTACCACATATACGACAAGTTCTCGGTGCCTACCCACTCGCGCGCTCTCCAGTAGAAACCCGCGGCGTTGCAGTTGCGGGCAAGGATGAGGACGTGATCGCGGTTCTTCCATCCGGGGACGTTGGCCTTCCAATCCTGCGGATACCTGGTTTCGAGACTCGCGTCATAGCGTTTCTGCATCTTTCGGAAGTCATCCATGTTCTTCACGGGGAAATCGAGATAGGTGTCCATGCACATTCGCCCGCCGCCGACAGTGCCTTCGATAAGCGCCTTCCTTACTCTGCCTCGTTCGTCGCGGATGGTCTCGTATCGCTCGGTGCGCTCAATTAGTTCATACTCAAACGCGGGCACGAGATCGAAGTTCACCGGGATGAACTCGCGGATATCGAGGTCGAACGGCCCCGGACCTTGCCACCAGTCGAACCGTCCGCCGTCATGGGGCGCACCCTCCGAGTCCCATCGTTCGATTGTCTGCGGCCAGATGCCGAGTTCGTGGTTCGGAACCTTGTCCTTAGGCTGGTATTCCATCACGGCCAGGAATCGCTCAAGGTCTGTCATAATGCCTCCCAAGAATCCATGGTATACAGTTCATCGTTCACTGTGAGGTTTTCCTTCCTGCAATTACCTGTTGACAGGTTAGCAATGCGACACAAGAGTCCACAAAGGACTGGGAGAATTCTCGGACACAAGAAGTTGCAGGGCGTAGGCATCTGGCGGGCGGTTGTTTGTGGTGAAGTGGCTGCATCAAGGAAAGCGGAGAATCCTCACTTTCAGAGGTTTCCGTTTTCCTCGATGCTCTTATGCTATACACGAGATGGCCGATAGTTATCTTCGCTTGCGCCACAGGATGCCGCCAAGGCTTCCAAGTCCTGTGAACATCCCCAGCAAACTGGATGGCTCAGGGACTGGGCTGCCAGTGACGCGGTAGATATGAGAAGAAGCGTCGGGTTCCACGGTCCAACCGGATCCTGAATCGAATGCGCGTGTTCCACGGATTTGGGGACTGGTCGGCCAGAATCCCTGTGTATCAGTTGCTCCCGCGGTGATGACTATCCAGTAAGACGAGCCGTTCTGAAGTAGTGGATGTGACACGGAGTTCAAGGACATCTTGCCGGCATACGGTGACGGGACATTACTTACTTGAAATGTCTCCATGACGCTGTCGGCTGGTACACCCGTGTTGTCCGCTCGTAATGACAAATTAGTTAAATTAATCTCATAGATATACCCAGCAGCAAATTCTAGCTGATCGAACGAATAGTCGTTACCGGAGACGGTGAACTTGCTTGCCAGTTGTTGGGTCGCTTTTATCAGTATTCCGCTATCAATCGGAAAGCTGTCGCCAGTTCCGAAGCTGCTGTAAATGACATCCGCCCCGGCGATTCCCGAGAAAACACCGATTGCCACAATGACAACCAGCAAACAAGTGAGCCTAACATTTCTCATCGTAAGATTCCCCCCGTTGAATGCAGTTTCAGAGCAAGCTCTTACTTGTGTGTAGTGCAAGAATCGTGCCAAAACCGCTATAAATGTAAAATATCGCCTACGACGGCCCTGAAAAGTTCCAATTCGCATAATGATAAGTTGGAGGTCGGGCTGCCCCGTTGAAGTTCTGTACCCAAAAGGTTTCCTGCTTTCTTTGTCGAACTAACCATCGGAGGCACACCATGTTCATAGATATTCACACACACGTTACTCTCCGCAAGACGCCTACACGCCCGGACGGCACGATCAATACCACCGCGGAAGAACTCATCTTTATGCTTGATAGAGCGGGAATTGACAAAGCGGTTCTGCTTCCGTTGGTTAGCCCGGAGCATATGATCCAGCAGATGAGTACCGACGACATCCTCGATGTCACAGCCAGATACCCGGATAGGTTCATTCCATTCTGCAACCTGGACCCGCGCAACATCAGGAACAGCCCGGATGCTGACTTCACTCCGCTATTGGAATACTGGAAGTCAGTGGGATGCAAAGGGGTGGGGGAGATAACAGCGAATCTGCCTTTCGATGATCCGCGTGTGCAGAACATGTTCAAGCATGTTGAGAAGGCCGGACTTCCTCTGCTCTTCCATATCGGTCCGCGCTCAGGCGGTTGCTATGGGTTGATAGACGAACTCGGGCTGCCGCGACTGGAGATTGCTCTGCGCAAATTCCCGGAACTGATACTTATCGGCCACTCGCAGCCATTCTGGGGAGAGATCAGCGCGGACGTGAACGACCAGACTCGGAATGGATACCCCAAAGGCAGCGTGATTCCGGGGCGCATCCCGGAGCTTCTGCGCAAGTATCCGAACATGTACGGCGATATGTCCGCGGGCAGTGGCTTCAACGCCATCTCGCGCGACCCGGAGTTTGGCTACGAGTTCATGGAGGAGTTCCAGGACAAGCTGCTGTTCGGCACGGATATCTGTGCGCCGACGAATGAGACGCCACTGCCGTACTATCTTCGGGAGATCGTCGCGACCGGTAAGATATCCAAGGCGGCGTATGAGAAGATCACCTGGCAGAACGCCAACCGCTTGCTGGGACTGGGACTGTAACATGGGTCGTACTGTGCTGTTCATGGTGCGATTCGTGGACCGGGAGTTGTAGAATGCTTGAGTGTTTGGTGCCAACGCCCAAAGATATATGTGACCTGGGTGGTTCCTTTGATCGTCCGGAAAGCGTCCGTCTTGCGTGCTCAGACAACGAAGCGCGGCATGCTCTAGACACGCTCTCGGATGAGTTACCCTCTATCTGTCGGATATCTGTAAGCGAGAACAGCGACTACGTCATAGAACTCAGTACGTCATCTGAGATCGGACATCGCGAAGGATATGTTCTGACCCTGGAAGGGAAGGGTGCTCACCTTGTTGGTAATGACTGCGCAGGCTTGTTCTATGCTGTCCAGACTCTGCTGCAGATAATGGCCCTTGGCGATGGACCGATTCCATGCGTACGGATTTTGGACTATCCGCACTACAGAACTCGATCGGTGATGCTGGACATTGGACGTGCGCCATACTCCACAGCGCTCATCCGGCGGGTAATCCGCATCATGTCACGTCTGAAGCTGAACAGTCTGCACCTCCATCTTTTTGATAACCAGTTGAATGGTGTCAGGTTCAATTCCCTACCGCTGGGCAGCGAGAATCCTGCGGCACTCGGCATCGGGGAGTATGGCGAGATCATCAAGTACGCCAGGCTGTACCATGTCTCTGTAGTCCCGGAGTTCGAGTGTTGGGGACATGCAGGCAGTGTTTTGTACCACTACCCTCGCCTCTACGGCGCAACCGGAATGTGGGAAGGCTTCAGCTTCGGCATCGGTGAGGAGTTGTATGTCCTCTTGGCGCAGATGATAGATGAGTTCATGCCGGTGATGGAGCGGGAGGGGGTCTTCCACGTAGGCTTGGATGAGGCGATATGGGCGCTCCTGCCAAGCGTATCAGAGGAGGATGCGGGCAAGTACTCGCCGTCTGCCCATGTTGCACGCCTATACCGAACAGTACAGGAAGCGGCCCAGAAGCATGGCAAGAAGATCACCATGCGTCTTTGGGCCGACCATGGCGGACGTCCTATCCCGGAAGACATTCGCGACAGAGTGATCGTAGAGCCTTGGATGTATTTCGAAGGCCGAGAAGAGGCGATAAGAGAGAAAGTTGCAGGCCTGTCTGGTGAGGGGAAGCCGCTGTTCATGATGGGCGGTGGAATGAGCCAACTGCATTTTGACGGGCACTACGGCGCCACAAGGATATGGTGCGGAGAAGCCATTGAGTCGCCGAACTGCGAAGGGGTCAACATCTGTGTATGGGAGTCAAACGACATATCCGGGAAGCTGATAGGCATCTACGGCGGCGCTGAGTATGCCTGGTCACCGACCAGGAAGGAATATGAACCCACCGATATTCATGGCGAATGGGCGAGGGGACTTATGCAGAGAAAGATGAGGAAGTGGCAGGCTGCTTTTCCCGACGCCGATCCCCGCATGATAGATCTCGACCGAGGCCCTGAGGTGTTCGATGGCAAATACTGCTGGCCTCCGCTTGCAGGTATTCCTGTCGCACCAACCGCGATGCTCATTGATCCTCGGACTGTTGACCCCTTCCATGAAGACCGGGCGACATAGGCCCTTCCTGACTGGCGGTGTTTGCGGTTCATAGGGCGTTTGACTCCTCGATCAGATCGAGACTATACTTGTGCCTGCACAAATTTCGACCGGAGTAATGCCATGACAAGGCAATGGGGCCGTGTTCTGTTCTTCATATGCATGTTATCCGCACTGACCTCGGTGGCGCGCGCATCCGACGATATGAGTCCGTCTCGTACCGTAGAGATTCGCGCTGTGTGGATGGACAGGAATAGCATACCGAAGACGGAAGACGGCATGCGGGACATGATCCGTTCGTACGCTCGCGCCGGAATCAACATGATTCATCCCGAGGTTATCTTCAACGGATATTCGGCGTATCCCAGTTCGTATCTGAAGCAGAAAGACCTGTGGAACGGTGTGGATATGCTGGGTGTGATTACGGATGAGTCGCACAAGAACGGCATAGAGGTTCATCCGTGGGTGTGGGTCTTTCGGGCTGGCTACACGGCGGACAAGGGCGGGATTCTGCCCGATCACCCTGACTGGGCGATGCTTGATAAGGACGGCAAAGACGCCACTTCGAACGGCAGCTACTGGGTATCCCCGGCAAGGAAATCGGTACGGCATCTCCTGCTGCGAGCCTATGAGGAACTGGTACAGAAGTACCCAGTGGACGGCATTGAACTGGACTATGTGCGGTATCCGAGCACGGACTACGGTTATGAACCATTTGCGCGTGAGATGTTCAAGGGTGAGCACGGTATTGACCCGCTGGACATAGAGCCTCTGACAAGGCCGGTGGCGGAGTGGTTTCTCTGGCGCGAAGAACTGGTGAACAGTTTTGTCAAAGAGGTCAGTGAAACGCTGAGGCAGATTCGCCCGGAACTGCAGATTTCTGCGGCAGTGGCATCCTATCCCGCCAGCGCGCGAAAAGAATACCTCCAAGACTGGTGCCATTGGTCTGCGAACAAGTGGGTGGATTTCCTCGCGCCCATGGACTACACGGCGAACGAGAGGGAGTTTACCAAACGAGTTCTGAATACCCTGGAGGGAGTGGGGGATACCGCGCTCATTGCACCGGGTATCGGACTGCTTGAGTTCAAGGGATCAGAGCCGATGCTGAAGGAGATAGACTGTGCGCGGGCGGCATCGGCTCATGGTGTCACGCTGTTTGCTAGCGCCTACCTGGATAAAGATCGCTTGAAGGCCTTGCAGAATGGGCCGTTCAGGGAGAAGGCTGAACTGCCGATCAGAGACCCTTTGAGCGCTTCGGTGCGGCTCAAGCGTTCGTCCGAGCAGCGGCTGCTGTCTGAATCCTCGGTAGAAGTATTCGCGGCTGTGGCCGATGCAAAGACCGCTAAGAGCCTAGCGGACTACGACGGGTACCGTAAGCGCGAAGTTGGCTATGTGGCTTCCACACCGCCGCCGCTGTTCATACCGGATCGGGTAGAGCCGATTCCCGAAGCGCGGATGACGATGACCACCATTCCGCCTATCGTTGACGGCAAGTTGGACGACGCAGCTTGGCAGACCGCCGTGAAGGTCGGTATGGACTACAACGTTATGGGCAAACCTGTGGGGCAGAAGACGGAAGTGTATGCAACCTACGATGCCAAGAACCTATACATCGCATATCGCGCGCATGAAGACAGAATGGCTGACATTAAAGCTAAGATCACCGAGCATGACGGCGCTGTTTTCTATGAGGATTCCGCCGAGTTGTTCCTCGATGCCGGGAAACAGCAAGAATACTACCATTTTGCCATGAATACGATTGGCACGAAGTACGAGTCTCGCGGGTACGATGTGTCATTCAATCCCGAATGGCAGTGCGCGGCGGCAAAGGAGTCGGACGCATGGACCGCTGAAATGGCGATTCCATTGTCCGCATTGAAACTCGGTACACCCACAGCAGGAACGGTGTGGCGGGTGAATTTCTGCCGCGAGCGCGCGGTCGCCACGGAAGGCCCGAATGCGGAGAACATGTGCTGGTCACCTACATATGGATCGTTCAACACGCCGGAGAGATTTGGTCGGTTGATATTTGGCGAGGAGGTCAAGTAGTTTGCAGAAGTTGAGTGTTTCGGCTCCAGGTCGGATATGTCTTTTCGGCGAGCATCAGGACTATCTGAATATGGCAGTGGTGGCTGCGGCCATTGACCGGAGATTTTACATAGAAGGCGCCCCGCGCCGGGATTCCATTTTTCGGATTGACATGCCGGACATCAGGAGATCCGATGAGATTAACCTGTCGAAGCCTATCGTGTATGGCAAGAAGCGCGACTATCTGCGTTCTTGCGTGAATGTGTTGCGCCGAGAGGGTTGGGATTTATCCACTGGTTTTGACTGCCGGATGACGAGCACGATACCCATCAACGCCGGCGTCTCCAGTTCCTCCGCGATGATCGTCGCATGGCTGACGTTTCTGCTGAACGCCGCTGGGCAGTGGGAGGGTTTCTCACGGCACAAGCTGGCGTGTCTGGCGCATAGTTCCGAAGTGGTGGAGTTTGATGAGCCGGGCGGCATGATGGACCAATACACATCCTCGATGGGCAACGTGGTGTTCATAGATACTCGTCCGCCTTACTCCGCTGAGTACCTGGATGTGAACTTGACCGGGTTTGTCCTCGGCGATTCTCAAGAGAAGAAGCACACGCTGGGTATACTGGGGGTTTCGCGTGCGGCGGCCAATGAAGGAATCAAACTGCTTGAGAATGCATTTCCTGGGTTTGATCTGCAGACCACCCCGTCCGCCGAGATCATGCCATTGGTGGACAAGCTTCCTGAACGCATGAGTAAGATGCTTCGGGCGAACTTGATTAACCGCGACATTCGCATCGAGGCCGTACAGATGCTCAAAGGTGGAGTGATAGACCCCATCAGGCTGGGTGAATTGTTCACTCTGCATCACGAGCAACTTCGGGACGGTGTGGGCGTTTCGACCGAGAAGATGGATCGTATGTGCGAGGCGTCCCTGCATGCCGGCGCATTGGGTGCGAAGATGAACGGCTCAGGCGGCGGCGGGTGTATGTTTGCGTATGCTCCCGGCAGACAGGACGAGGTGTGCGAGGCGATGGAACGAGTCGGCGGTAAGGCGTACAAGGTGGTAGTTGATACTGGTGCGCGAGTGGAGGATAACTCCTGATGCTGGCTGTAATTGTTGCGGCGGGTCGTGGTAGGCGGCTGATGCCTCTGACAGCGGATACCCCAAAACCTCTGCTTACTGTCGATGGAACACCGATTATCGAGTATCTCCTGCGGGGCTTGAAGTGGGCGGGAGTAACCGATGTTATCGTGGTGGTGCGCTACCTGGGCGACCGCATACGCGCGGCATACGGCGATGGTTCGGCTTGCGGTATGAACATCAGCTACGTGGAGCAACACGAGATCGCAGGAACCGGTGCGGCGGTGTTGTCTGTGGAAGATGTTGTTGGCGATGAACCGTTCCTCTTGCTGTGGGGTGACGTGCTGATGGCGCCTGAGAACTACCTTCGAATCCAGGAACTGCATGCGGCCCACAGCAGTCCACTTCGCAGCGCCCTCAACTGGATGGATGATCCCAGCGCCGGGGCGTCTGTGGTCACGGAAGATGATCGTATCGTCGCGATTTACGAGAAGCCGCCACTCGGATCTGCGCCGAGCAACTGGAACCAGGCCGGGCTGTTCGTGTGCGGGCGGGAGATATTTGGGGGCATGCGCGCCTGCGGTCTTTCTCCGCGTGGTGAAGTTGAGTTTACCGCCGGTGTTGAGGAGTTGCTGAGTAAGCGCGAAGACGTGCGGTGCATGTTCATACCGCAGGGGGGATTTTGGTCGGATGTCGGCACTCCTGAAGCGCTCGCGGCGCTCAACGCAGATCCGAGTGTACGGCAGTTGCTGAAGTGACAGATTTCTGAACAAAGGGGTTCAACAATGCATAGACTGGCAGTAGGTGTTCTTATCGTCCTGGGCCTTCATGCATACGGAGGGCAATCGGCAATGGCAGCAGAGCGTGCGCATCCTCATCTGTATCTGACTTCACAGGATGTCATCCGGGCACAACAGAACGTCAAGCGGTTTCCGTGGGCGAAGAGGTACTTCGACGAAGTGGAGGCTCGTGCAGACAAGTGGACTGAGAAGTCGGATGCCGATATACGCGCTCTGCTCCCTCCGCCCGCGTCGCTGTTCGCATATGGGTTCGCCGGGTGTCCGGTCTGCAAGGCATCTTGGCCGCTGTGGGGCGTCGGCGACATCTGCTCCTTTGAGAACCCCTGCAAGGTCACATGTCTGAACTGCAAGCGCGTGTTCCCGGATGCTGAACACCCGGACGACGGCAAGGGCTGGTACGATGCGGCTTCAGGCAGGACCTACTACTTCGTCGCCTGCTACAACTCGTTCGTCGCTCAGACCCTCACGCTCACGACGCTTGATGATCTCTCTACCATATACTCGTTGACCGGCGATGAGAAATACGCGCACGCCGCCGCCGCTGTTTTTGATGCCATCGCGAAGATATACCCCACATGCACCGTCGGCTCGATAGACTACCCGCGCCATCCGGGCGGACGATTCGAGCGCACGGAGTACCAGGTGGCCAGGGTGCTGGTCTTTTTTGCCAAATACTACGATCTGCTCTACAACAGCCCATCGCTGGATGCTGCATCAATGGCAGGTGAATCCACAATTCGGAAGAGCATAGAAGAGCGCATACTGAAAGACGGCGCGAAGTGGTGTTACGATCACGGCAACAGCGGACTATACGGACTTACTAATGGCGAGGCAGACTACGTTCGCGGGGTGATGAGCGTCGGACTGGCACTGAACATGCCGGACTATATTGACTGGTCGGTGTCCGGGCCATACTCCATTGTGAACCAGATCGAGAACAACATTCATCACGACGGCCAGTATTATGAAACGTCGAACATGTACTCCGAACATGCCGTCGGATTGTATCGCGACATGGCTGAGATGCTCATCAACTACCGGAGCGACAAATATCGCCAGGGCATTAACCTTTATGAGACCCCCAAGTTCTCGAAGGCTTTGGTTCAGGGTTCGCTGGATGTGATCTGTGCGGGGCACGTACCGAGGTATGGCGATTCCGGCCCGGATGTGCAGAAAGGATCGCAGATCAGCGCAGATATGAGGCTCGCGTTTATGAATGCGGAGCACATGTACGCTCGGGCCGGGGATGCAGGGGCAAGAACGAAATGGGCCGATGCGCTGAATGAGTTGAGCGGCGGTGATGTAGAGAGCTTTCGCAATGAGACGACGGGGCTATTCAAGAGCTGGCTTCTGTACCACGCTGAGCCTATCGCGAAGCAGAAGGTGAAGGGTGAAGCAGTCCCCAGTGAGTCCACTCTGCTCGACGGGAAGGGTCTGGCAATCCTGAGGTCGGGCGCCGGCGAGACCGCCAGAGCGGCTTTTGTTCGTTACGGGCCGTCCGTCACCCACGGGCACAGGGATGATCTCAATCTGAACTTCTTCGCGTTGGGTAGAGAACTGACTTATGACTTTGGATACAGTCTCGGCAGCGCGCATGTGCAGACGGGCTGGGCGCACGAGACAGGTAGCCACAACCTTGTGATGGTGAACGAGAAGAATCAGTTGGATGCCGGGCCATCCGGAGGCAGCGCAGAGCTATTCGCTGCAGGCGACGTCGTTAAGATGGCGGAGTTGTCGAGCGACAATGCGTATAAGTCTGAGGGTGTGAAATTATACAGACGGACACTTGCCCTCATAAACACTGACTCAAAGCATTCATATCTTGTGGACATTTTCCGAGTAAACGGAGGGAATACTCACGATCTTCTTTGGCACGCACTGGGTGACACGATGGACGTTGAGGGTGCGGCGATGAGTGAGCAGCAGCCGGGTAGCGTGGCAAGCCCGGACTATGAATGGGGTACCAAGGTCGGCACGGACGGCGATATCAATGGTCAGGCGGACAAAGGGCCGTACTGGGTTGCACCGCCCGGGAACGGCTATGGTTTTCTCTACGGCGTTCGGCGTGGGCCTGAGGAGAAACCGTTGAGCGCCACGTGGACCGTGAACCAGCAATCAGGCGAAAAACTGCGCATTGACTTGCTGCCGCCGAAGGGTTGCGAGGTGATTACTGCGAAGGGGCCGGGCATACTGCAGAAACTACCTCATGCGAATTTCACCATTCTCAGACGCAAAGGCAAGGATCTGAACTCTACCTACACAAGCATCTTGCAGCCAAATGATGGGAAGAATCCCGTTATGGGGGTTGAACGGTTAGGAGCAGAAATCATAGATGGCTCGCCATCGGCGGTCAAGATCAATCTAGTTGATGGGCGCACGGACTACGTTTTCTCTTCACTAAGTGGACAGAACATGTATGCACTTGATGATGGTAGCGAATTCCGCGGGCGCTTTGCTTTCTGCAGGTTCGGCGCGGCGGAGTTGGAGAGCGCGATGCTGGCCGGCACAAAGCACATGTCCGTAGTCGGCGTTCAGATTGACGCTGATCAGAGTTCTTATTGGGGACAGATCACGTCCGTTGACTACGAGAACTGTGCTGCCGTGGTGAATCGCAAATTGCCGACGGATGGATCGCTGACCGGAAAAGGCATCTACATAAACCGACCTGCATACGGCCATTCATCGTACTATAAGATCAAGAGTGTCCGCGTACAGAACGGCGAATCGTTGATAGCCCTTGACACCGGCACATTGATTTTAGGAAGCGGTTATGTTGGGAAGAGCGCGGAAGCAGGAACTCAGGACGTGGACAACCTGGTTCCTTTGGAGATGTCCCGGTCATGTCAGGCTCTGGACACAGGTTACTTCATCGGCAAGCTCGTGGTATCCGGTGACGGGGCAAGGTCGGCAATTGACAATGTGAAAGCGGCTGACGGCAAGCGGATCATTCAGGTTCCAGATGCGTCGGTATTCAAATCAGGGCAGCAGTTGCGGATATACGACATTCAGGCCGAGGATTCGTTCAACATTCCGTGTAATATCAGCATTACGAAGAAAAAAGACAGCATCAACATTGACTCAGATACGTCCGGTTTGCTGAAGATCGGTAGCCGCGAGTGGCGCTTTGGAATCGGCAAATCTGCGATTGCATCCGAGTATTGACATCACTCACGCGCTTAGGTATAATCTGGTTAGTCGGCACTCCGGCTTAGCGTATAGTAACTGAATAGTTGCGCGTTAATGATAGATCAGGCGATCCGCCACGACGGATGGTGCCGGGCTTAAAAGCAGCAGGTGAGACCTGTGGGACTACTTTTTGTAAGTTCCATGGGTCTTTTTGTTTTTGGAGGACAAATGTCTCAGACTTCATTGAAAATGGGTGTAGCAAAACTGTCTGTAATCTCGAACACCATACTTGTCGGGTCGAAGTTGGCGATAGGATTTGTTACCGGCTCAGTCAGTATTATCGCAGAGGGCATTCATTCCGGCATTGACCTTGTGGCAGCGCTGATCGCGTATTTCGCGGTTCGAGTTGCAGATCGTCCGCCGGACGAAACCCATGCTTACGGTCATGGAAAGTACGAGAACATCTCAGGTACAGTTGAGGCGTTGTTGATAATACTCGCCGCAGTGTACATTGCGTATGAAGCTATTCAGAAATACCTGCACGGCGGCGAACTGGTGAATCTTAACCTGGGTATAGCCATCATGGTCGTTTCTGCTGTGTTGAACTGGATTGTCTCTGCGAATCTATTCAAAGTGGCGAAACAGACCGACTCCATTGCGCTTGAAGCCGACGCCCATCATCTTCGTTTGGATGTATACACATCACTTGGCGTCTTCGCGGGTTTGATTGTGGTGAAGATCACGCACCTGGTGATTGTGGACCAGATTCTGGCTTTTGCAGTCGCTCTGTGGATTGGATGGGTAGGCATACAGATATCCATGAAAGCAGTCGGGCCGCTGCTCGACCAACAGCTTCCCCTGGACGAGATCGAGCGAATCGCGACTATCATAGACTCGGACGAACGGATCGTGGCACATCACAAACTGCGAACTCGAAAGTCGGGCGCTCACAGGCACGTGGATGTTCACCTGCTGATGCCGGTTGATATGACCCTTACAGCCGCACATGCTATCGCAGAGGAAATTGAGGATCAGATTCGAGAGGAGTTTGCCTTCACCACCGTGGTGACCCACGTGGAACCTGAAGACGACCATCAACTGTAGGATAAAGCCCTTAGTGAGTTCGCGCAAAGGTCTTGGCGTCAGGCTAGGAGAGACGCGCAGGTCATATCACACTCTGATACGGCCAAGCTGCTCGGCGAAGTATGGCGGCAAGACTGCAAGCGAGAACCGGAAACGACTTTATCCGCTGCTGCTAGTTCTACTTTCGCGTTTTGGATTGACTGGCTCCGGGTAAATTGCAGATGCAACTGACTGGAGTTCATGAATGCTCACCAAAACATCATCGCCGGCACACCTCCAGTAGTTGCACGCCATCCGCAGTTCGCCGCGCATCCGTTGTTGCTACAAGATAGGAGGTTGTTACATGAGTGCTGATACCCTTCGCGTTGATGTTCATGAATGCAGCAGCACTAGAATACTGGTGTTGGCTGGAGAACTAGACGCGTATACTTGCGAACAGCTTAGAAATCTCGGTGAATCCAGCGTGGCCGGCACGCACAAGATGGTAGTAAATGTGGACAAGCTTGACTACATAGACAGCGCAGGACTGGCGGCTCTCGTACACATCTGGGTACTGGCTAGAGATCAGAATGTCGAGTTGGTTTTATCCAGCCGCAATAGACGAGTTAATCGGATATTAGAGATCACAGGACTGGATCGTCTGTTCGGATCTGACCCCATCTTTGGCGCCGATATCATGGGCATTTCGCAGGGGCATGTGCCTTCTGTTGCTCCAGCCGCCGGAGCTTAGGCGCTCGCCGGTTGAGATGATGGTCGATTCGTGATAGAATTGCCCACCGACAAGATTGGTAAGGCTCAAGACAAAGCAACCGCTGTGTAACCCGCGCAGCGGTTGAATCATAAAAAGGAGTCGCAAGCATGTTTGCAGTAGTAATGGCAGGAGGCGGAGGAACCAGGCTCTGGCCGAAGTCTAGAGAAACCCATCCGAAACAAATGCATGCACTGGCGGGTGTAAAACCGCTGGTTCAGGAAATGACGGAACGCCTGCAACGGATTGTTGGTGATAATCAAGTCTATATTATCACAAATTCTCATCAGAAATCGGCGATAACCGGTGTAATGCCGGACATGGCTGGTCGGGTGCTTGTGGATCCCTACAGGCGCGATACAGCCGCGTGCATCGGTCTGGCTGCGGTCTACCTTAGCGCTGTTGATCCCAATGCCGTCATGGGCATATTCGCATCGGATCACTTCATTGGCAAGGAAGGCAAATTCTCCGGGGTAGTGCATGCGGCTGAAAAGCTTGCTGAACAAGGACATGTGGTTACTATCGGTATTCGACCCACAGGCCCAGAGACCGGCTATGGATACATCGAGATGGGTGAGTCTGTCGGGACCGCAGGCGGACGAGAAGCGTTTCGGGTGTCTAAGTTCGTCGAGAAGCCTGACCGCGCCACGGCTGAGAAGTATGTGGAGTCCGGCAGATATCTGTGGAACAGCGGAATGTTTGTGTGGAGCATACCTACGGTCCTCGGTCTCTACGAGAAGCATCTGCCGGAGACTTTCGAGCGCCTAATGCGTATCAAAGCTGCATTAGGCACTCCGCAGGAACACGATGTGGTTGATTCGGAGTACAAGCAGATGGATCGAGTATCCGTTGACTACGGGATAATGGAAAAACTGGACGATACACTGGTCATTCCCGGCGATTTTGAGTGGAACGACATAGGCAGTTGGGCTACAGTATCTGCCATAGCAGGAAAAGATGAGCATGGAAACGCAGTTCAGGCCTCGCACATCGGGTTGGACACGCACGGTTGCCTTGTCATCGGCGCTGAGGGTAAGATTATCGCCACAATCGGGGTTGACGACCTGATTATTGTGGATACGGACGATGCCTTGTTGATCTGCAAGAACGACCGCGCGCAGGATGTTAAGAAGCTCGTGGATAAGTTAAAGGAAATACGATTCGAGAAGTATCTTTGACGCATCGCGGGCGGTGTTGAATGGCGTCCACTCATGGCATTGTTCAAGTTTATACGGGAAATGGCAAGGGGAAAACCACCGCAGCCTGGGGGCAGGCGATGCGGGCAGTGGGTCAAGGCTTGCGGGTGGCTGTCGTTCGGTTCCTCAAGCCGAACGATTCCGGTGAACTTCATGCTGCGAAGAGTCTTGGAATAGACGTGTTCGGCTTCTGTACTCCATATGACCCCACGGTTAATCAACGTGACTGTCCACAGATTCGTGAGGATTGCAGACACGCGTTTGATGAGGCCTGTGCGTTATTGAATTCAGGCAAATATGACATGGTTGTTCTGGATGAAATCAACATGGTTCTACACTATGACCACATAGACCGAGAGGAGATGCTTGTCTTCCTATCGGGTAGACCGGATGATATTGAGATTGTGCTTACCGGGCGAAATGCACCGGAGTGGTTAGTTGAGAATGCCGATCTGGTTACCGAAATGCGCGAGATCAAGCATCACGCTGCGGAGGGATGCAAAATGCGAAAGGGGATAGAGTATTGACCGGAAGAGAGCGATTTTTGACGGCATTGCGGCGCGAGCAACCGGATCGGGTTCCCGTTTGGGAGCTTATCATCAACGAACCAACGCTGTCCGGCATATACGGTAACATTGGCTACTTCGGCCTGGCAGAAAAGTTGGGGCTGGATGCTGTCACTATCTTTGAGAACCAGAAGACCGAGGATTTAGGTAACGGCCACATCAAGGACGAATGGGGTATTGTCTGGGGAGTAGGGGACTACGGCCTTACTTATCCAGTTGAATGCCCAATCAAATCCATGTCCGACTTGGATACTTATCGCGCGCCTGATCCCAACGCGGACTGGCGGCTCGATCGGGTGAAGGAGGCTGTCACTCGTTTCAAGGGCGAGAAGGCTATCACTCTCTGCTGTCACGAAGGCTTCGAGTTTTCTCACTATCTCTTCGGCATGGACAACCTTTTCATGGCTTATCTTGAGGCTCCGGAGATCGCGCACAGGCTGGCAAGAATGGTTGTTGACTACAAGAAAGCAGTGCTGAAGCGTGCTATAGCTGAAGGCGTGGATGTGATCGTCTCAGGTGATGACTATGCCTTCAAGACGGCGCCACTGATGTCGCCTGGATTCTTTGACGAGTTTTGCGTTCCATACATTAAAGAGATGGTGGATGCTGCTCACGAGTGCGGAGCGCCGTTCGTCAAGCATACGGACGGCTTCCTTTGGCCAATCATAGATTCTATTGTAGACTGCGGAATTGATGCTCTTGATCCTATTGAGCCGATTGCCGGCATGGATATCGGCAAGGTGAAAGAAAAGTACGGTCACCGAATCGCGCTTGTCGGAAATGTGGACTGCACAGAGGTACTCACACACGGGAGCCGTGAGGATGTGGTGGATGCGGTAAAGGAGACCATCGCGAAAGCATCGGTAGGTGGTGGTCACATCATGGCGTCGAGCAACAGCATTCATCCGGGCGTGACACCTGATAACTATCGTACTATGGTCGAGGCCGCGCATGAGTTCGGTGTCTACCCGCTCGACGCGATGATGGTGGAAGAGTACAAAACGCGCAATTACATCGCGAAATACCTTGCGTGAGAACGGCCCAGGCTGGTATACTTTCACGAGTAAAAGCGCAAGGAACGTGTTATGCAGTTGTTGAGTATCTGTAAGAGCAAAATACATAGAGCCACGGTTACCGATGCGGATGTGAACTATATTGGCAGTATCACCATTGACGAAGACCTGATGGAACGGTCAGGCATTCGGAACGGTGAGAAAGTTCACGTGTGGAACGTCGCGGATGGAAACCGTTTTGAGACCTATGCCATTCCAGGCGAGCGTTTGTCAGGCGTCATCTGCATTAACGGCGCCGCTGCTCATCTCGCAAAACCCGGCGACTTGGTGATCATAGTGGCATTTGCACTGACTGATGAAGAGATCACACCGCAGATGGTACTCGTGGACGACAAGAACAAGTTCGTGAGCAATTTGTAGGACTTCTCGATAGGGTGGGCGAGAGAATAGGGGTGGTGCCGAAGGTCGGGGTCGAACCGACACGAGGTTGCCCTCTCTGGATTTTGAGTCCAGCGCGTCTGCCAATTCCGCCACTCCGGCACACGCAAAAGTATAAGACATGATCCGGCATTTGTCAACATGGAGGCTACCCAAATGAATCGGAATACCGTTGTCATTCTGGTACTGGTCTGCGTTTTCATTGTGATACCGGCACTGCTGGCTGGTGTAGCCGGCGTTGTGATGCTGCTGAGAGACGGCGGATCACCATTCTCTTTGAGCAAGAACGAGGTCGCGCTGTTCAGGATTGAAGGTGTGATCACATCCGACAGGGGATCATCCGGTTTTATGGGCGGTTCTTCTGCGGGTGCAGAGCGTATTGTGGACGAGTTGGAAAGCTTTCGGAAGGACAAGAGCCTGAAGTCAGCGGTCATTCGCATCAACAGTCCCGGCGGCAGCGCGGCAGGCAGTCAAGAGATTTACCAGGAGATACAGAAAGTGCGGCGTGAGGGCAAGAAGGTCACGATCTCCATGGGCGATGTGGCCGCATCGGGTGGGTATTACGTGGCAGCCGCCGCGGACAGGATTCTGGCGGATCAGGCTACTTTGACTGGAAGCATAGGCGTAATACTCTCCACATCCGACATGCACGAGTTGTATGATAAAATTGGCGTGAAGATGGGCGCTGTGAAGACCGGCCCGTACAAGGATATTGGCTCTAGCAGCAGACCGATGACCAATGAAGAAAAACAGATACTCCAAGTTCTCGTGAACGATGTTTACGACCAGTTCATCGTTGATGTCAGCCATGGACGGAAGATACCGGCAGCCGACGTGCGAAAGATGGCCGATGGACGGGTATTTACCGGTCGTCAGGCGGTGAAGCTTAAGTTGGTGGACAAGATAGGGTCGTTGCAAGATGCGCTGAAGGCTGCTGCCGGGGACGCCGGGATAATGGGCGACTTTGATGTAGTGGAATATGGACGAGACAAGGGTGTTTTTGACATGCTTGTTGGTGATTCGCAGGCCAGTCTTCCGGAATGGCTGAAGCGAATGGACGCGTTGAGCAGATTGGCACAGACACTGCTGGCCGATGGACGATATCCGCAATTGCGATAGGAAGGCTCGGTGGCCACGCGTGTCGGACAAACGGAAACTGGTACTCATAGACGGCAACAGCTTACTCTACCGGGCATTCTTCGCGCTGCCGCATTTTTCCACACTGGATAACCAACCGACGAACGCGCTCTACGGCTTTGCGCGGATGATGCTCAGGCTGATACAGGAAGAGAAGCCGTATGTGCTGTTGTGCGCGTTCGACGCTCCGGTAAAGACTTTTCGGCATATTGAGTTTGAGCAGTACAAAGCTCACCGAAAGCCTACTCCCGACGACCTGATAGCACAGGCGCCGCTCGCCAGGCGAATGGCAGAAGCGTTCAACGCGCCGGTTCTGCAAGTCGAGGGTTTCGAGGCTGATGATATCATTGGAACCTTGGCGTGCCGTGGCGCATCGGAAGGCTATGATGTAGTGATAGTCACCGGCGATATGGATGCGCTGCAGCTTATAGACGGGAAGACTGTGCGCGTTATGCGGACCATTAAGGGCGTGTCAGAAACCTTTCTTTACGACGCGGAGAACGTGGAACGGGAGTTTGGACTGAGGCCGGATCAGTTTCCGGACTACAAGGCGCTCATTGGCGATACGTCTGACAACATTCCAGGCGTACCTGGCATTGGGCCGAAGACGGCAGTAACCCTACTCCAGAAGTATCAAACGCTAGATTGTCTGATAGAACATGCCGCCGACATAGAACCTGTGCGAATCAGAGAGATCATCCTGAACAACTTGGATATCGCCCGGATGTCCAAGCGATTGGCCACGATAGTAACGGACATGGACATGGACATCGAACTCTCTCGAAGTGCATTCAAAGGCCCGGATTCAGTCAAGTTGCGAGAGTTGTTTACGGAACTCAGATTCGCCTCGCTTCTGAAAAACCTGCCTCGCGAACCTGTGCAAACGGATATGTTCTCCCAGTTTTGACACATAAGTAGAGTTTTTCTCCCAAATCATCGCAATTTGTACTGGTGATTCCCGAAGCAATGTGATATAATACCAGTCGTTCGATTTTCGGGCTGGAACCGGTTTCAGTTCCGGCTGTCGTCGTTGAGAGTTCAATGGTAACCCACGGGAAACCACTCGGCGGCGACGAGACCCGCTGGACGCGCGTATGCACGTCCGAAAGGTTGGACCGTACAGCAGTGCTGGCGGCAAGGGCGGACCTATCGTCTGCTCATTTCAGAGAGGAGTATTGTGCTATGACTGACGAAAAGAACGAACTAGAACAATCTGTGGAGGCTACTGCTCCTGAGCAGGAAGAGCCGGTCCAGGAAGCCGAAGTGGAAGTAGTGGCCGAGGTAGAGACGGAGGTAGTTGCTGAAGCAGAGCCGACCGTCGAAGTCACGGAACCGGTGGTCGAAACGGAAGTGGAGCAGGCTCCGGTTGAGCCTGAGGCCAAACCGGATGTTCACTACTCGGACTCGTTCAAGGGTTTGTCCAGAGGCGATCTGGTTGAGGGAGTGGTTGTTCATATCGATAAGGATGGCGTGCTGGTTGATGTCGGCCAGAAGTCGGAAGGTATTATCCGTCCGGGCGAGCTGTCAGCACAGCGCATTGACTCCCCTGAGGAAGTGGTTTCCGTTGGCGATACCGTGAAAGTCATGGTCATGGAGTCTGAGGACCGCGAAGGGAACATCATCCTTTCCAAGAAGCGGGCAGACTTCGAGAAGGCCTGGG
>JANYKG010000061.1 GCA_025358205.1 Armatimonadota bacterium
CAGGCACGGTTCCGCCGGTCATACGGAACACCTGCAAGTCACCTTCCCAGGTGTACCGGCTTGAACCTGCTATCGTCCACGGACCGAGATGCACGGTCGGTTTCGCGCCGCCGAGTCCGACGTTGACGCCTATGTTCTTCATTTCACCAAAGCCCGCGTTCTTCACAACCGCGTGCCAGACATTGCACCGCAGATCGTCAATCTGCGCACCGGCAGGAGGATTCAGCGTTTCGGTTCGGTCGCCGTAATCCATTCCGTCATCGAGTATTATCTTTATCCGCGGGTTCCTTTGTGCGGTACCGGACACATGTCCCGGCCTGGGCGCGATGTGGTGGTAGACGTACTCGAACGGCTGCTTCCACACCCAAAACCTTCCAGTACCATCGTGCTCCCAGCCCGTGCTCGGGACCGCCTGCTGCAGAACCCTCGCGCCGTTCACGTAGACCTCCACGGTCATGTGTCCCAGATCGAGTTCGTCCCGCTCTGTAAGGTAGACCGGTATCGTGCAGTCCGGCCCGTTCCAGGTAATCGGTCCATTGTACTCGATGGTGGGTGCGTGTTCGCCGCCCCATATCTCAATGCCGCGCTGAGCCAACAGAACCTTCAGATCGTATTTGTTGCCGGGATATTTCTCGATGAGATGGTTGACGTAAGTGTCGGAGTCCTCCCCGCCCATGTCGGTGAATCTGGCAGGCTCATCACTCTCGAAGATCGGCCAGAAATCTGCGAGTCTGGGATCTTCGAAAGCATCGTACCACATGTTAGGTTCAGGGCGGCCGGGTACCTGTATCAGGCGCTCCTTCCATCCCTTGGGATCGGTGAGCAGCCAAAGCGCGCCGTCCACTTCCGCTTCAATGGTCTCCCGGTTGCCGGGATGAGCAGCGAAAGAAGCGTCTCTGGCGGGATTGCGGATGGATACCACATCATCGGCAGGGCGTCCATAGGCTTGGTTGAACGTCCAGTCCGCAAAGAAATCGGAACTACCCTCTTTCCATGCGCTCTCATTGTTGCCCATTGGATCCCAGAAGGTATGACTCGGCCCCGACCCCGAACCAGGTATGTCTAGCGCTCCATAGGCGTCCAGCATCAGACCGTGTCCAAGCTCATGGCGGAAAGTATGGGATTGATATTCGAGGCTGCCGCCGAACGTGGCATCCGGAATGTAGACCGCATCCCACGTGTAGCTGAAGTTGGCCGTGGCATCATCGTTGTACGGGAAGGCGCATTCCTTTTCTTCGAAATACCTGGTGGGAATCGCCGTGTTCGCCATCATCCACTGCACGTGGTCGGTCATCTCGTGGCATATCCAGAACGCGCGCTCGCCGTTCTGTCTCGATTGGTCGTCGGCATTCCCGAAGCACGATGTGCCGCCGCACCTGTATCCGGTCACGTTGGAGCGCGGCCCACCGATGTCGAGGTTGATCTCTCTCGAGTCGTTCTCCGGCGCCCAGATCTGTTGCGAGTAGGCTTGGTAGCCGTCAACCTGGGGAATCGTGTCCTGCACCTCCAGCCTGTCGGTCTCAGCAAACGCTTTGATGAAGACGTTGTAACCGGATCGCCACCAGGGATTGCCTTTGGTATCGCTGTAGTCGCCGTTGTCGTTCGTCCAGGTTTCGAGGTCAAGAGTGTCCCAGTCCTCGAATTCCCAGAGAACTATGCGGACTCGTGCCTGACGCAGCGGCACGTAGTTGTTGACAATGGGGCTCCAAACCCTCACCTTGCCGTGGATGGTCACATCCGCGCACAACGGCGCGGTCATCAGGAGCACGAGCGTGCAAGTCAGCACGCACATCTTGTGCATCAGACCCAGCTTTGGCATTTCTTGCCCTCCATCACCGATATGCCCGCCGTATCCATACCGATCGGCTCTGGAAACGGTGGGACGGTTGGTAAATCAACCAATAACAAAGCAGATAACGTGTGCTTCACCCAGATAATCGCCTTCGCCTTTATTATCGGACTATTCCCATCCATCATCAGGTGTTTCCTATGCGCGGAGTGGCCAAATAGCCTGCGTCAGGCCTGCTATTTGGCGAGGCAACGACCGATAATATTACAGGTCTTCGCGCATGTACGCTCATTCTACCGGAATGAGTGCATGTCCGAATGCGTGCGACTACGCGTCAAGAACATCTAATTATTTCATGGAGAGAACCTGTTTCATGTCATTACGGGTAAGGGTAGCCCTAGTCAGCTTTGCGCTTTTCCTTATACTGTTTGCGGCTTTACACTTTGCCGCAAGCAGGGTTCTGCTCGGCAGTTTTGATGATCTGGAACTCAGCAAGGCGGGGGAATCGGTTGACGGCATAGTCAAGGCTTTCCAGGTTTCCCAACGGCTCATGCAGTCCGTCGTCAGAGACTGGGCCGCTTGGGATGATACATACGCCTTCATGCATAACCTGAACAGCGGCTACAAGAAAACGAATGTGACGCCTGAAACGTTTGTCAACCTTAAGATTTCAGTCATGCTGTTTGTAGATCCATCTGGGAGAGTGATTTACTCACAGGGCTTCAACCCCAGAAACGGGAAGCTGATCCCGGCTGCCAGATCTGTGATTATGAAGATCGCCCCAGGATCACCTCTATTGAATCGCGATGGTACATCGGGCCTTCTGGTTCTGCCGGACGGACTGATGCTGATGAGTTCGTATCCCGTACTGACCAGCGACCGTAGCGGACCATCTCGTGGAACACTGATTTTTGGCCGATACATAAACAGCCCCGAACATGCGGAGATATCAGGCATGTTGCGGGCCAAAGCGTCATTGGCTGCGCATGACGGCCCTCTCGATGGCGGCGCCGATGCGAAGTTATTGATTGACGGAATGAAGGCGGATGTACACTACGAAAGTGACGATTCAATGATAGCGCGCATCGTGCTGAAGGATGTCTACAGACACGAAACAGTAATGATGAGTGTTCCTCTGAACCGCAGCATTCACAAACAAGGCATCACCAGCCTTTACGTCATGGACTTGGCGCTCTTCATCGTAGGCATAGCGTTTTCTATTCTTAGCTTCCTGACCACGGAGAGCATGTTGATCCGAAGGCTCAAGCGTCTCCAGAAGGGGCTGTCGGACATCAACGTGAATGGCGACCTATCGGAAAGGGTGGATGCTAGCGGCACGGACGAAGTTTCTCAGTTTGCCGCCGACGTGAATGTGCTGCTCTCTAACCTGCAAAGCTATCGAAGTCGGAATCAGGCCATGCTGACCGCCCTGCCGGACAGCGTGGTTCTGATCAGCGCGGACGGTGTTTTTCTGGAGCACCACATGGCAGAGGGTCATCACTTTGCGGCTGAGTCTGCTGAAGTGTTGGGAAAGACCATAGAGGATGTACTGCCCACAGAAGCCGCCAAACTCCTCAGGGATGCGCTCGCGGCGACTATGGAGAGCGGTAACCTGGAGAGCTTCGAATACGAACGGCCGAGCAGTGAAGGCGGTGTCCGGCGCTATGAAGTGCGTGTCACTCAAACCGGCGACGGGCAGTTTTTGGGCATAATCCGAGACATCACAGAACAGCATCGGGCACAGGATGCGCTCAAGGCATCTGAGGCTAACTATCGAGCCATCTTTGACTCGGTGAACGACGCGATAGTTCTAGCCGACACAGAGGACTTCTCTATTCTGGAAGTGAATGACAAAGCCTATCAGTTGTTAGACTATCAGCCGCAACGGCAGCAGACTCTGATAGAGATGCTTGGCCGCAAGCGAACCTCTCCTCACACATCCGACAACATTCTGCGTCTACTGGTTGAGGCGGCTGCGGGCAGGCCGCAGGTATTCGAGTGGCCGCTCCGCAGAGATGGAGAAGAGATCAGGTGGGCGGAGTTCCATGTGAAGCGCGCCGAGATCGGTGGACAATATAGGCTTTTGGCTGTAGTTAAGGACATAACCGACCACAAGCGGGCGGCCGCAAGCATGTACATGCAGATATCCGCTGTGAATGCCGCCAGTGATCAGATCATGATTACCAGTGCGTCAGGTATCATTGAGTTTGTGAATCCCGCTTTTGAACGATGCACCGGTTACCGATACGCGGAAGTCATAGGGTGCGACTGGCATATGTTATGTACACCTGACTCCAACGCGGCGCTGGATAGGCTCACGGAAGAATCGTTATCCTCAGGACAGTCATGGTGCGGCGAACTGAGCAGCAAGCGCAAGGATGGATCAATCTCGGTGGAGGACACCACAATAACCCCTATCCGAAGCGAGATGGGCGCCATCGAGAACTATATATCCATCAAACGGGATATCACCGAGAGGAAGCAGTATGAGGCGGAACTGAACCAGTTGGCGCATCATGATGTGCTGACCGGGTTACCGAATAGACTGCTCTTCAGTGATAGACTGACTCAGCGGCTGTCTGACTGCAGGCGCAATGGGGACCGTCTGGCAGTAATGTTCCTGGACTTGGACAGATTCAAGCTGGTGAACGATTCGCTGGGACACAACGCTGGTGATATGCTGCTCAAGCAAGTCTCTGAACGGCTGAAACTAGTACTGAGAGATGTGGATACTGTGGCGCGGATGGGCGGCGACGAGTTCACGCTCATAATGCCAAACGTGAAGAACATTGACGATGCCTCCATTCCGGCGCGCCGAATCCTGGAGATCATGTCAGATTCGTTCATGATAAGCGGGCACGAGATGTATTTGACCACCAGTATAGGAATAAGCCTTTTCCCACAGGACGGCAGCGATGTGGAGAGCCTGGTGCGGGCAGCGGATACAGCCATGTACCACGCAAAGGAAAGCGGCAGAAACACCTTCCGTTTCTATACTGAAGCGCTGAACGTGGCTGCCATGGAACGCATGACACTTGAGAACAGCCTGCGCAAGGCCATCGAGCGCAACGAGTTGCTGGCCCACTACCAGCCGCGCATACACATGCAGACAGGCGAAATCCTTGGCGCGGAGGCCCTGGTGCGGTGGATGCATCCTGACTTGAAGCTGATACCGCCGGCCCAGTTCATCCCGCTGGCGGAAGAAACCGGACAGATAGTGGCCATCGGTGAGTGGATGCTGAAGACCGCTTGCACGCAGAACAAGGCGTGGCAGGACGCCGGTCTGCCCAGGATCAGCATGGGAGTCAACGTCTCTTGTAGGCAGTTCCAGCTTGCGGATATCGTCGGCATGGTGTCCAGGTCGCTTCAAGAGACGGGCCTTCAACCGGAGTATCTGGATCTGGAGCTGACTGAGAGCACCCTGATGATGAATCCCGAACATGCCGTGAAAGTGCTTGGCACACTAAAGGACATGGGTGTGCATATATCGCTTGATGACTTCGGCACGGGGTACTCGGCCCTCAGCCATCTCAAGCATTTTCCCATAGATACAGTCAAGATAGATAGGTCTTTCGTGCAGAACATCACCACTCAATCGGATGATTCCGCAATAGCTCAGGCCATTGTGGCAATGGCGCACAGCATGAATCTGACTGTAGTGGCAGAAGGCGTGGAAACCCTGGAGCAATTGAACTGCTTGCGAGCGATGGGTTGCGATGAGATGCAGGGCTATTTCGTAGGCAGACCTGTACCGGCAGAAGAACTGGAACAGATATTGCAGACGGTGAGCATGATGACGCCCACCGGCGGAGCGTTTGGCGAAGGGCACAAGGCTTAGTAGCCCCGTCCCTATCGCATTCGGGATCGCCACTGAGGACAATCCTTACACGAGATAATGGGGTGGGGGGGTCAGGCGGCAATCCCGGCGATGGTCTTCTCCATAGCAAGCGCTATGGCTGCCGGCATCTCCTCAAGCGGAACAGCCCTCTGTGCGGCCCCGGAATCCATAGCTGCCTTGGGCATACCGTAGATCAGGCTGGTTGATTCATGCTCAGCGAATGTGCGCCCGCCGTTCGCTTTCATTATGCCCAGTCCGTGAGCGCCGTCCTTACCCATCCCCGTGAGCACCACGCCTATGCCGCGCTGGCGGAACACGTTGCCCGCCGATACCATGGTGATGTCCGCAGCCGGTCGCACTCCCCAAAGCGGCGGGTCGTCCGTTAGGGTCAACCTGCCGCCCTTCATGAATGCGGAGTGTCGTCCGCCGGGCGCAACCAGTATGGTATCCGGCATCGGCAAATCGCCATCCACGGCCTCGCGGACGTTCAGAGGGGTGAGGGTATTGAGGTCCTTGGCAAACATGGCCGTGAACCCAGCTGGCAGATGCTGGACTATGACATAGAAGGCGCTTCGGGCGGTATCCAGTTTGGAGACCAGATATCTGAGCGCTCTGGGGCCGCCGGTGGAAGCAGCTATGACTACCACGGGGAGGACGTCTGAATGCATACGGGGGGCGCGGGCGATAACCGTGGCCGCAGATACATTGTAAGCATCATTCTGCTTGGCAAGTTTGCTCACATCTACGGTTGCCGCGTATCTGAGCGTCCGCAGAAGGTCATCGGCGATGTCTCTTAACTGAGGGAGGCCGTGCGCGATTGGTTTTGCCACCACGTCCACCGCTCCCAGCCCGAGGGCGGCTATGGAAATCTCAGCGCCCTTTGTGGTAAGGGAACTGAGCATGACCACCGGCGTGGGTCTCACCTTCATGATCTGTGCCAGCGTCTCCAGCCCGTTCATTTCCGGCATTTCAATATCAAGGGTTATGATATCGGGCTGCACCTTCTCAAGTTTCGCCATGGCCTCCACGCCGTTGCGCGCGGTATCCACTACCGTGAACTCACCGGATGAATCCAGTATCTCTCTGATGAGCTTTCTTACGAAGGCGGAATCATCTACGGCGAGTACCCTTTTCATACAACCGGTCTCCTGCTAGCTAAATGATGCAAGTACTATGCGGCTTTGGCCAAACCGCCCAGGCCGGACAGCACCACAAGCACATCCTCTGGCCTACCTGCCTGACGAACGGTCACAGATCCATCTGTCGCGTACAGCTTCACGGTGCGACCTGATGAACCGCCTACATCCGAGGCGATTTCACTCAAAGACATCGCAGCCAGATGCTCTCGAACCGCCGCGATATTTCTGTTGCCGACATCCATTTTTGAGTTGGCATTCTTAAACTGAAAGAGCTGGGCTCCCCCGGCAATGGCTATCTTAATGCGCATACGTCTGGCGCCGGCCTTTACCATGGCGTCCACCAGATTGGGCACGCCGATGTCCGCAGACTTGGCCGGAAGGTCTTCCCCCCTGCCCAAAGCCGTCGGAAGCACGATGTGCGCCATGGCTGCCACTCCGCTCGACGCGTCATATCCGCACAGGCCTATGCATGAGCCGAGCCCAAGCCCAGTCAGCACAGCGCCTGGGTTGCTGGTCACCGCCAGTTCGCCCATTCGGACTATGATCTCTTCAGACAACACTATGCCGCCTCCCTTTCTACCATCTCCGTGCTTTCGGGAATATAGAGGAAGAACCCGCTAAGGGTCTTGTTGCGGACTCGGAATTTAGTGACTATGCTAAGCGTCTCACGGTCCATTTGGCCGGTACCCAGAATGACGTTCTCCACAATGGCTCCTGCCATATCCATAGCCATAAGCGGCGGCTCAGGCAGCAGAGGCATGTTGTAGTAATCGGCAATAGCAGTAAGATACGAGGATACCAGAATGTTGGCTATCTCCTGCACGACGCTCTGTTCCATCTCACCAAGCTCGGTGGTGGTACCCATCGGCAGGCCCAAAGCCAAGTCCGACAGGATCAGCGCGTCATCCTGTCCAAAAACGAGAAGGGAGTGCCCCGGCATCTGACCGGTGACTTCCACATACGCGCCTATTACCATTTCCTCCGGGTCGCCGCAAACCGCGCCAAACTGCGAGGTCTGCGTGCTGCCGGCCCACACGATGTCCATGTGCATAGCATCGGACAGCAATACGCGAATCGCCTTTGCTGAGTTCGCCAATCCGAGTTTCGCGACCTTCAGGAATTCGCAGGTTATGGCTACGGGATTTCTTTCATCACTCACTTTTGTCCTCCATGAACATGTTCGCCAACACCGCTAGGCAGCCTTGGCCATTTTGCATGTTTCCGCAATCGCCACGTTGATCTCTATCTGCCCGAACTTGGTGTTTATGGGAACAACAAGGGTGGGAGATTTAGTGGAGATTTCAATATTGCTTCCGCGAAGTACAGTCGGCGGGGTGATATCTGACTCAAACCCGGCATCGTACAAGAGCCTGGTTGCGTTGCCCGTTATCATGTTCCCCAATTCCGATATCGCGCTCCAAGCCATGTCGTCCATCTGAGCGCCTTCTGTGCACATCATAGCGGAAGCTATCTTCTGCGCCGTGATCAGAGACATACCATACAGGGCCGTGCCTTCAACGTCTCCGTTGACCCCCGCCATGATGGTGACTTGCTGACTGGTAAACGTGTTCGATCGGATCGCCAACGCACCTCGCTCCGGGGTGTCAGCTATCACCTGTGACAGCACAGCGAATGCGCCCTTCACGAACGGATCCAAAAATTCGATCCTCACAATTGGCCTCCTATGCGCCCAGTACTTTGGTCAAACCTTCCACCACACGATCCGGCTGGAACGGCTTTATAATGTAGTCCTTTGCTCCGGCCTGCAGCGCTTCCACAACCATGTTCTGCTGACCCAGCGCTGTACACATGATGATTTTAGCATTTGGATAGGCCTTTAGGATGCATCTGCATGCGCATATGCCATCCATTTCGGGCATGGTGATGTCCATGAGCACGGCGTCCGGCTGCAGCTCGTTGTACTTGATTACAGCCACTTGCCCGTTCTCGGCCTCGCCGACTATGTCGAAGCCGGCTTGGTCGAGTATTCTTTTGACAGCCGCCCGCATGAACATGGCATCATCAACAATCAGCACTCGTTTCGCCATCTAGTATCTTCTCCTTACTATTTTGGTGGTCTCTGATAGAAAAACGGATAGGGGGTAAGATACCCGATCTCCGCGTAGTTGTTTATGCGCTCCGTGCCGCCCACAAACAGGTATCCGCCTGGTTTCAACGCACGGTAAAATTTCGCGTACAGATCGTCTTTTGCTTCCTCCGTAAAGTAGATCACCACGTTTCGGCAAAGGATCAGATCCATGTCAACGGGAAACCGGTCCTTCAACAAGTCCAGCTTCCGAAACTCCATCATGTCACGCAGTTTCTGATGGGCCACCACGAAGTCGCCTTCCTGCTTGAACCATCTGGATATTCTCTCCGCCGGCATGTTTTTTGCGTCGGCTATCGGGAACTGCCCTTTACGAGCATTAGCAATCGACTTATCGTCTATGTCTGTCGCCAGTATCGTATGCCCTGTTTTCAGCAATGCCTCCTGCAGACATATCGCCATAGAATGCGGCTCATGCCCATACGAACACGCCGAACTCCAGGTCCGTAGTTGTGATGATCTCCTCAACAACTCCGGTATCACCTTTTTTTCCAAAACCGCGTAGTGATCAGGATTTCTGAAGAACTCAGTGACGTTTATCGTCACCCGGTTCATAAACTCTTCCAGTAGCCGTTCATCCCGTTCCAGCATCTGATAATAGTCTACGAAACACCTGGCTCCGCTGCGTTCCATCAGAGTCCTGAGCCGCCGCTCCATTTGCGCCTGTTTGTACGAACTCAAGTCTAGACCCGTCTTGCTGCAGATCTTTCGCTTAAACACCTGGTAATCGATCTCGGCAGATTGCATGTCAGTATCTTCCCCGTTCTAAGCCGCGTTTTGCGACCTTTCGCTTTCCAAGATGGATACCAATCCCGGAGCGTCCACTATCAACGCTATGCCGCCGTCGCCCATTTGTGCCGCTCCCGATACACCGGGTACCTGTCCGAAGAACGACCCCAACGATTTGATCACTACTTCCTGCTCACCGATCAGCGCATCCACTACCACACCTATCTGCTGACCGTTTGACTTCACCACTACCAGCGTTGTAATATCCGCAAGATCATCTTTCGCCGCATGCCGTGATGGAAACACCCTCGCCAGGTGTACTATCGGCAGTACAATCCCGCGGAACTGCAGTACCGGATGACCCTCTATGGTCGAGATGTCGGATTTATTGCATCTACTGGTCTCCACCACTGACGTCAGCGGGATGGCAAACACCCTGTTGCCCACACTGGTCAGCATGGCCTGAACAATCGCGAGCGTCAGCGGCAAGTGCAGGCTGATGCGCGTTCCCACGCCCAATTCCGTGTGTACCTCTATCGCGCCGGACAATTTCTCGATGTTGCTCCGTACGACATCCATGCCCACGCCCCTACCCGAAACATCTGTTACCTTTTCAGCGGTGCTCACTCCCGATCCGAATATGAGTTGCAGGGCGTCCTTCTCACTCATCTTCTCTGCGGCCTCCGCTGTCAATGCGCCTTTCTTCACAGCTGCGCGCTTCACGCTTTGCGCGTCAATTCCGCGCCCGTCATCCTCTACCTCAATGACTATGCGGTTCTCTTCCTGCCTTGCCACCAACTGAACCGTGCCTTCATCCGGCTTACCGGCCTGTTTCCTCTGCTCCGGCGATTCCAGCCCATGGTCTATCGAGTTTCTCAGCAGGTGGGTGATGGGGTCCACAATGTCTTCCAGAATCGAGCGGTCCAGCTCCGTTTCCTGTCCGGAGATCACGAAGTTCACTTTCTTGCCGGCCTTCTGCGACAAATCCCTCACCATTCTGGGGAATCTGTTGAAAACCTGGTCCACCGGCAGCATCCTGATCCGCATGATCTGCTCCTGTAGCTCATTAATCATGCGGCCCAGATGCAGCGACGCCTCGTTTAGTCCGCTCACCAATACCTCGCCCCGATACTTCGCTGACAATGACGCCTCTATCTGCCCGATTCGGGTGCGGTCTATTACCAGCTCACCAACCAAATTCATAAGAGTGTCTAACCGGTCAACACCCACGCGCACGGTCTGCATGGCGTGTCCCGGCGTCGCAGCCTCTCCCTTGCCGGCTGTATCAGTGCATACGGCTGCTTTTGGTGGAGCTTCAGCAGACTTCTCGGTCGGATCTATCACTACGATGTCTATTTCGCATATCGTACCCAGCTCCGCCCTTATCTCTTCCTTCGTCACAGACGGCTCAAAATCAATGGATAGCACTCCGCCCGGCTGCAAATCATCCAAATTGTCCTGCCCGGGTGTGCATGACCTTACTGTGCCTCTGCCGGACAGCGTGTTGAAGACCATGAACCCTCTCACCGAAGGCATCATGCACTCGGGGGCTACCCTGCCCTCGATCCTCAGGCATCCATCCGGTATCGGGGCGGAAGCCTGGGGAGGAGCCGAAGCCTCAGCTGCAGTGGACGACCCTGCGGAACCAGCGCCGCTCACGCTTTTCAGGGCTTCCACCACTTCGGCGGTCTCGACTTCCTCCCCACTTCCACTCCGAGCCTTTTCCACAAGCTGCCGTACCACATCCACACCGCGAAGCAAGGCATCCACGCCCTCCGGGGTAACCGTCTGCTGGCCGGAACGAATCATGTCCAGCAGGTTCTCCATGGTATGAGTGAGTTCCGCGATCTGCTGAAAGCCCATGGTTGCTGAAGAACCCTTCAGAGTATGGGCCGCTCGGAATATCTCGTTAACAAGCCCTGCATCCTCCGGATTTCGTTCCAGAGCCATGAAGCCTTCATCCAGATGCTGCAGTTGTTCATCCGCCTCTTCGAAGAAAACTTCGATCAGATCAGACATATCCATAGGATCGCTCATGCGGAACTCCAGTTTCTTCGGATAACCTGCATCATGCAGGGCATTTCAATCTCAAAGTTTAGGTTGCGCGCTCCCAAGTCCGGTATGAAGTGCGTGTGGCTTGCCACCGTTTTTCCGTCCGCAGATGATTGCCTCTGTGGATTCTTACGGAAGCAAGCTTCCGCGTCCAAAGCGGCAGCAAGCTACCACACTCCAAGCTGTGAACAATGCGGACTAAGCAGCTATGGCTTCCACCTGAGCTGTTTCTTCAGCTTTGGCCGCTTCTTTTTCAGCCTTGCTGGCAGCCTTCTCTTCCATCTTGGCAACGGCTTTGGCGGTGCTCTTGCTCACTGCTGCCATTTCTTTGCTTGATAGCACTTTGTCCAGCCCAAGCAGGATGACCAACCGGCCTTCCAACTTGCCCACGCCTCGCACGTACTCAGAGTCCACCGATGTTACTATCGGCGAAGGCGGCTCTATTGCTTCGTTCGGCAGTCTCAGCGTCTCTGTCACCGCATCCACTACCACGCCTATCAACAGCCCACATGACTCTACCACAACTATGCGCGATGCCTTCGTCGGCTCCGCTGCGGGCAGTGCGAATCGCTTCCTCAGGTCAATCACCGGTATGATACTGCCTCGCAGGTTGATCACACCTTCCACAAACTCAGGCGACCTGGGTATCTCGGTTATTTCCTGCATGCGGATGATCGTGTTCACTGCGGCTATCTCCACTCCGTAACACTCCGATGCCAGTTCAAATACTATCAACTGCTCGTCATCCATCGTTATCGCGCTGCGTTCTTCATTTGCCATTTGGCACCTCTCTAAGGTTTTCTAGTCAAGAGCACCGGGCGCA
>JANYKG010000094.1 GCA_025358205.1 Armatimonadota bacterium
GCGGGGATGGCAGTGGCTCTGTCATTGCTGGGCGGGCATCCGCAGATCGCCTTCTACTGTTTGCTTACCGTCGCTCTCTACTGGATATTCCTGGGGCTGACGGGCAAATGTGTCACTTCGCCATTCAGAAGCCTTGTACTCGCCTGCTTCACGTTCGCTTTCGGCGTGTGTCTTGCAGCGCCTCAACTACTGCCAGCCATCGAACTCGCCCAGCTTTCGCACAGAGGCGGCACGATTCCTACCGCTGAGGGGTATGCTGCCTACTCCGCGCTTGCCATGCCGTGGCAGTACCTGGTTTCGCTGTTCATGCCGCACTTCTTCGGCGATCCTGCAAAAAGCGCGCAGACCAGTTTTGCAGAGTACTGCGGCTACGTCGGGGTGATTCCGCTTATACTTATCGGCGCGGCGTACCGTCGGAAGTCCACAAATCCGCACGTGTGGTTCTTCTCCGGGCTGTTGGCACTGTCGCTGCTCATGGCATTGGGAACCGGTATCAACAGGGTTTTCTACTTTTGGACGCCGGGCTTTGCGAACTCCGGGTCGCCCGCCCGTGTGCTGTTTTTGTTCTCATTTGCAGCTATCACGCTCGCCTCATTCGGGCTGGACCATCTGCCAACCCCCCGGAAAGACTCAAGAAGCATTTCGTCGAAAGTGGGTGTCTGGCCGGCGTTGCTGCTGCTCGGCGGGTATGGCCTTGCTTATGCTATTCTTCGCAGCGTGAACAGTCAGGCCGGCGGCGCAGAGTTGCTGAGTGCGGTCGCTAGCCAAATCAGGGTTTTTGTTGTCGTACTACTACTCGGATGTGCAGTCCTGTTTGCCTTCCTGACGCGTCAGATACCCCGCGACACGACGGTAGCCATCCTCCTGGTCATTTTGTGCGCCGACCTGCTCGCGTTTGGCATCTCCTACAACCCGGTCTCTTCGCGCTCCCGGGTATACCCGAGAACTGCGACGGTGGACTTTCTTCAGCAGGAGTCCAATGGTGGGCGGATCATGCCGCTGAACGACCAGTGGAGCCTTTCCGAGTTTCCTGCCGCTGTCCTCCCGCCGAACGCCGCTACAGCCTATGGTCTGCGTGATGTGCAAGGATATGACGCTCTCTATCCGGTGCGATACAAGGCGCTACTGGACGCGGCAGCCGGACGAGATTCATGCCCTCCCGAAAACGGCAACATGGTCTTCGCGCGCAACCCGGAGTCTCCAGTGTATGACATTCTGGGCGTGAAGTGGTTTGTTTCCACTCAGCCGATGCCGGATGCCCGAAGGTTGACCGATGGCTGCTACGTCGCCGAGAACAAGAATGCCCTGCCCAGGGCGTTTTTGGTTCACACAATCGAGTATTCAAACGACAAGACAGACGCCGTGCGCCTTACTGCTGGTGATTTTGATCCCAGGGCCGTGGCGCTGGTGACGGCTGAGGAAACCCAGAAAGTGGATTTGTGGCTGTCAACTCCATCCGGCAACACAGATTCCGCGCCCGCAGAGGATGACGTGACCATCGTCCACGACGGTCTGAATGCAGTCAGCCTTACTGTAGCCGCCAGGAAGTCAGGCGTGCTGGTGCTGGCCGATCAGTATTACCCCGGCTGGAAGTGCAGTGTGGACGGCAAAGAGGTCGAGGTTGCGCGGGTGGACTATGTGCTGCGTGGTGTGGCGCTGTCCGCAGGTCGCCACAAGGTGGACTTCATATTTGCGCCTGATTCTCTGGATCAAGGGATGCGGCTACTGAAGGCAGCGATTATCGTCATTATCTGCATAATGATCTACTTGTTTGTCAGGTGGCTGGAAGCGCGAAGGCCTCAGCCGATTGTGGAACCGGAGCCTGAAATGTACCCTGAGGATTCGGATTTTGAAGATGGTGATTGACAATCGCGAATACCGTTTGGCATTCTGGATCGCGTTTGCGATTATGCTCCTGGCGAGTTTGCCGTACATTTTCGGTTACGCCATTGCGCCGTCGGGTTACAGATTCATCGGGTTTACGTACAACGTGGACGATGCGTGCGTCTACATGTCATGGATGCGCCAGGCCGCCGATGGGCATTTCTTCCTCAGAAATCTCTTCACTACCGAACCACAAAGCGCGCATGGTTTCAACCTGCTTTTTCTGGCGATGGGCTGGTTCGGGCGCATCACGCACATGCCGTTGGTCGGGGTCTTTCATCTCTTTCGCGTGATCTTTGGGATGGCGCTCCTGCTTTCTATCTATGCGCTCTCAGGCATCTGGTTGAAGGACGAGCGCGCAAAACGGCTGTGTCTGCTGGTAACCGGTCTGTCCGCTGGGCTTGGCTGGATTCTACCGATGAACCAGGCGGTGAACCACTCGCCGGATACCTGGCAGCCGGAATCCATAACCTTTCTCAGTGCATATCTCAGTCCGCTGTATACTTTTCCCACTCTCCTTATGCTGTGGGCGGTCTATTGTCTGCACAAGCTGGACGAATCGCGAGAGTGGAAGTATGCGGTGCGCGCCGGGCTGCTGCTTCTGGTTCTGGCCAATGTCCACACTTACGATCTGATAACCGTGGCTGTGCTCTGGGCGCTCTATGCCGCTGTCGCGCTTACCAAACGAAGCAGCAGACCCGCGCTGGGCGGTTTGATCGCGGCGGGCATAGCGCTGCCACTCGCGGCTTACCAGGTCTATTTCTACTACACGGAGCCGATATTTCGGATGCGCGCTGCGGTACCCACTACGACGCCGGCGTTCTACTGGTACATCATGGGCTACGGGCTGCTTGTGCCGTTCGCTATGCTGGGAGTGTGGCGGGCGATCAAGGAGCGGAAGGATGTTATGCTGCTGGTCTGCTGGGCGCTGGCCGGGTTCATCGCGATATATCTGCCGGTGAGCTTCCAGAGAAAACTGATCATGGGGACTCACATCCCGTTGAGTATTCTGGCTGCAATCGGCCTGGCCGGTTTTGCCAGAGGACGCTTGCCGTTTCTCAGGTCAATGGCCATTGCCGCGTGCGTGCTGGTAATGATGGCAACCAACATCCGTTTCCTTGCGCGCGATATGGACAGCGCAATGAAAAACGAGTCCCAGACGGTCGCGCATGTGCCGTTCATTTCGGACGACGAATCAGCCGTGTTCGACAATCTGCACACGGACCTCGGGCCGGACGCTGTGATCCTTGCTCCACCCGGAACGGCCTACGTCATTCCTGGATACACGGGCCATACCGTATACGCGGGCCATTGGGGCGAAACCGCGGACTACGAGCAGAAACTGCTTGCATTGGTGCGCTTCTATCAGCCGGATGCGCAGGACTCCTACCGCCGGCAGTTCTTGAAGGATGCGGGGATAGACTACGTAGTGGGCTATCACAACATGGGTGGGGCGCAGACGGATGTGTATGATTTCCGCGAGAAGCCTCTGCCGTACCTTCGCAATGTATTCGACCGCCCGGAGATCAGCGTTTACGAGGTACTGCGCGACCGGCTCTAGCCCGCATTATTCACGAAGAACGTGAAAAATGCGCAGGAGGCCCTGGATTTATTCATGGAGCGAATAATCCAGGCTAGAACGGCGAAACGGCCCGCAGCCCAAGAGCCGCAGACCGTCTCCACCTTTTGTTTTTAAGCGCTCACGCTTGTACTAGACAAGCAGAGGGCGCTGCTCCTCAGGCTTCGCAGCGTGTACAAAGGCGTCCAATTCGCTTCGGGTCAAGCTGTTCAGCCTGCCGAACTCAATTTCCACCTTGTATCTGATAGTGTCCTCGCCAACGGTGCGGCTTATGTTGCGCACGGTGCCGCGAATCGGAAGCGGTTCACGGTCCTGGGTGAGGAACAGTTCCAGGTCGCTGGTAGCGCCTGCGGTGAAATCCAGAGTACACGGAAGCGAGAGTACAAGTCCCTTATGTCCGATAGCGTCGCACCCGCAGAGCAGCTCCACAGTCTCGCCTTTGCGGGACGTGCGGACTCTTACAAGCAAGGAACGCTTAAGACGGACAAACTTCTCTCGCTGAGCGCGAATCTGCTCGCAAATCTCTATTGGTGGAACAACCCACCCGCTCGTGGCATCTGCATACACGCCGGTCATGTACTCAAGGCCCATACCCGCGTCATACATAGTCGTCGAGCGATTACCCTTCATGGACATCGGCAGTTCGGGTGCAGCAGCAACCGACCTTACCTGCCCGTTTTTAAGTTTATGCTCGCCTGCTAGGCTCATTTTCTCCCCCAAAATGTAACTATCAGTCAAGCCCCGACTGGCCGCCTCAGCCGCGTACTTCGCGGTCCCTGCAGCCTCCGATAACCGGAGTAAGTACATTAAGGATTATCGCCCTGCACGAGGGTGAAGCTAAGTTGATAAAACTACCAGTTTCCTCTTGGGTCGGCGGGAGAGACGAACATAGAACGTCAAACGAGATGTGGCAACCGCTGACGAACTTGGCTGACCGCGAAACTGTCCGGGAAACATTGACCTCTTCGCGCCGTTCTTGTTACAATATATTCACATTCCGGCTTGGATTATGCAGGAAGTGCATAATCCAAGGCCTTCTCTGCAGCATTCAGTCTGTTTTTGAATGATGCAGACCAGGGAGGGACCCGCAAGGGCTCTCCTTTTTTCAGAAATGGGGAGCGTTCCAGACATGTACTATCCGACAAAAGATGAGTTCGTACGCCGTTCTCAGTCGGGGAACCTCGTCCCGGTCTATCGCGAGATTCTTGCAGACATGGAGACACCCGTCTCCGCATACCGCAAGATCGCGCGCGGCAAGTATTCGTTCCTCCTCGAAAGCGTGGAGGGCGGAGAGCGCCTTGCCCGGTACTCGTTCCTTGGCACCGATCCGTTCCTTGTCTTCAAAAGCAAGGGCAGGGATGTTCAGGTAGTCAAGGGTTGGCGGGCGGACAAACATATTCTGGAGGACAGCCGTGACCCGCTGGACATCCTGAAAGGTTTGCTGGCCGAGTACAAGTGGGTTGACGATCCCGATCTTCCGCGGTTCTGCGGAGGCGCGGTCGGCTACATAGGCTATGATGCGGTCAGGTTCTTCGAGAACCTGCCGGACAGCACGACCGATGATCTGAATGTACCGGACTCGTATTTCGTGTTCACGAACATTATTCTCATCTTTGATCACGTGAAGCACCGGATCAAGGTTGTCTGCACGCCGGAGGTCGGTTCCGATCCCGGCACGACTTACGACCTGGCATGTGAGAAGATTGACGAGATGGTAGAGCGTCTTCATCAGCCGCTGCCTGCTGCTGCACCAAAGACCGGCGACGGCAAGGCCGCCACGCCCGTCTCGAACATGACCAAAGAGCAGTATATGTCCATGGTGGACGCGGCGAAGGAGTACATCAAGGCCGGCGACATCATCCAGATCGTGCCGTCGCAGAGGTTGTCCGTGCCGCTGCAGGCTGATCCGTTCGATGTATACCGGGCGTTGCGGTCTGTGAACCCGTCGCCCTACATGTACTACCTGAACTACGATGACATGAAGCTGATCGGCACCTCGCCTGAGATTCTAGTGACCGAGGACAGGGGAGTCGTCACGACCAGGCCTATCGCAGGCACCCGCCGCAGAGGGAACAACGAGGCAGAAGATCAGGCGCTTGAGAAGGAACTACTCGCCGACGAGAAGGAACTGGCCGAGCACATCATGCTCGTTGACCTGGGCCGGAACGACCTTGGACGCGTGTGCAAGTACGGCACCGTGGAGGTTGACCAGTTGATGGTCATCGAGCGCTACTCGCACGTGATGCACATCGTCTCGAACGTTCGCGGCGAGCTTGCAGAGGGCAAGGACCAGTTCGACGTACTGCGGGCGACTTTCCCGGCAGGCACTGTCTCCGGCGCTCCGAAGATTCGGGCGATGGAGATCATAGACGAGCTGGAGCCGACGAGGCGCGGGACCTACGCCGGTGCGATTGGCTACTTCAGCTTCTCGGGCAACATGGACACGTGCATCACCATCCGCACCATACTGGTGAAGGATGGGGTCGCGTACATGCAGGCCGGCGGCGGTGTGGTTGCCGACTCCGTGCCCGAGAGTGAGTACCAGGAGAGCATGAACAAAGCCGGTGCGCTGCTCAAAGCGATTGAGATGGCGCAGGTGGGATTGGACTGATCAGGGACCAAGGGGTCTAGGGACCAAGTGCCCGAGGCGAACAGAGAGCCAGCTTTCTGTATTTCCCTTGAACCCTTGAACCCTGGATCCCTCGGACCCTTTGGAGAAAACAATGATACTCATGATTGACAATTACGATAGCTTCACATACAACCTCGTTCAGTACCTTGGTGAGATGGGCGAGGAATTGCAGGTATACCGAAACGATAAGATCACCATTCAGGAGATCGAGAAACTGGGTCCGGACAAGATCGTCATCTCGCCCGGACCGTGCTCGCCGAAAGAGGCGGGGATATCACCGGATGCCATGAAATACTTCGCAGGCAAGGTGCCTATCCTGGGCGTTTGTCTCGGCCATCAGACCATCGGCTACGCGTTCGGTGGCAACGTCGTCCGCGCGGGCAGGCTGATGCACGGCAAAACCTCCATGATCCAGCATGATAACAAGGGCATCTTCAAGGGTATGCCGCAGCCGTTCCAGGCGATTCGATACCATTCCCTTCTTATCGAGCGCGAGAGCATCCCGGACTGCCTGGAGATCAGCGCGGAGACCGACATCGGCGAGATAATGGGCGTCCGGCACAAGGACTACTGCATTGAGGGCGTGCAGTTCCATCCCGAGTCCATCCTCACGCAGGACGGTAAGCGGATACTGCGCAACTTCCTGGATATGCAGGTGTGATGATGATCAGAGACGCTATACGCAAAGTAGTAGAGCGAGAAGACCTGACCGAGGCTGAGGCCGTTGCGGTCATGACGGAGATCATGGACGGCGAGGCGACTCCCGCACAGATCGCAGGCTTTGTCACTGCGCTGCGCATGAAGGGCGAGACGGTTGACGAGATCACAGGGTTTGCTCGGGTTATGCGTGAGAAGAGCATCAAGATACCGACCTCCAGCAAGCCGACCGCGATGATAGATACCTGCGGAACCGGCGGCGACCATCTCGGCACTTTCAATATCTCCACCACCGCGGCGTTCGTCGTGGCAGGCGCAGGAGTGCCGGTCGCCAAGCACGGCAACCGCGCCATGTCCAGCAAGTGCGGAAGCGCGGACGTGCTGGAGGCGTTAGGCGTAGCGCTCACCCTCTCGCCGGAGCAGGTGGGTCAGTGCATAGACGAGGTCGGCATCGGCTTCATGTTTGCCCCTGCGCACCATCCTTCCATGAAGCATGCCGTCGTCCCGCGCAAGGAGATCGGCATACGGACAGTGTTCAACATCCTCGGCCCGCTGACGAATCCTGCAGGCGCAAAACGGCAGCTCATCGGGGTGTGCGATACGCATCTTACTGATCTGATCGCGGGTGCGCTGAAGAACCTGGGCAGTGAGCATGCGATGGTTGCGCACGGTGTTGACGGCATTGATGAGCTTTCCACCGTCGGTCGTACGAAGATTGTTGAGCTTAAGGGTGGTGAACTCAGCGCTTATGAGATAGTGCCTGAGGACGTCGGCCTGAAAACCGCTAGTGTCCAGCATCTGAAGCAGGGCGATGACCCGTCGGAGAGCGCAAGAATCGCGGAGTCGGTCCTCACCGGCACACCAGGCGCATGCAGAGAGATAGTGCTGCTGAACGCAGGTGCGGCACTGAAGGTCGCGGGCATCGTACACACGCTGCAGGAAGGTATTACCCTCGCGGAGAGTTCCATTGATACCGGCAAGTCTCTCGCCGCACTGAACGGCCTCAGGAAATTAACACAGAAACTGGCAAAGATTTGATCCTCGACAAAATACTCGCTGACAAACGGATAGAAGTGCAGGAACGGCAGTCCCGCATACCTCTCGCGGACCTGAAGCGAATGGCGACAGACACTCCGCCTCCGCGCGACTTTGCGGCTGCTCTGGGTTCCGGCCATTCCGCACTCCGCATTCCGCGTTCCGAAATAAGACTGATCGCTGAGGTCAAGAAGGCTTCACCGTCGAAGGGCCTTATTCGCGCGGATTTCGATCCGGTGTGGATAGCGAAAACCTACGAAGCAGCGGGCGCTTCGGCGATCTCCGTGCTCACGGACGAGAAGTACTTCCAGGGCAAACTCGAATATCTGACCGCCGTTCACCAGGCAGTGAGCATACCGTGCCTGCGAAAAGACTTTACTGTGGATCAGTATCAAGTCTTTGAGGCGCGAGCGGCTCATGCGGACGCCATTCTGCTGATAGCCGCCGCCCTGTCGAAATACGAAATAGCCGACCTTCTGTCGCAGTCTAATCAGTTGGGAATGGCCTCACTAGTAGAGGTGCATACCGAGGAAGAACTTGATACCGCGCTGGAGATAGGTGCGCGGATAATAGGTGTGAACAACCGGAATCTGCAGACGTTCGAGACGTCGCTGAATATGACTATATCACTCGCGGCCAGGGTGCCGGGTGACAAGGTGTTGGTCAGCGAGAGCGGGATAGCTACTCGTGCGGACGTAGAACAGCTCTTGGCCGTCGGCGTGGACGCGATTCTCGTCGGCGAGAGCTTGATGCGCGTTCCAGACCCGGGCGTCAAGGTCCGCGAGCTTCTGGGCGTGAGCTGAGAGACGATGACCAGAGTCAAGATTTGCGGGATTACGAATATGCAGGACGCGATGGCGGCAGTCGAGGCCGGTGCGGATGCGCTCGGGTTTGTCTTTGCCGAAAGCCCTCGGCGCGTGGATGCGTTGGCAGTGTCAGCCATAGTCGAGGAACTGCCGGACAGCGTTCTGACCGTCGGGGTTTTTGCCGGCCAGTCCGTGGATCAAGTCATCGGCATCATGGAGCGCACCGATCTGAACTTCATGCAGGTTCATGGAACGATAGATCTGGCGCTGGCTGACTCACCGTGGGGCATCATGCGCGCGGTGCGAGTCAAGTCGGCGGATGACATAGAGGCCGCGAAGAGCGATCCGTTGGTCGCGCTGGCCGATGCGGTTGTGCTGGACAGTCATGTGGAAGGCGTAATGGGCGGCAGCGGCCGGACATTCGACTGGGACTTGGCGGTGAATGCGCGGGCGCTGGGCAAACCGATTGTCCTGGCTGGTGGGCTGACCCCGGACAATGTGGTGTCGGCCATCAGACGAGTGAGTCCGTATGCGGTTGATGTGTCCAGCGGTGTGGAAATCTCGCCGGGCAAGAAAGATCACGAGAAGATCAGGGAGTTCATACGAAATGTCAGAGAATGCGAATAATCTACCGGACCCGACCGGGCACTTCGGGGAGTTCGGCGGCAGGTTCGTGCCGGAGACGCTGATTCCGGCACTGGACGAGCTGACCGAGGTCTACGAGAAAGCAAAGGCCGATCCGGAGTTTCATAAGGAATTGGACTACTATCTGCGCGAGTACATCGGTAGACCGACGTCCCTGTACTTCGCCGAGCGCATGACCCGTGAACTTGGCGGCGCGAAGGTGTACATCAAGCGTGAGGACCTGTGCCACACCGGCGCGCACAAGATGAACAACACAATGGGCCAGATACTGCTCACCAGGCGCATGAGCAAGCCGCGCGTCATCGCGGAGACCGGCGCAGGGCAGCACGGAGTCGCAACCGCCACGGCCTGCGCGCTCTTCGGCTACAAGTGCGAGGTCTACATGGGCGAGGAAGACGTGCATCGCCAGGCGTTGAACGTCTTTCGGATGCAACTCCTGGGCGCAAAGGTGAACTCAGTTACATCGGGCACAAGGACGCTCAAGGATGCCATGAATGAGGCCATGCGCGACTGGGTTACGAACATTGACGACACACACTACATCATCGGCAGCGTGGCTGGACCTCATCCATATCCAATGATGGTAAGGGACTTCCAATCGGTCATAGGTAAAGAGACAAAGCGTCAGATACTAGAGAAAGAGGGCCGTCTTGCCGATTATATGATTGCATGTGTAGGTGGTGGAAGCAACGCCATGGGCCTGTTCCACCCGTTCATAGGCGACTCGGAAGTCGGGCTGATCGGGGTCGAGGCAGCCGGCAGGGGAATCGAAACCGGAGAGCATTCCGCAACACTGGTCGCGGGTTCCACCGGCGTGCTGCACGGATCGCGCAGCTTTGTGCTGCAGGACAAGGATGGGCAGGTGATGCCCACTCACTCGATCTCGGCGGGGCTGGACTACCCAGGGGTAGGGCCGGAGCACAGCCACTTGAAGGCGACGGGCCGCGCGCAGTACGTGGCGATAACCGATGACGAGGCGCTGGAGGCGTTCCAGTACCTGGCGCGAATCGAGGGGATTATCCCCGCGCTGGAATCGTCGCACGCAATAGCGTATACGATGAAGCTTGCCCCAACGTTGGGCAAGGACAAGATAATAGTGGTGAATCTTTCGGGCAGGGGCGACAAGGACGTGGAGTCCGTGCTGCAGTATCTGCCCCACATAGCGAAAGGTGGGGCGGCCCAATGAGCAGGATAGACGAGTCTTTTGCCCGATTGAAGGCTTCCGGTGAGAAAGCGTTGGTATGCTTCGTCACCGCCGGAGACCCGGACCTTGAAACAACCAAGCGCGTCGTGCTGGCAATGGACAAAGCAGGCGCAGATATTGTGGAATTGGGCGTGCCGTTCAGCGATCCTATAGCTGATGGCCCCAGCATTCAGGCGGCATCTATGCGCTCCCTGGAAGCCGGTACGAACATGCCGAAAGTCTTGGACTTGGTGCGGGAGATTCGGAAAACCACCGAACTTCCGCTGGTGCTGATGACCTACTACAACCTGGTGGAGCATTACGGGCCGGAGCGGTTTGCGAAGGACGCGGCGGAGGCCGGTGTAGACGGCACCATACTGAGCGACCTCATACCAGAGGAAGCTCAGACCTGGAAAGCGGCGGCGGATGCTGCCGGCCTGAGTACCATTTTTCTGCTGGCTCCGACGAGTACGGAGGAGCGGGTGCGACGGGTGGCCGATGTGGCAACCGGGTTCATCTACTGCGTGTCTCGCACTGGCGTGACAGGCGCGCAGATCAGCATGGCGAAGGGCATAGGCGCTCTGGTCGCCAGAATTCGCGAGGGAAGCGATCTTCCCATCGCGGTTGGGTTCGGTATCTCGAATGCGGATCATGTCCGCGAGGTGTGTGAGTACGCGGATGGAGCGGTCGTGGGCAGCGTCTTCGTGAACCTGATAGCGGAGAAAGCGCAGTCACCGAACCTGCTGAATGAAGTGAGTGATCTGGTCTCCGCGCTGAAATCCGGAGCCAGATCATAAATTGTTGATCGGGGGTAGTACAGTTGTATACGAAACAGCAGCTAGCGAAACTTATAGACCTGACGAATATCAAGCCGACCGCAACGGCGGATGACATAATCCTATTGTGCGAGCATGCCAGACAACATCACTTTGCGACGGCGGTGGTGCTGCCCTACTGGGTGCCGCTGGCGGTCAGCGAACTTGAAGGCACAGACGTGAAGGTCTGCACCACCGTGGGATTCCCTCACGGCGCGGCCACTCGTTCCACCAAGGTTCACGAGGCCCGAAACGCTGTGAGCAACGGCGCGGAGGAGTTGGACGTTGTGATGAACATCGGCGCGTTGAAGTCCGGCGATACCGATTTCGTGCGCCGCGAACTGACCGATATAGTCAGCGCCGCCGGTCTGTCCGGCATAACTCAGGACGCCAAGCGCACGTTGGTCAAGGTTATCATCGAGACGCCGTATCTGACCAAGGATGAGAAGATTCTGGCGTGCAAGATAGTTGTGGACAGCGGGGCGGACTACGTAAAGACATCCACCGGCACGGCGTTGAACGGCTCACAGGTGGAAGATGTGAAGCTCATTCGCACAGTTGTCGGCTCGTCCATGGGCGTAAAGGCTGCGGGCGGAATTCGCACGATAGAGTATGCGATGGATCTGCTGGATGCTGGTGCGTGTCGCCTGGGTACGAGCAGCGGTGTGAGCATATTGCAGGCTTACGATCCAGACGAGATGCTCAAAGCCGTGCGCTGAGCAGTTGCGGTTCAACCAAAGTTGATCTGAAGTCCGTCGGGCGTTATACTCGGCGGGCTTTTGTTTTGGGAGCGCGGGCGTCCTCGTCCGCTCCGAGAAAGGGACGCGGACGAGGACGTCCGCGCTCCCGCCCACACTCCCATACTCCCGTACTCCCATACGTCCTCTGTTGACGCTCCGACGCGCCGTGCAGTACACTGGATTGAAATCTGGTTCACGTATCACTCATCACGAGGCGTCTCCGTGCCGACTTACAACACAAACGCCATAGTCCTGCACAGGCTCAACTTCAGCGAGACCGACCGCATCGTCAGGCTCTACAGCCGTGAGCGCGGGAAGATCGCCGGTATCGCCAAAGGTGCGCGCAAGCCCGTAAGCCGACTCGCAGGCGCTACGGAGGTCCTCACATACGGCAGGTTCCACCTCGCCGAAGGGAGGAATCTGGACATCATATCGCAGGTAGAGGTCAAGGAGTCGTTCCCGCGCATCCACCAGGACCTGTACCGCATCGCCTATACTACCTACATCGCCGAGCTTGTGGACAAGATGCTGGAAGAGCATGAGCCGAACCCGGACGTCTTCGATCTGATGCTGTCCGCGCTGTATCTGACCGAGCGCCCGAACGACCCGGAGAAGATCGCGCACATGTTCGAGCTGCAGTTCATGAAGGAGCTTGGGTATGAGCCTGAGTTGGAGAAGTGCCTGCGCTGCCGTTCGCCGCTGGTCGCCGATGAGCTCCAGTTCAGCCCTTCGCTCGGCGGAACGATGTGCGGTGCGTGCGGCCCTCTGCCGGAGGATGCAGTTCAGATTTCTCATGCGGCACTGGAGGCAATGCAGAAGCTTCTTATCACCGAAGCCCCTGAAGTCGAGCGGATGGAGATCCCGCCGGACGCGATGGACCAGATCGCCCGCGTCATGCGCTGGTACGTCCGCTACCGCTCCGAGCGCGAGCTGAAAAGCCTCGCTTTCCTCCAGACCCTGAAACTCGGCACGCCTAAGGAGCAGTGAATGCAGATATCCTCTCGCCTGCACATCTCTCCGAGACCGGTCCTTAGCAAACGTCCAGGCTGAGTCAATACTGCATTAGGAAGAGTCGAAGATAGACCAGAGCGCCGGACAACCTGGCTGCCTTTAGGTTTATGGAAGTTCCCGCAATGGAAGATCTGACAAACGCGCCCGTGCCTGGAACCGCCGATATCCCAGCTATTGTTCCGCGGGATAGCGGAGGCCATCAGTTCGTATGCTACGCCGATAGCTGCTCAGGAGTGCCCGGCGCGCCGGAGGAGCACGCCTTTGCCAGTGTCAATGCCGTCGTCCAGCGACTCCGACCTCAGCCGCAGTACATCTGTTTTCCCGGCGACGAGATCATCGGGCTTACGAACAATGAAGAAGACTTGCTCGCTCAATGGCGATTCTGGCATGAGAAAGAAGTCGCATGGCTGGACAAGTCGGTTCCGCTATACCACACCACCGGCAACCATACGGCCTACGACATCGCCAGCGAGAAGGTCTTCCGAGAGACTCTGGCGCATCTGCCTCGGAACGGGCCGTCTGGTCAAGAGGGCTTGACGTATTTCGTTCGACGCGACGACCTGCTTCTCGTGTTCGTCAACACCACTTGGTCAGGGCTTGGCGGGGAAGGGCACGTGGAGACCGCATGGCTGGATCGGACGCTCACCAGTCACGCCGATGCGAGGTTCAAGCTGGTAATAGGGCATCACCCGGTTCATCCGGTCGGTGGGTGCTCTTCGCCATACGCGCTTGAGATCGAGGCAGATAACGGCAGGGAGTTCTGGCAAGTGCTCGTCAAGCACAAGGTGATGGCCTATATCTGCAGTCACCTCCTGACCTTCGATGTGCAGGTGCACCAGGGCGTACTGCAGATTCTGACTGCGGGAGCGGGGAGAGCGCCGCACGCTCTGCACTGCCTCCAGGCCGCTCTCGACGCGCACGGCTTGCGATATCAGGCGCTGGACACCAATGGTCAGATCAGGAACTGGCTAGAATGGCCGCTGAACATCCCATCGTCCGAGACATGGTCGGCGTTCCGGTCCTTGGGTGACTCGCTGGTTCATGTCGGCAGTGACGGAGCCGACGCGACGGCCGATCTCGCGGTCTGGCGGTTCTCTGGGACCAGTTCGCCGGCGGATGGAGGGGACGCTCAGACACTGCTGTGCGGATGGAATGAATCTGCGGTACAGGCCTCGCTCTGGATTGGGTTGCTTGGTCGCGAACGGAGGCTCTGTGTCCTGATGAGTCCGGTCCCAGGCAGGAGTCCGAGCTACTGGCACGGTCCGGCGCTTCACGCGGACGAACGGTTCGATATCCAGATTGCGATGCAAACAGGCATGGGACCAGGCGGTCTGCTGTGGCGGTGGGGCGACGGGGAGCCGTGGTCTTCCTTGGCGACTGCTTCATCGTGGGGCGCTGAGCGACTGCCCGTGCCGAACTCCTGGGGCATTGGTCACGGGCAGCAAGGACCTGCGGATCGACCATTCCGGGGTGGCGCTCTGCGGATCACCTGTCACCAACAGCAGTTGGCTCTGTGCCGCGGCAATGATGAGCAACAGGGCTAAGCGCCTCACGACACGAGGGCGGACACTCCCTCTGTCTCCACAGCCACTTTGCGTGTGATTCTCGGAACTTGAGGGTATTTCTCTGCGCCTACTCCGGCAGTTAGCCATAGCTGTTTAGGTCAGATAGGACGCGGGTATACAAATCAGCATATGAAAGTTCTAATCATCGCAACGAATCGAGAGAGATCACCGCAAACGCTGATTCCTCTTGGCGCGTGCTGCATCGCGTCGGCTGCGGAGGTGGCGGGATATGATGTGCGCCTCCTCGACCTATGCTTCTCAAGGCAACCGGTGGCTGATGTCGAGAGGGCTGTCAGGAAGATGCGGCCTGATATCATCGGCTTGTCAGTGCGCAATCTAGACAATTGCGATTCCATGAGACCACGAAGCTATCTCCCGGAGATCAAGCAGGTAGTCGCCGCCTGCCGAAAATGCAGTGAAGCAGAGATAGTGCTCGGCGGATCAGCAATCAGTCAGTCGCCGAGAGAGATCGCGCGTTATCTGGGGTGCAGGATATCTGTGATGGGAGAAGGGGAAGTCTCCTTCGTCGGACTTCTTCGGGCCATTGAGCGAGGTGAAGACCCGGCTCGCGTTCAAGGCGTGCTGATGACCGACGATCTACCTGACGTCGCCCCACATGCCTCCTCGCCAGCCGCCCCAGGAGCGCTCCCGGAACTCGACTTAGGTAGGTGGGTGGACCTGCGCAGATACGCTGCTTGCGACGCCTCTATGCCGATTCAGACGAAGCGCGGCTGTGAGTTCCACTGCAGCTACTGCACATATCCCCTTCTCGAAGGGCACATATTTCGGCTCTATGATCCCGATCAGGTTTCCAGACAAGCAACGGCAGCGGGGATAGCCGGCATGAGGGGAATTGAGTTCGTGGACAGCATTTTCGGTTTGCCTCAGGACCACGCCATCGCATGCTGTGACTCGGTAGCCCGTACCTTGCCGCGAGGGATGGCTGTCACCTGTCTTGACCTCAACCCACGCGCGTGTACGCCCGAACTGATAGACGCGATGAACTCCGCCGGATTCACGACTGTCGGCGTGACGGCTGAGAGCGGCTCCGATGTGGTGCTGGAGAGCATGAACAAGGGCTTTTCGAGTGATGACCTGCGAACCGCAGAACGAAACCTTCGCAGCCTTCATGCTGCAAAGATGTGGGTTTTCATGTTCGGCGCACCGGGCGAGACCGAGCAGACGGTCCGTGAGACCGTCAACTTCATGGAAAGCCTGCCTCGTACAGACCTGGTGATGATCACGCATGGGGTCAGAGTATATCCCAGGACCGCGCTAAGGCATAGGCTGGTGAGCGAGGGGCTGATCGATCCCCAGGATGATCTTGTAGATCCCAAATTCTACTACTCACCGCACGTGACCCCCGACCGGGTAAACCGCATGATTGCGGTCAGTTCGTTCCCGGCAAATAACATCGCCACTGTCACGGACTGCGGGCATCAGCTCGCACCTATGCTGCAGAGGGCGGCATCGGCGCTCGGAATGACGCCTCCATACTGGCGAGGTCTGCCCGCCATCAACAAGGCCAGGAGGATACTGAGAGTATGAGCAAAGATCTCGTGAGAACAGTTGATGATATTCTCATATATGCGGACCAGGACTCCATCTACCAACTCGCTGCAGATGTGGAGCGATGGCCGGAGATTCTGCCTCACTATCGGTGGGTCAATGTCCTTGAATCGCGCGATGGGCAGCGAACGGTCGAGATGGCCGCATTGCGGGGTTGGATACCGGTGAAATGGACCTCGCTGCAGGAGGTTGACCCTGTTCGTCGTCGAGTCACCTACCGTCACACCGGCGGCGCAACACGGGGGATGGACGTTGAATGGAAACTTGAGCAAGAGGGAGATGCCGTCCGCGTAACCATCGTCCATGAAATGAACCTGACCATGCCGGTGGTGCGGTCACGGATCGGACGCCGGATTGTTGGGCAGTTCTTTGTACACCATATAGCCGGTAGAACTCTACGCAAGATCAAAGAGCTATCAGAGCAAGAGAGGATACCATTATGCGCCGCGCAGTCATAACAGGTCTGGGGCCGCTGACGCCCATCGGTACAGGAGTAGAGCAATTCTGGGCAGGACTTGTCGGTGGTGAGTCGGCAGTAAGGCGGATAACCTGCTTCGATCCGTCCCAGTTCGGATCGCAGATTGCGGCAGAGGTAAGAGGCTTTGATCCGGCGGACTACCTAGAGCGCAAGGCCGTGAAGAGGATGGACAGGTTCTCACAGTTCTCGGTGGTAGCAGCACGCTTGGCTCTCCAGGATGCCGACCTGGATGCTGAGCACATGGAGAGCGATCGCACCGGCGTATGTATCGGCTCGGCACTGGGAGGCATAGGCTGTGCGGAGAAGCAAGCAGGAGTCTATGCCACTGAAGGAATCCGCGCAGTAGACCCGTCTCTGGCGTTGTCCGTGTTCACCGGGGCGGGGAGTTGCAACATCGCTATGCATGTTGGGTGTACCGGACCGGCAACAGCCAACTCAAATAGTTGCGCATCCGGGACAATAGCGCTCGGCGAGGCGTTGGAGTTCATCAGAACTGACCGGGCCGATATTGTTCTAGCGGGTGGATCAGAGGCGCCTCTGTCGCCACTCTGCTTCGGCGCATTCTCGATTATCCGGGCAATGAGTTCTCGGAACGATGAACCTGAACAGGCGTGTCGGCCATTTGATGCAAGCAGAGACGGCTTCGTCATGGCAGAAGGCGCGGCGGTTTTGGTCGTAGAGGAACTAGAGCACGCACTCAGTCGAGGCGCTCATATCTACGCCGAGATAGCGGGCCACAGCCTCACGAACGACGCCTACCACATGACTGCACCTCGACCGGATGGTTCGAGCGCTTCCCGGGCGATGTCGCAGGCGCTTACCGATGCAGGCGTTTCACCGGAAGCTGTTGACTACATCAACGCGCACGGAAGCTCGACTCCGCTGAATGACAAGAGCGAGACATTGGCCATAAAGCGAGTATTCGGCGACCGTGCCAGCCGGATACCGATAAGCAGCACCAAGGGGCATCATGCGCACGCGCTTGGGGCAACGGGTGCATTCGAGGCTGCGGCATGTGCCCTCGCCATTGAACGTGGATTTGTGCCGCCGACGCTGAATCTAGACACACCTGACCCGGAGTGCGATCTGGACTATACTCCTAACGAGGGTCGCACAGCAGAATTGCACACTGTACTCTCGAACAGCTTCGGGTTCGGAGGGATTAACGCCTGCCTGGTACTGAGGGGAATGGCATCCTGATGGTGGCGTCTTTCAGCCGGCGGATCTCCGCTGACGAGATGATAGATCAGCCGGAGACATCTGCCGAGGATATACGCAACAATCTGCGTGACCTGGCGGCGATTAACCGGTGGCTGGGAGGCGCGCAGGCCGTGATGTCGCATGCTCTGCCTCTGCTTAAGACATGCGCGTCTGATCCGATCCGCGTGCTGGACGCGGCTTGCGGCGGTGGAGACCTGTCTCGGCGTGTAGTGGACGAGGCGCGATTACTTAGGAAACGGATAGAGGTTACTGCTCTCGATCTCAGTGCCAGAGTCCTCGGCTGTGCGCAGGAGCTTTCCTCGAGCTATCCCGAGATCGCCTTCATCCAGGCTGATGCATTGAATCCTCCGTTTGGGCGCGGTCACTTCGACATAGTTATTCTCGCGACATTCGTTCACCACCTTGAGCCGGAGCAGGTGGTCACTGCTCTCCAAGTGGCGAAGCACGTTTGCAGGGGGTACGTGATTGTTGCCGATCTCGTGCGTGTACCTTGGGCTTACTTGGGCTACTGCATCCTGTGTCGGCTCGTCCGCTTCAGTCCCGTGACTACACATGATGGGGCGATCTCGATTCGTCGTGCCTACACCCCGGCAGAACTGTCGGACCTTGCTCTTCGCTCAGGCATCAAGGACTGGAAGCTCTGCCGGCACCTTCTCTATCGGATGACCCTCGTATATGAAGGCGTAAAGTGAAGAGCCTGGCTTTCCTGCAGACGTTGCGTCTCGACCAGTAATCCGCAGCGCTATCCAGTACCTCATTTCTCTGCTCATCTGAAGGTAGCAGTTCGTCTCAATGTGGGTACAATGGGGTCGTAAGTACACTTCGGAGGAGGTAATATGCGACAACTCACATTCATACTGGCGGCGATCTTTCTGGCATCAGGCATGGCGCTCGCGGCGAATGCCCCGAAGAGCATCAGCTTCGGTCTGAAAGGCAAATATGACGGGTTCTTCGCCCCGGGGCAGGGTCAGGCGCTTCCCGGCATCGTCATGATTCACGAGTGGTGGGGGCTTAATAGCAACATACAGCGCGAGGCCAAGGAGTACGCAGCCCGCGGATACAATGTCCTGGCGGTTGACCTGTTTGGCATGACGACGAGCGATCCTACTCACGCCATGACCATGGTGAAGGATCTGGATCAGAAGTCTGCGACAGACGAACTGCTGTCCGCTGCTCAGTACCTGCGAACTCTGCCGAACTCGAACGGCAAGGTGGGGAGCCTGGGCTGGTGCTTCGGCGGCGGGCAATCGCTGAACCTGGCGATCAACGATTCCAAGCTGAACGCGGCTGTGATCTACTACGGTCAGCCGGTGACCGATCCCGCGCAGTTGTCCAAGATCAAGGGCGCGATTCTGGGGTTGTACGGCGAAGAGGATAAGTCTATCCCGCTCGCGAAGGTCCACGAGTTTGACGCGGCACTGACGGATGCAGGGGTCGAGCATGAGATCCACACGTACCCTGGTGCGGGACATGCCTTCGCCAATCCGACGAACAGCGCGGCATACAAACCCGAGGCCGCGAAGGACGCCAACGCGCGGGCAATTGCTTTTCTTGCAGAACACCTGAAGGCCACAAGATCAGGCGAGCTTACGACTCTTCCATCATCTCCGCCTGCCGGCGGTGAACATGTCGCGGATGAGGTTGGGACTTTCTAGCTGGAAAAATGCGAGTCCCACCGCGCCCTGAGCAGCAACAGGATTGGGATGCCGATATACGCGAACGGACCGAAGTATGTCAGTTCCACAAACCAGGGCCTCGACGCGAGGAGATCATGCCCGGCTAGTAGCAGGTATGCCGCGACGGCATCCACTCCACTCTTGTAGGCAAATGCGAAGATGAGCCAGCCCCATTTGCGGCGGGTGACCGCGTATATGGCCGCTGTGGTGGCAGCCATGTGGATGAAGATAGTGATGAGTCTTTCGAACGGAGCGACGAACGTGCTCATCTCTCCGGCCTTGCCCACTGCGACGACAACGGCCATCCCGATGCCGAGCAAAATGGCCTCGATTGCCCCGAATCCGACTCCCACGGATACGGCATCCGTCCAAGTCCACTGCCGACGCTGGAACCACTTGGTCATGGCGAGGAAGATTCCGACCTCCGTCACACCGGTGAGCAGGCCGATGAATATCCAGAAGAGCACATCTGCCTGATGCCTGGAGAGCGCATGATGCAGTGCGGCGGACACAGGCTTGTTCAATGCAAGTGCCAGGGCGGCTTTGAACGCCACCGAGATTACCCACAACAACGCGCCCAGCCAGAACAGCCGCAGAGGCGTCTTCCACATTCGCTTGCAGATAATGACGGATAGCACTCCGACCAGTATCATCAACTGAGCGGGGATGAGTAGTACGAGCTTCTCTTTGCTCATGCCCGGGGACTGCGGCTTTCCGAAGCCCTTCGGCAGCGGGCTGCCAGTCACCTCTATCTCGACGGACTTGATGACGAGGGCCGCCTTACTGCCGGGTAGATGCGTGAATCGGAAGTAAGCCATACCGGTCTTCTTCGCCGCTTGCCTGCTTTCCGCATTGAGTCCGCTGCCATCGTAGGTCATCCGCTCGGGCTGCTCCTGCGTATGCGGGAAGTTCACCACGACCGACCACTTTCGCCCGTCCGGCGAGAACTTCAGCGAATGGGAGACCATATTGATGTTGTAATGGACATTCTGAACCGAGCACTCTCCTACGGGAATGCGGTAGGTGACGTATCCTCCACCCTTAACGATCACCCGAGCACCCTCGCGCACGTCGGCATCTCGTTGATCGGAGATGAACCCTCTCTCGGCGGCTGAGCCGTCGCATTTGATGGAGAGCACTCCCTTGTCCGCACACGCGCCGGGGCAGAAGCTCAATGTCAGAAGCGCCGTAAGCATAACCATCAGGATCAGGATGCCGTTCCGTTTCATCTGTCCACCCCTTCTTGGCATTTCGCCATGAGAGCGAGTTGGAGCTTTATCTCCAGCATCTCTTCGCGCCTGGACAGTTCCGCCTGGGCGATCAGGTGAGCTATCCAGCCTGTGCAGAAGACGATGATGCCGAGCAAGAGCGGGAAGAACATGATAATGAGTGTATCCACCGAGAGCCCGATCTTGTCCGCCCTGAATACGCACGCGAACCACAGTCCGATCACGACGACGTAGTAGGCCATGCCTATCTGCCACTTGGTAGACTTCCTTCGATCTGATTGACCATGTCGCGTGATCAACGCGAGTCTGACGCCTATCACGGCGGAGTATATGCCCAACGACACGCACATCAGGCTGAAGGTTATGTCCAGGAACTCCAGGCGAACGGCGGCGAACCCGAAGACGATCGTGAGCAGCACGCTGATGACGGACGCCATGCCGTACAGCCGTTTCTCGCGAGGACGCAGTTTCCGGTAGATCATGTCCTTCAGTTCGGATTCATACTGCTCCCGGAGGCCCGCGTCAACCGGACCGGCGGAAAGCAGCCGTTCTTTGAGATTGTCATTCATCCTATGCCCTCCTGACGCAGAACAGCCCTAAGCGCTCGTTTGGCGAAATGGAGCCGCGACTTGATTGTGCCGGTCGGCGATCCGAGCACTTCCGCGATCTCATCTATCGAGAGGTCCTCCATGAAGAAGAGGATCAGCACTTCCCTGTGCGCCAGCGTGAGTTTGCCCAGTGCGGAGTTGATCGCATCCGCATCCTCGAAGGAAAAATCTTCATCGGCGGCCACGGACTCCAGGCTGTCTTCGCACTCAAGACGCTGCCTGTCCCTGATGGTAGAGCGAATGTGAATGAACGCCCTGTGCCGAGCGATGGTGTACAGCCAAGTCGCCAGGGCCTTCGGATCCCGTAGCGTCCCGATGTCGCGGACGACGCGCAGCCAGGTCTCCTGCAGGACATCCCAAGTGTCCTGCTCCTCGTTCACCAGTCCGCGAATGTAGTAGAAGATCTGCCTTTCCCAGCGCCGGACCAATTCCTCCATGGCTCCGGGATCGCCCCTCTGGCACCGCAGGACCAGCAATTCGTTGTATATCCGTCTCTCGTCCACTCAGTTCTCCTGCACCTGAACTCGCATTCATATGATAGGCACGGCATGTGCGCAAAAGGTTCAAAAAAGAATCCCCCGATGCGGCGAGGGATTCCCACGGCGTTGGCCCGAACAGCCTCCGCCCGCAGTATAGCATGCATCACAGCCGGCTGCTATGCGTCAACCGGCGACTGCTGCTCCCTTGGTTCCAGCTTCTGAGACAAATCGGCGATCTGAAGCTGTAGTTCCGCTATCTCCTTTGCCGTCTTTAGTCTCGCGCTTGCCTGTGCGTACCACAGCTTCATCAGAACCGTTGACTCATACGATGCCAGCGCCAGTGCCGCGAAGGCGATCAGCGACTTGGTATCCGTGGCCACCTCAAACGCGCTGATGAACACAATAATCAACAGCGCTTCGAACGCCAGACACCCCCACGTCATCCACCTAATGCGCTTCAGCTTGTCGTCATACATCTTAAGCGCCTCCTTCCGCACGTCATAGCTTCTTTGCTTATCGTATTGTCCCCGGTTGCCCAACGCCTGCCCGAGGTTCTTCTCAAACTCGTCCATATCTTTACTCCATCAACTTTCGGAGCCGCTCGCGCGCGGCAGACAGCCGTGACTTCACGGTGCCCTCGGGGATACCGAATATCTCAGCTATCTCGCCCATGTCATATCCGTCAGAATAATGCAGGGCCAGCAGCGCTCTGGTCACGCCGGGCAGACGGGTTAGCGCTTCTTCCAAGGATAGCACTGTGTCGTTCACCGCCTCATCTTCCGCAGACGCCGATTCTTCTTCAACCCGGCGCTGCCTCTGCCGGGTGCGAATCTGGTCGGCGCACTTGTTCGAGACTATCCGGTAGACCCACTTCGGAAATGCCCGAAGGTCTTCCAGCTTCTTGATGCCCTTGACAACGGCGATCCATGTTTCCTGAACGGCATCCCAGGCCCCGTCGTTCTCGCCTATCAGGTTGAAGGCGTAGCGCCACAAACGCTCCTGCCACCGCCCTGTCAGTTCGTCGAAGGCGGCGGAATCGCCGGTCTGGCACCTCAGTATGAGCAGTTCGTCCTTTAGTTGGTCGTGAGTCTTCATCGTGCTTCCACATATAGGTCGTTCGCGCCGTCGTTTTGGTTCACCTGCATTCTGATGAGTGACTAGTGATACGTGAGCTGTCTCGATAGAATGCAATAACCCGGAAATGCAGTTCACTCATCACTTTTTCACTCATCATCCCACAGGAATCCGGCCCCGCGCCATCGAATAGACCTCCTGTATATCAACACGCACGGAGTCACCATGGAAGACAACATTATACTCATCGGACCGCCGGGGGTTGGGAAGAGTACCGTCGGCGTACTGCTGGCGAAGGCGCTCTCGAAGCCGTTCGTTGATACCGACATCATCATCCAAGCCGTGGCCGGTCGCCGCTTGCAGGACATCCTGGATACCCAGGGCGTTGAGGCCTTTCGCCGGATCGAGGAGGAGTGCATCCTCAACCTCGGTGTGTCGAACTACGTCATCGCAACGGGAGGCAGCGTGGTCTACAGCCCGAAAGCGATGGTACACCTCAAGTCGAGCGGCATCACCGTCTATCTCAGCCTGTCCTGTGACGTTCTGCTCGACCGCATCGAGGCAAATCTCGACACCCGCGGCGTGGTGCTTCCCTCAGCGCAGAGCTTTGAGGAGATGTACGAAGAGCGCCGGCCGCTTTACCGAAGGTGCGCCGATGTGGAGGTTGACTGCACCGGCCTGAACCACGAGCAGGTGGTGATGCGCATCGCCGCCGCGCTAGGTTACGAGATATGACAGCGCCCCAAGGGATAGACCTGCACCGCCACCTGGAGGGCGCGGTCCGTCCCGCCACGGTCGCCGATATCTGCCGCGCGCATCGCATCGAGCTGCCGACCTACGACCCGGATGAGCTTGCCGAACTGCTGACCGTGCGCAAGCCCGTCGCTGACCTTGCCGGTTTCCTAGTGCCGTTTCGCACGATCAAGCTTTGTTTTGTGAACAAAGAGGCTGTCGCGCGCATCGCGTATGAGGCGGTCGAGGACGCGTTTGCCGATAACGTGCAGTACGTGGAACTGCGCTTCAGCCCGGAGTTCATGGCCTTCTACCACAAGGTGCCGCTGACCGATGTCATGGACGGCATTGTCCAGGGCGTTGACCTGGCCGTGGGCCGGATGCCTGTCACCGCCAAGCTAGTCGTCAGCATCAGCCGCGACCTGAATCCGGATACCATGCAGATGCCCTGGCCCTCGCCGGTTGAGCTTGCGCGGCTGGCGGTGGAGTACGCGGATAGGGGCGTGGTCGGGCTGGACCTGGCGGGCAAGGAGAACGGCTATCCGCCCGCTCTGTTCGCCGAGCCTTTTCGGATTGCGAGGGATGCGGGACTGGGGATTACGGTTCACGCAGGTGAAGACGCCGGGCCGGAGAGCGTTCGAGAGGCGGTTGAACATCTGGGGGCGACCCGCATCGGTCACGGCGTGCGGATTGTCAGTGACCCGGAGGTGGTTGCGCTGGTTCGTGATCTCGGCGTGACCCTGGAGACCTGCCCGACCAGCAACGTGCTGACCCGCGCGGTGGAGTCGCTGGCCGCGCATCCCGTTCGCACGCTCTTCGATATAGGCGTCCGCGTGACGGTGAACAGCGATGACCCCACGGTCTGCGGCATCAAGCTCAGCGACGAGTACGCCCTCGTCGTGCGCGAGTTCGGCTTCACCCCGGACGAATTGCGCACCCTGATCCGCAACGCAGAGGAAGCGGCTTTCGCGCTTCCCCATTCCCTGTAAGAAAGTGGTATAATGACACCATGGAGGTGCTGTATCAATATGGCGGCACAATCGTGTGATCTCCTGCTCGCCGAACTGAAGATCTTCATAGAACGGCACGGCGACGAGTATGGCCTGCGGTCGCTGGGCATCTTCGGCTCGTTCGCCCGCGGAGAGGCTGGGGATGAGAGCGATGTGGACATTGTGTTCGAGACCAACTCTCCGAACCTTTTCCGAACTGCGCGGATGAGGCAGGAACTGGAGCAGTTGCTTGCCCGCCATGTGGATGTCGTTCGCCTGCGTGACAACATGAACCCGCGCCTGAAGAAGCGGATAATGGAGGAGGCGCGCTTTGTCTGACCATCCGACCATCTGACCATTTCCCCGAACTCGCCTTGCCTTCGATCATCGGCTCTAGTATAATCTAGCCATGACCAACCCAACCCGACCGCGCATACTTATCACGAACGACGACGGTATCCACGCCGAAGGAATCCTCGCGGTGAAGGCCGCGCTGGACGCGGTCGGCGAGGTGTTCGTCGTCGCTCCCGAACGACCTCGCAGTGCGTGCGGTCATTCCATCACTCTGCACAAACCCCTGCGCATCAACCGCGTGCGACTTGCGGACGGCACATTCGCCCACGCCGCCAGCGGCACACCGACCGACTGCGTGTCACTTGGCGTACTTGCGGTTATGGAAGAACGGGCCGATCTGGTCGTTTCCGGCATCAACCACGGGCCGAACCTGGGTTGGGACCTGACCTATTCCGGTACGGTATCCGCCGCCATGGAGGGCGTGGTCATGGGCATCCCGGCGATAGCGGTTTCGGTGTTTTCGTACACGGATGAGGCGGTGTATGACTTCGCCGCGAAGTTCACCGCGCACCTGGCGCGCATGGTGATCGAGCACGGCCTGCCGTCCGACACACTTCTTAACGTGAATGTACCGAACCTGCCGGGCGCGGATATCAAGGGAATCGAGGTTACTCGTCAGGGCCGCCGCAGGTACGCGGGAAAGCTGGAGAAGCGGGCAGACCCGAGCGGTCGGGCCTACTACTGGCTGGGCGGCGATGAAGCGATAGACGATCTTGAAGAGGGCACCGACGTGAAGGCCGTAGCTGACGGCAAGGTTTCGGTTACACCGGTGCATATGGACCTTACCGGCTACTCCTCGCTCGATGAAATCCGGGCGTGGGGAATCGAGTAACACCTTGAACTGAGGAACCAGTATGTCCCAGGCAATTCAGATAATAGACGTAAACACGATGATTGGCATGTATCCCACGCATCGGTTCGATATGACCGTCGAGCGGCTGACGCGGGATATGGACGCGTATAAGATCGCGGCTGCGGTGGCCGTCTCCACAATCGGCATTTTCCACGATCACACGCTGGGCAATGCCGCTACGGCGGAGGCAGCTAAGGGCAACAACCGCATAGTGCCCGCCGCGACCGTCAACCCGACGCGGTTCTTCGGCGGGATAGAAGATCTGACCGCGCTTAGGCAACAGGGTTTCAGAATAGCGCGTATCTTCCCGGTCGAGCAGGGCTGGCGCACAGACTCGCCGCTGTTCGATCAGTTGCTCACGGGTCTATCGGCGGCCAAGATGCCGGTCATGGTGGACATCCGCAACCCCGGGGACGCCGCGGACATCGCGCGCAGGGCGGCCTCGTATCCCGCGCCTGTTATACTTGGCGGGGTGGCGCTGGAGAACCTGGGCGAGGTGGTGGCGGCGGTTTCTTGTACACCGAACCTGATGATAGAGACTCACGCGCTGTGGGCGCCGGGCGTATTGAACGTGCTGTGCGTCAGGGTGGGGGCCGACCGGGTGATATTCGGCTCAGGCGCGCCCAGGAGTTCGGCGGCAGCCGCGCTCCAGTACGTGTTTAGCTCCACCATATCCGACGATGACAAGCAGAAGATCCTCGGCGCGAACATCAAGAGCATTCTGGAGGCGGCATAAATGGCTATTGACGCGAGAGTGACACTAAGGCGGCAGGATTTCCTCGGCATGCCGTTCGGGCCGGAAGCCATCCTCAAAGCGATGGAAAGGTACCGCATAGATACGGCGGTGGTCTGCTCAGGCATGGCAGTGGACGCCGATTTCCGGCGGGGCAATGCAGAGCTTATCGAAGTAATCAACGCCGATCCTCGGCTCTACGGTTGCGTGGTCCTGAATCCCGCATACCCCGAGGAGTCCGTGGAGACGATGCGCGCGCTCATGAACAAATCGCGAGTGGTGGCGATGGGGCTGTTCATCGGCGCGTCCAGGCCGCATCCGAACATAGACGACTGCCGCGACATGCTGAACTCCTACCGCCGGTACACCAAACCGGTGATGCTCCACACGCCAAATGCCGCAGCGGTGGTTGCAGCCGCTGAGATAGCGAAGGAGTTCCCAGGCATCAAGTTCATACTTGGGTCAATGGGCGGCGCGGACTGGCCGTCCGTTCTGCCGTTCGCCAAGCAACTCAATCTCGTGCCGGAGACGTCCGGGTCGTTCGATTCCGAGAAGATCGCGGCGGTGGCTGAGGCATATGGTCCGCATCGGGTCATATTTGGCAGCGACTTTCCGAGGTCGGACATAGCGGCGATGCTGGCGCTGGTGCAGAGCAGCGGACTGCCCAAGGAATCGCTGGCGATGATCGTGAATGATAACGCAAAGAAGCTTTTCGGCATATGAAAGCCTGCCCAGTCTCAGGCATCGGAGTAGCTGAACGGAAGGAGTTTCCGAAATGCGAACACTCGTAAAGTTGTTGCTCATCATGGTAGTTGCTGTTTCCGTCGTACCCGCAAACGCGGCCATCAAGACGCTGGCGGAGTGGAACTTCGATTCGGTGTCAGACACCGCTGGTTGGCAGGTAGGCAGCGGTGTGGACGGGTTGGCAGTGAACAACGGCAATCTGACAGGCAGAGTCACCGGCGGCGATCCATCAGTGGCAGGTCCGCAGTTCGAGATCGCTGCATCCCCTTACCAGTTCGTAGAAATCCGCATGAAGAACTCAGCGGGCGGCAGCGGTGAACTCTTCTGGGCGAACACCACTGCGGAACCTTATGGAGGTTTTCGCCCCGAGCAATTCAAGCGGATCGAGTTCAAGGCAGGCGATTTCCAGGTTTACCGCATATTTCCTTTCTGGCAGGACCTTGGCAAGATCATCCGTCTGCGCATAGATCCGCCGCAGAAGTCCGACTTCGAGATAGATTACGTGCGCGTGATGGAGATGGACGCGGCGCCTTCTTCCGGCCTGGCGTTTGACTTCTCAAAGCCCGGTCAGGCCTGGCTATCACCCGGTACGGCGACAGTGCAAGGCGCGGACGGGTTGACGATTGCCCAGCCCGGCGAGTGGATGCTGGCGTCACCCCGGCTGGATGTGAAAGCAGATGGACTTCCCTACCTGAATCTGCAGATGAGATCGGTCGGCGCTGATTTGGCGACGCTCCAGTGGGTAGGCGCGACTGCCGAGGGCGCGAAGAGTTGTCCGCTGAGGCTGAACCCGGACGGACGCTGGCACAACTACAACGTGCTTTTGGGCGACCTGTCGGGCTGGACCGGTACGGTTTCCACCATTCTTATCAGTGGTTCTCTAAAGGAAGGTCAGCAGATTCAGATACGCTCGGCCGGGGTTTCGGCGAAACCAACCGGGCCTGCGGAGTTTCAGATCACGAGTTTTGGACTCGTGCGGCCCGTGAACCGCATTGGCGAGGCGACTCCTTCGATCATCAAGGTTGTACTCATGAACACAGGTGGAGAGCCGGTCAAACACGAGATTACCGCGCGCTTCAACGTCAGCCCTGGTAACAAGCTTAACATAAGCGAGCGTGAACTGCCCTCCGTCATGGGCCTGAAGCCGGGCGCATCGGTCACAATGCTTTTCAACGTTGTCCCTAGCCAGGCAGTCCCGGTGGACGTGCTGTTCACGGCGGAGATTGGCGACTCATCCGCAACGGCCTCGTCTACGTTGAGGTGGTATCCGCCGCTAAGTGCAAGCGTTGCCGATTATGTGCCTGCGCCGAAGTCTGTGCGCGGTGACATTGACGTGGGTGTGTACTATTTCCCTGGTTGGAGTACATACCGCGCGTGGTCCGTGCTCGATGCGTTCCCCGAAAGAAAGCCGCTTCTGGGCTACTACCGCGAGGGCGATCCGCAGATTGCGGACTGGCAGATCAAGTGGATGACAGAGCACGGCATCACGTTCATCGCCTATGACTGGTACTGGTCCGCCGGTTCCCGGTCGCTGGATCATGCCCTTCATCAGGGTTTGTTCAACGCCCGCTACAAAGACAAGATCAAGTTCTGCCTGCTTTGGGCGAATCACAACGCCGCCGGCACGTCGTCCGCTGATGACGTGGCGAACGTGACGAACTACTGGCTGGACAACTACTTTTCGCGGCTCGAATACTACAAGATAGACGGCAAACCGGTGGTCATTATCTTCTCGCCGCAGCGTTTGACCGAGGATATGGGCGTTGACGGCGTGAAGCAGGCGTTCGACAAGGCGCGCGCGGCTGCCAAAGCTCGCGGACTGGCAGGCATCTACTTTATGGCCTGCACCTATCCGACCAACACGAAGCCTATGGAGCAGGAAGGCTACGATGCTTTCACCGGCTACAACTACCCATCAGCGGGTTCCAACGGTCAGAATGTCGAACCGTATGCCGACAACGTGAAGGGGTATCTCGATTTCTGGAATAGGATTGCAGATGGATCGAGCGTGCCGTATGTGCCGGTTACGGACCCTGGATGGGATTCAAGGCCGTGGGGTGGGGCAAACGCGCGCCAGTGGACCGGCAAGACCACCGATCTCTTCAAGCAAATGCTGGAGAACGCGAAGAGCTTTGTGGAGAAACATCCCGCCAATCCGAAGGTGGTGATGGCGGAGGCTTGGAACGAGTTTGGCGAGGGCGATTACATTGAGCCGAACGCCGGGTTCGGTTTCGGACACCTGGATGCCATACGCGAGGTGTTCACCCCCGCGCCGAAAGAGCATGACGATATCGTGCCTGCCGATGTGGGTCTGAGCAGCGTCGAGATGGAAAAGCCCAAGCCGGCCACTTCCTGGGAGTTCGACGATCCTAAATCCGTTGGCTGGGATGCCATGATGGGCATTCAAGGGTTCGGCGCGGCAAACGGTATTCTGACCATGACCGCGACCGGCAACGACCCGGCGCTGACCGCGTGGATCGGCGAGTTGGACACGTCGAAGTTCGGCTCAGTCGAGATTCGGATGAAGTCGGACAAGGGCAAGCAGGCGCAGATTTTCTGGCAGACGCCGCTGTGGGCGATCAACGAGGACGCGAGTGTGCGCTTCGATCTGAACTCTGACGGCGAGTTCCACGTCTATCGTGTTGACCTGAGGAAAATCACATCCTGGCGCTCGAAGGTCAATGCGCTTAGGTTTGACCCGACAGATACTGCAGGCGCGGTCGTCGCCGTGGACTATATACGTTTTCTCAAGCGGTAGGCTCCCAGGGGATTCGTCGCTTTGATCTCCCTGTTCTTCGGGTTGACATACATGGTAAACTGGTAGTGGTGTTCAGCGTTCATGGCTCAGCACACCGGTTTGCTGCTCACCTGAAACCTGAAACCTGGAACCACGTGTTATGCCGTATTACCGCCGAAATCTGTACGTTCTTTCGACCACGATCTTCCTCACGTGCGTGAGTTGGAACCAGGTTATGCCCTTCCTGCCGAAGTTCATGCAGCAGATGGGCATCACCGACAAGCATGTCATGAGCCTGTGGCTCGGCTGGGTTTTTGCGCTCCAGTCCGTGGCCAGTATTGTGACCATGCCTTTCTGGGGCAAGCTCGGCGACAAGTACGGACGCAAGCCAATGGCTGTACGCGCCGGAGTATGTCTGGCCGGCATCTACTTCGGCATGGCAGTATGCCAGACGCCGCTCCAACTCGTGATACTTCGGTTTCTCAACGGCGCGCTGACAGGATTTATACCGTCGTCCATGGCGCTGATCGCCACCAACACGCCGGAGAGTGAAGCGCCGAAGTCTCTTGCCACAGCGCAGGTAGCCAATTCGTCCGGGCTGATTATCGGCCCTGCGATAGGCGGGTGGCTGGCGTCTCTGATCGGCTATCGTGGTTCAATGGTGTTGTCGGGATCGCTGGTAATGCTTGCCACCATAGCGGTGTTGGTGTTGGTTCAGGAGCGGAACAAGGCTCCTGTGGTAGAGCAAACCAGCCTCATCCAGGATTTTGCCCAATCACTGCGGTCACCGGTGCTTGGGTCCATCATGTTCACCGTGATGGTGACCGGCGTGTTTGGCGCGGCGCTCAGTCCGATCCTGGTGTTGCACCTGTCCGGGCTATACCACGGCCTGCCGGACTGGGCGAGCGGCACGGTCTTCTCGCTCTCACCGCTGGCGTTGGCGCTCACAGCGCACTCATGGACGCGTGGTGGTGAACGCTGGGGATTCCATCGCTCCATTCAGATCGGGCTGACCGGTGGCGCAATCACCGCAATGATACTCACGTTCATGTCGGGTATCTGGAGTTTCGCGGCGGCCTTCTTCGTTAATGGCATGTTCATGGCTGCAATCCTTCCTTCGACGAGCGCGCTTATCTGCACAAAGGTAGACAACGCCTTCAGAGGAAGAGCATATGGAATGCAGTCATCGGCGACAATGATCGGCACGGTGGTCGGACCGTTCATCGGCACCAGGGTGGGGGACATCTACGGAACGCAGTACGTGTTCCTCGTCACCGGCGCGATCATGCTGCTGGGCGCGATCGGTTTCGCCTCGCTTGCCGGACGATGGAATGCTGCAACCTCTGCATAGGAATTCGGTCTGGGTGTTTATCAGTTGAATTACGGCAGAAAATGTGTATAACCGTTGCGATTCATGCACATTTGTGGTACAATATGAATGAATCCTGCGGAGGAACTAACACATGCGCACAAACATTGTGATTGATGATGGATTGATGAAAGCCGCACAGGAAGCGAGTGGTCTGAAGACCAAGAAGGCCGTCGTAGAGGAAGGACTCCGGCGTATTGTCAGGTTGAAGAGGCAGGTCGATGCCATAGAGAAACTCAGTGGCGCGGCCGACTGGGAGGGCGACTTGAGGGCGATCAGGGAGAACAGGGATATCGGGGGATGGTAATCGTTGATAGTTCCGTGTGGATAGACGTACTTCGGAAACATGAGACTCCCGGGACAACTGCCTTCAAGAGTCTCGCATCCAAAGAGGAAATCGGATTGGGAGACCTGATCCTCTACGAGGTTCTTCGTGGGGTAACACCTGCCGACAGGGCGGAGAAGGTAACCTCATACATGTTGACCTTCGATGTGTTCACCATGGGTGGCCGTGATCTGGTACTGGAAGCTGTTCACAATGCCCGAGTTCTACGATCTCATGGGGTTCAAGCGGCCTTGGTGGACTGTCTGATTGCGACGTTCTGCATAATATCCGGAAGCCGACTGCTCAGTTCGGACCACCACTTCCAGCCATTTGTGGACCACCTCGGTCTTGTAATGGCTGGTTAGTGTCAGAAGCAGTTTCCGCCATGCAGGTATCTCGCTCCTCAGCGCCTAACCTCTAGTCATGTTTCGCCACTCCACAATTCTGATACTGGCTGCCACGGTGTTCATCTGTCTGGGCGGATGCGCACATCGGGACAGCGGCAAGGTGACCATACGCTACATGGCTTGGGGCAATGCCGATCATCTGGCAGTTGAGCAGGCGATCATTGATCGGTTCGAGAAAAGTCATCCGAATATCCACGTCAAGCTCTTCATGGTACCGGACTCCGCTTACCATCAGAAACTCCAGATCATGCTCGCAAGCAGGTCCGCTCCCGATGTCATGAAGGTGGACCTGTACTTCTTCCCGGCGCTGGTGCGAAAGGGCTACTTTCGCAGCATCCAGCCCTTCATTGATGCCGATCCGACCTTCGATGAGGCCGATTTCTTCCCGCAGGCGCTGGAAGAGTGCCGATACAAGGGCCAACTCTATGGTCTGAATGTCGCATTCGGCGGACACGTCATCTACTACAACAAAACGATGTTCAAGAACGAAGGCATTCCCGACCCCTATGAGCTATACAAGCGTGGAGAGTGGACCACCGACAAGTTCGTTGAGGTAGCGAGCAAACTGACGAAGAAGGATAAGAACGGCCGGTACACGCAATTCGGCACGAACATGCCGCACTGGTGGACTGCCGTGTGGCTCTTTGGCGGCGACTTCTTGAGCAAGGATTTCAAGCGCTGCACGCTGGACACACCGGAGGCTATCCGCGGGCTTCAATGGATGAAAGACCTGCGCTGGAAGTACCATGTCACGCCGCAGCCGTCGGAATCCTCAATGTCCGCGTTCTCCTTCCAGTCAGGTAAGTTGGGCATGTATTCGGCTTGGTCGGGCATGACGCCGGTCTTCCTGAAACAGGCAACGGGTTTCGAGTGGGACATTGCGCCTGAGCCAAAAGGCCCCGCTGGTAGGTTCACGCCCATGAAGGGTAACCAACTTACCGTCTATGCCGAGAGCGAGCATCCCAGGGAGGCATACGAGTTCATCAAGTTCGTTACGAGCGCGGAAAACGAGATGTGGGTTTGCGGTCAGCTTCGCCGTTCGATCACGACTCACAAGAGCGTGGCGCGTAATCCCGAATACTTGAAGGCGTACACGCCGCCCTACCAAACCGATGTTTTTCTGCATGAGATGGACTATGGACGGCAGATACCGATCAACTACAGGTATCAGGCGTGGTACGAGGAGTTCATTTCCGGCCTCGATCTCATGCTCACGAACGAGATGGACGCGAAAGAGGCCGTGAAATGGATGGTCCCGCGCATCAATCAGGCACTACAAGAAGAGGATTGGTAAGGCGGAGAGGTTTCAGTTGCCAGGTTTCTGGTGACAGGCGGACCCGAAACCTGAAACCCGACACTTGGAACCTGAAACCCGACACCATGATCGGATATGCAAACGATGAGTAACAAGATAAGAAAACCGCTAACGCATCGGGCCTCGTTCTGGGGCTTCATATTCATTTGTCCCTGGCTGTTAGGGTTCATCATTTTCACAGCCGGGCCGATGCTCGCATCTCTGGTTCTCAGTTTTTGCAAGTACGACCTGAAAAGCGTCACTTTCATCGGCGCGGGCAACTATCACCGCATGTTCGTCGGCAGCGAGCATGAGTATTTCTACAAGTCGTTGACGAACACCGCGCTTTACGTGCTGTTTTCCGTGCCAATGGGCCTGACCGGTTCGCTGCTTTTGGCTGTTTTGCTCAACCAAAAAGTCAAAGGCGTTGCGGTTTTTCGCACACTTTACTATCTGCCGTCACTCACCCCGGCAGTTGCATCCGCGCTGGTCTGGATGTGGGTTTTCCATCCGGAGTACGGTATCCTGAACAGCTTTCTTACGATCAACCTGCCGTTCCCCACGCTGGGCGATCAGGGGATTGGTTTCGCGTTCCGACCGATGATCGCTCATCCGCCTGACTGGTTGCAGAGCAGCGCTTGGGCGCTTCCGGCGCTCATCCTGATGAGCCTATGGGGAATCGGCGGGCAGCGGATGATCATCTTCCTCGCGGGCCTTCAGGGGATATCGGACGAGTATTACGAAGCGGCGCGCATTGACGGGGCCGGTGCGTGGCATCAGTTCAGGCACATCACAATTCCGCTTCTCACGCCGACGATCTTCTTCAATCTCATACTCGGAATAGTCGGCGCGTTTCAGGTGTTCACGGCAGCCTATATCATGACCGGCGGCGGACCGAACAACGCGACGCTTTTCTATGTGCTGTACATCTATCGGCATGCGTTTGAGCAATTCCACATGGGCTACGCGGCAGCGCTGGCCTGGGTGCTGTTCATCCTGCTGTTCACTTTCACACTCATTCAGTTCAAGCAATCAAGCCGGTGGGTTCACTATGAAGGGGAAACCAAGTAGGTGGTTGGTGTTAGTTGTTTGGTGTTAGGGTGGACTGTCTACCACCTACCACCAAACACCTAACACCCAAGCATTTGGGAATAGGTCTAGACAATGACAGGCAGAGTTCTCAGTAGAATAGCATTGTACTTCGTCTTGATCTTGGGCGCGTGCATCGTGACCATCCCGTTCATTTGGACGGTCAGCACTGCACTGAAGACCCCTGAACAGGTGTATTTGCTGCCGCCCAGATGGATACCCAGCCCGATCTCGTTCGCCAACTTCGCGAAGGCGTGGACCGCCCTGCCGTTCGCGCTCTTCCTGCGAAACACGATGTTCGTGACGGGCATGTGCCTCATCGGCCAGTTGTTTTCGGCGTCGCTGGTGGCCTATGGGTTCGCGCGTTTCAAGTTCACCGGCAAGACCGCGCTATTCTACATGCTGCTGGGTACCATGATGCTGCCGGGCCAGGTCACCATGATCCCGACCTTCCTGATCTGGCGCAACTTCCGACTGATAGACACGTTCTATCCGCTCATTGTCCCGGCGTACCTGGGCGGCGGAGCGTTCACCATCTTCCTGCTCAGGCAGTTCTTCATGAGCATCCCGCGCGATCTCGACGAGGCGGCGATGATAGACGGATGCTCCTACTTCGGCATCTGGTGGCGGATCATCCTGCCGCTTTCCAAGCCCGCGCTTACCACCGTGGTTATTTTCTCGTTCCTCAGCCACTGGGACGAGTTTATGGGGCCGTTGATATACCTTCAGTCCATGGAGAAGTACACGGTCTCCATCGGCCTGCGCTTGTTCCAGGACCAGTACGGCGCGCAGTTGGATTTGTTGATGGCCGCGTCGCTGATTCACATCCTGCCGTGCATCATTCTGTTCTTCGTGGCACAGAGGTATTTCATCAAGGGTATTGTCATGTCCGGCATCAAGGGTTAGAGGTCAACTTGACAGTTTAGCCTCGCTAGGCTTACGATTATGCTATCAGGTAGTTCGGGAGGAGTTTTCGTAATGCGATTGAGATTGATGGGTTGCATGCTTGTTCTTTCGTTGATCGCGTGTGTCGGTGCATCCGATGCGGTTGTAAAGCCAAAGACAAAGAATACCACTAAACCGGTTACGGCGAAGGTCACCGACAACCGCCCCGCCAACTTCACTGAATCCATATCCGGCTCGCTGGTGAAATTCGACATGGTCGGCGTTCCCTCGGGCGAGATAGCGATGACCGATCCCGCCAAGACTGGCTCAACAGTCAAGGTAAAGGTGTCTGCCATGTGGTTCGGCAAGACCGAGGTCACCTGGGACGAGTACGATGTATTCGTGTTTCGGCTGGACGAACCGGGCGGCGGTACTCCCGCGACGGGCCAGGACGCTCTCTCACGCCCCAGCAAGCCGTATGGCGCGTCTGACCGGGGGTATGGACACAAGGGCTTTCCCGCTATCAACCTCTCGTCACTAGGTGCGCAGAAGTACTGCGAATGGCTCTCCAAGAAGACCGGCAAGAAGTATCGCCTGCCGACCGAAGCCGAGTACGAATACGCCTGCCGCGCCGGTCAGCCGCTTCCGGTCAAGGACAAGCTGGCATCGTACGCATGGTACTGGCAGGAGAAGACCCAGCCGGTGGGCAAGAAGCTCCCCAACGCTTGGGGTCTTTACGATACCCTGGGGAACGTGGGCGAATGGTGCATGGACCTGAGCGGCAAGCCGGTGGTATGCGGCAGCGCGTTCGACGACACCGCGGAGAAGACCACCCCGACACTGCGGCGCTATGACAATCCCGAGTGGCACGCGAACGATCCTCAGGACCCCAAGAGCAGATGGTGGCTGTCCGATGGGACGTTCGCCGGGTTCAGAGTAGTATGTGATCAGTGATTTGATGAAACCGAAAGGATAGAATCATGGGAAAGTTGGATGAACTGCGGGTCGGCGTTATCGGCTGCGGCGGACGTGGAACAGGCGCGGCTGGCGATTGCATCAAGAGCTCGCCGGGCGTGAAGATCGTCGCGATGGGCGATCTCTTCCAGGATCGAGTCGAGGGCAGTCTCGACCGGTTGTCCACAAACGACGAGTTGAAGGCCAACGTAGATGTCCCCAAGGACCGCGTTTTCTGGGGCTTCGACAACTACAAGAAGGTGATTGACTCCGACGTTGACATGGTAATAATGGCATCGCCTCCCGGTTTCCGCCCGGAACACGTCAGGTATGCCGTCGAGAAGGGCAAGCACGTATTTATGGAGAAGCCGGTAGCTGTGGACGCGCCGGGGGTAAGGATGATTCTCGAAGCCGGGGAGCTTGCCAAGCAGAAGAACCTGGGCATCGTCACCGGCACCATCAAGCGTCACTCGGCGAACTATATCGAGACCATCAAGCGAATTCATGACGGCGAGATCGGCAAGATTCTCGCGGCTCAGTGTTATTTCAACACCAGCGAGCTGTGGAATCACGGACGTCAGCCGGAGTGGAGCGACATGGAATGGCAGTGCAGGAACTGGCTGTACTTCACCTGGCTCTCCGGCGACCACATAGTTGAGCAGCATATCCACAATCTGGACGTCATCAACTGGGCGCTCCAGGCTCATCCTGTGAAGTGTGTGGCGCTCGGCGGGCGGCAGAAGCGCACTGATCCCGCCTACGGTTCTATCTTCGACCACTTCACCGTGGACTACGAATATCCCGACGGCGTGCGAGTGATGAGCATGTGCAGACAGCAGGACGGCACTACCAGCAACGTGTCCGAACGGGTCGTCGGTACGAAGGGCTACGCGAACTGCGCAGGTTCCATCGGCTTCAAGAACAAGCAGCTATGGAAGTACGAGGGTCCGAATCCCGGGCCGTATGTCCAGGAGCACACCGACCTGATCACCAGCATTCGCGCAGGCAAACCTCTGAACGAAGCTCAGCAGATTGCTGAGAGCAGCCTGACCGCCATCATGGCCCGAATGTCCGCCTATACCGGCCAGGAAATCACGTGGGATCAGGCCATGAACTCGAAAGAGAATCTCATGGTTGATAAGCTTGAGCTTGGTCCGCTGCCTGTAGCTCCCGTAGCAGTTCCGGGGAAGACACCGTTTGTATAGTCATTTGACATAATAGGAGAGGACAGATAGATGAAGAAACTGGACGAGATTGGTTTGATATCACGCAGGGATTTTATTAAGTCATCGGTTGCCTCAGCCGCACTTCTCGGAGTGGGCGCACTTTCGGTCGGCCAGGGGGCGTATGCCGCCGGGTCGGATGAGTTCAAGGTGGGCGTTGTCGGCTGCGGCGGACGAGGTAGCGGCGCGGCGATGGACTGTATCAAGAGTTCCCCAGGCATGAAGATTGTTGCGCTAGGCGATCTCTTTCAGGATCGCATGGACGGGCTGTACAACAACCTCACCGGCAATCCGGATCTCAAAGCTATGGTTGACCTCAGCAAGGACAAATGCTTCACCGGCTTTGATGCGTACAAGAAGGTGATTGACAGCGGCGTGGACTTGGTGATCCTCGCCTCGCCTCCCGGCTTCCGACCGACTCACCTGAAATACGCGGTGGAGCAGGGCAAGCATGTGTTCATGGAGAAGCCTGTCGCGGTTGATGCCACCGGCGTGCGAATCGTGCTGAACTGCGCGTATGAGGCTGCCCGTAAGAATCTGGGCGTTGTTTGTGGCACCCAGCGCAGGCATCAGTTGGGTTATGTCGAGAACATGAAGCGCATACATGACGGCGCGATCGGCGAGATCGTTTCCGCTCAGTGCTATTGGAATCAGGGCGGTCTGTGGAACCACGGACGCAAGCCGGAGTGGACGGACATGGAGTGGCAGGTTCGCAACTGGCTGTACTTCACCTGGCTTTCCGGCGACCACATATGCGAGCAGCATGTACACAATATTGACGTTATCAACTGGGCGCTAAACGGTCACCCTATCAAGTGCGTAGGCCTGGGCGGACGGCAGGTGCGCACCGATCCGGCTTACGGCCATGTCTTCGACCACTTTGCCGTGGAGTTCGAGTATCCCAACGGCGCTCGACTGATGAGCATGTGCCGCCAGATTGACGGCTGTGTCAGCAACGTCTCAGAGCGAGTCATCGGCACCAAGGGTGTTTCCGGCTGCGGTGGATGGATCAAGGGTGGCAAGGCTGACTGGAAATACGATGGTCCGAACCCCGGCCCGTATCAGCAGGAGCACGCCGATCTGGTCGCCAGCATCCGCGCGGGCAAGCCGCTGAACGAGGCCAAACGCATCGCGGAGAGCTGCCTGACCGCCATCATGGGCCGCATGTCCACGTACACCGGACAGGAGGTTTCATGGGAGCAGGCTCTGAACTCCAAGGAAAACCTGATGCCCGCGAAGCTGGAGCTTGGTCCGCTGGCCGTCGCGCCGGTAGCGATCCCGGGGAAGACACCGTTGATCTAGTTGGTCGGTAGATCAATACATCAGTTAGTCAGTTAGCGAGCAAATCAGTCCGGCTGAAATACTGATTAGCTGATGAACTGACATACTTCAGGAGAACGTGTAATGAAACTGAACCGCCGTGAGATGATAACAATGGGTGCGATGGGTGCGGCTGCTCTGGCCGTAAACGCCACCGCCGAGGCAAAAACGAAAATGCCGAAATCTGAACTCAAGATATCCAGCCAGGAGGGGATCGTTCCCGGCAAAGACCTGCCGGAAAAGCTGGCGAAAATGGAGAAATGGGGCATCGTGGGTCTTGAGGTCGGTGGACGCGGGCTTCACGGGCGCGTTGCCGAGATCAAACGCGCGTTGCTCGATTCCAAGATTAAGGTCAGCGCCATCTGCGCCGGGTTCGAGGGCGCGTTGTCCAGTGACGACGAGACGGTTCGCCAGAAATGCCGCGACAGCATAAAGCCGATACTTGAGGCGGCGGGCGAGATAGGCTCCACCGGCGTCATTTTCGTCCCCGCTTTCAACGGCCAGACGAAGCTGAGCAATGTCGAGGCGCGCAAGATACTCATTGACCAGCTTCCCGATCTGTGCGAGTTTGCCGTTCAGCACAAGACCCGCCTGCTATTGGAGCCGCTGAACCGAAAAGAGGCGTGGTTCGTGCGCCAGGTCGCCGATGCCGCTTCCATTGCTCGCGATGTGAACCATCCGGGCATGGCGGTGATGGGTGATTTCTACCACATGTACATCGAGGAAACCAGCGATATGGGCGCGTTTATATCCGCCGGCCCGTTCCTCCACCATGTACACTTGGCCTCCATCAAGCGGAACCTGCCCGGCCAGGACGAGCGCGATTACACAAACGGCTTCAAGGGCCTGAAAATGATCGGCTACCAGGACTACTGCAGCTTTGAATGCGGAGTCATCGGTGACCGTGATGTGGAGATTCCGAAGACGGTCAAGTTCCTGAACGACCAGTGGAGGAAAGCCTAGGAAGTCATCGGTAATCGGTGATCAGTGATCAGTAGGGGCCGGGTCCGCCTCGGCGGATACCGGCCCTTTCTCGTGGAGATAGCAATGATCATTCAATCGCACAGGGGCGCGGGTAATCTCGCGCCGGAGAACACCCTGGAGTCGTTCGAACTCGGCTGGCAGATGGGAACCATCCCCGAGGCGGATGTGCGCGTCACGAACGACGGTGTTACCTGCGCGTTCCATGATAATGACTTCACGCGCCTCGCACCGGACGCACCTGAGGCGATTCGCGGCCTTCCCATCCAGGAGCTATCCTGGACTGACATCCGCGATCTGGATGTAGGTGCATACAAGGGCGAGCAGTTCAAGGGCCAGCGCATTCCCAAGTTCACCGACGTATTCGCAGCTATGGCTGGGGTCCGGGAGCGCATGCTGTACGTGGACTTCAAGTACATCTCGCTCGAGCAGCTTGCCGAGATGGCGCGCGAGTATGGAATCACCCCCCAGATCATCTTGACTTCGACAGTCTATCAGCACCTACTGGACTGGATGGAGTTGGTTCCCGAGGGCCTCACCATGCGCTGGATGGGCGGAACCGAGGAGAGCCTGCGCGAACGGATGGATGCTCTGCGGGCCAACGATTTCAAGGCGATCACGCATCTGCAGATTCACGTGCGGCTCAATGAGGACGGCTCGTTCAACCCATCGTCGGAGTTTCTGCAGGAGGTCGGTAATGAACTCAAGCCGCGCGGAATCCTGTTCCAGTCGCTGCCGTGGGGCGTGGCCGAGGTTTCCGTCTATCACCGGCTGATGGACCTGGGCGTTGAGTCGTTCGCGACCGACGAGCCGCTGATAACACTGGAGGCTGCGCGGACATACGCGGGGAGATGAGTGATAAGTGATGAGTGACCATTCTCGTACTCTTACTCGACACATGAGAGCATTTGCCCTGGTCATCCTCTCCATTCTTGCGGCGGCATCTTCCGCCCAATCCGCCCAACGCTTCGAGTATTCCGAAGTCGCCATGGGCGTTCGCGCGAGGATCGTTCTGTACGCTCCAACCCAGACCGCCGCCGAGAAAGCCGCTCGCGCCGCGTATGACCGCATCGCCTACCTCGAGCAGATCATGAGCGACTACCGGCCGGACAGCGAGTTGAACCTCCTTTGCGCCAAAGCGGGAGGCGAGCCGGTCAAGGTCAGCCCGGAGCTTCTGTTCATCCTCAGCAAGTCCAGTGAGCTTGCCCGCCGTTCGGACGGCGCGTTCGATCCCACCGTCGGCCCGGTCGTCAGGCTCTGGCGGAAGGCGCGGAAGTCCGGCGTTCTTCCGACCCCGCAGGAAATTGAGGCCGCGAAGTACCTCGTCGGCTGGCACAAGATGCGCATTGACGCGCGGGCATCCACGGTGCGGCTTGAGACCCCCGGTATGCAACTTGACCTCGGAGGCATCGCGAAGGGATATGCCTGCGATGAGGCTCAGCGGGTTCTGAAGGGGCAGGGGATCGCCTGCGCGCTCGTGGAGATGGGCGGCGATATTGTTGTCAGCGGCGCTCCACCAGGGAAGAACGGATGGGAGATCGCAGTGCCGAACATCCAACATCCGACATCGAACGTTCAACATTCAACGCCCAACGTCCAACGTCCGGGGACCACTGTTCACCGTACACCGTTCACTGTTCACGGCTCAGGAGTCGCTACGGCAGTGCTCGCGGATTGTGCGGTTTCTTCATCCGGCGATACGGAGCAATTCGTGGAGATCGGCGGGGCGCGCTACTCGCACATCGTGAACCCGAAGAACGGCCTCGGCCTGACCGACCGCATCGCCGTCACTATCATCGCCCCGAACGGCACGACCTCAGACGGCCTCTCCACCGCCGTCAGCGTCCTCGGCGCTAAGTGCGGACGAACCCTCGCAAGCGCCTTCCCCGATGTCTCTGTCTACATCCGCACAGCACGAGACTAGCAACAAAATAGTCAGGATGAAAAGGATATGGGAGAAGATGACTCCAGGATTTCCCTGGGAGCGCGGGCGTCCTCGCCTGCTTCTTTCCGGAGAAGGAGCGGGCCACCGTTCTACCAATACCTTCTGTCGAACAGGGATGACCATTCGCGCCATCCGAGCCATCCGACCATTTCCTACAGCGACCCTATCAACCGCCAGAAGGCTTCGCAGGAGGAGGCGATGCTCTCGCGCGGCCAGATTACCATCGGGCCGTTGAAGCTTCTGCAGCGGAGGATGGAGATCAGCTCCTTCACTTCGCCGTTGCCCAGTCCAAGCTCTGTCGGTGTGCCGTCGAACATGCCGTCTTTGACGTAGAGTTGCCGGACAATGCTCTTGGGGATGCCGTGATAGTAGACCTGAAGGAAGGGCATTTCACCAACCGCGGCGAACTCCGCCGGGTCGAACGCCAGCCCTGCTCCGGCGCCCTTGAGTACACCCACCGATACCGAGGCACTGACCTTGCTGTGTCTGTCATTCCGCACCAGAAGCGAAAGCCTGTGTCCTGACGCAGCTTCGGATGCTCTTGTGAACTGGCCGCCGGTGTTCGGGGCAATCACCAGCCTTGAACATTTAAGCGCTTTCGCAGTGGCAACGGTGGTGTACACAGATCTAATTCCAGTTACGTCAACGCTTGTGACGGACAGGCCGACATCAGCGATCTCTCGCGAGGCAGCGTCAATACCCACCGCGATGATATGCTTCAGCCAGGTCGGGCCGACCTCAACGGCGGTGATCCCGAATCGCCAGAGCAGCGAGGCCAATGCCTTCAAGTCAGGTACATCGTTCACGCGCACCGACAGTGTGAAATCTTCCTTATCCAGGAAAGCCTTGCGGACAAATCCTCGCTGTCGAACACAGTCAGCGCAGGCCGGGTTGTCACATAGTGCGGTGGACGGGTCTGCCTTCAGCGCTTCCGTGGCAATTCGGACGGTTTCGCCTGCGTCCATCAACCGGCAGACAGCCTTTCCGATCTTACCAACCTTCATTATCCCGGCCTTGCGGAAAAGTGGATCGAGGCCAATGAAGTTCCGGTGCGGGCCGGGGAACCTGTCGAGGGTGATCTTCTTGATGTCGCCGACAAGTGGATCGCGATACCTGAACGTGCGCTCCGCCAGGAACGCGCAGTCCGCGTAGTCCTCAGCCGTGTGGAGCAGCGTATTGCGGTCCTGGTCCACGCCCATGAGCAGAACCTTCCCGCCCCATTCAGCCAGGCGACCGAACGGAGTATCCGCTCCGCAGGCGGTCGGCGCTTTCGCGTGGTCGCGGATCAGGTCACCTGCGCGCGCACCGTAAGCCGCAGTCGGATGAGTGGGGTGCAGGCTGCGAACGACGCCTGGCCGGGTGCGGAACACCTCTGTGATGACGCCCATATCAGAGGGTGAATCCTTCACATCGAAGACTGCGTCATCGGTGATGCACGGAGGGTAGAGAGTCGGCATGGCGATGGTTCCTGTCGGTCCGACTGCTTCGATGAGCGCGTCAATAACCGCATTCGCGCCGCCTTCCACCCGCCCCAGGCTGGACAGCGCGCTGTGAACCATGATGATGTCGCCATCCTGCACGCCAAGTTCTCTTATGCCGTGAATGATATCGTTCTTAGTCACATCGTACTCCTACTCTTACACTTACTCGCCACTCAGTCTCTCAAGTAAATCTACTGACACTAGTTTACATCCAAGCCATCGCCGTGTAAAGGGCTGCCGGGCGCGGTGCGGTGTTTCTGTGATATAATCCGGTGTCATGGTTGAGAGAATTGAGCACAACCTTCCGCGTGAGTTCTACCTGCAGCCGACGATAGAAGTCGCAAAGGCGCTCCTGGGCAAGGTACTGTTCCATCGTCATGAGCGCGGCATTATCTCCGGTAGGATTGTTGAAACCGAGGCGTATCTGTGTGATGATCCTGCGTGCCATTCATCTAGGGGGATGACCGCCAGGAATGAGACGATGTTCGGCGAACCGGGCAGAGCATACGTCTACTTCATCTACGGGATGTACCACTGTTTCAACACGGTTACAGGGCCGGTGGGTGTTGGCGAGGGCGTGCTGGTGCGCGCGCTTGAGCCGTTGGACGGCCTCGAACTCATGAAGGAGAACCGTGGTACCCACGCGCTTGCCAATCTTACAAGCGGCCCGGGGAAGCTGTGTCAGGCACTGGGTTTGGACCTGCTGCATAAGGGTCTGGACCTGACCGGCAGCGAACTGGTGATAGTGGATGACGGCATGCAGGTCGCGGAGATAGTCGAAGCGCCGAGAGTGGGAATAACCCTAGCTGCGGACAAGCAATGGCGTTTCTACATCCGCGGGAACAGATTCGTTTCTCGGAAGTAAGCGAACAATAAGCGCTTTCTTGCGTCCATGATAGTATCACGGAATATCATTGTAGAGTTGGAGATCATTTTGTTAGTCAAGCCTTCAGTCATCATCCCCATTGTCATTTCAGTCATGGTTTTCTCAGGCGTTGAAGCCGCAGATTTGCCCGCGACGTCAGCGAGTCAGCCGCCAGCAGTAACGGCGACTGCACCAGCAGCAAATCCCGAAGCCGAACCATCACGGACGGTCACGTTCAAGCCATCTGTTACGCGGACACTGGATACTCAATTGAGCGGATTCACCTCCCAGGACGCCGAGCAGTTGTTCGCCCGATTGGCGCTGCAGGAAACGCGCAAGAAGCAGAACTGGTTCGTCAGGGGTTCGCTGGCCAAAACCAAGACCATAAACGGAAAGAGCACTGCCAGCGTACTAACCAGTCGGTTGGATTCGCGGCTTGAGCACATGACTTCGCCGAACTCCTACACGGTGTTGACGGGAGTTTTGAGCAGGCGTGACAGAAATTACTCGAAACGAAAGGACCAGGAGTCCGGCTACCAGTTCATGTCCTATGGAGTCGGCAAGCCCCTTGGCCCCAAAGCTAAGGGTGATATCGGCTTGGGTTTCATCGAGATATTCGAAGAGTCACGAGGCATCAGTCCGTCCGCAATGGTCTCCTTGCGCGGATCACGGCCGCTGGGCAAGACTCTGACGTTGGAGAGCGATCTGCTTGTGCTGCAGCCGTTGACACGCATACGAGACACGAAGATTGACTCTGAAATCGGTTTGGCGCACGCCTTGTCTCCAGGCCTGTCTCTCCGTCTGACTTGGTCGCTGAACAATCTTGTGCGGTCAATCAACACCAACCGCGAATGGGATTCGGGTATTCGCGTGAGCATATCCTATCGGCATACGTCCACGAAATGATGAGTCGTGCCATATCCTGGGTATACTAGCTCTAGCGCGGATTATGATTGTCCTGCATAATCCGCGGCCTTCAGAGCATAATTCATGTCTTTCATGAATAATGCGGACCAGTGAGGTGAAGACTATGAAGGATGTCATTATCATTGGCGGCGGTCCGGCTGGCATGACTGCGGCAATCTATGCGGCACGGAAAGCCCTCGATCAGGTGTTCATTAGTCCGTATCTTGGCGGGCAGGCGGCCTGGGCGGGCCAGATAGAAAACTTCCTCGTATATCCATACGTTACCGGCACCGACCTGGCGCTGCAGTTTCAGGATCATATTGATCACTTCAACGTCAATCACGTGGCCGACACGGTATCCGGGATTGTGAAGAACGGCCAGACTTTTATCGTGACCACCGAGGGTGGGGAGCAGTTTGAAGGCAAGTGCGTCATTGTTACTGCGGGGCGAACGGCGCGCACACTCGGCGTGCCGGGCGAACAGGAGTTCAAGGGGAAGGGCGTATCCTACTGCGCCACCTGTGATGCACCGCTCTACAAGGGGAAGGATGTTGCGGTAGTGGGCGGTGGGAACGCCGGTGTGGATGCTGCCATCCAGCTCGCCAGAATAGCGAATCACGTCTACCTCATCGAATCAACCCCCCGCCTCAATGCTGACAAGAAGTACCAGGAGAACCTGGGCGCGGACTCGAACGCGACTCTGATGCTTCGCACTGAGGTGAACTCGATGCATGGAAACCAGTTCCTGGAGTCCATTGTTGTCAGAAACCTGGATACAGACGAACAGCAGTCCATCCCCGTGGGCGGGATATTTGTGGAGATCGGGTCTATGCCGAGCGTTCATTTTCTGCCGCCGGAGGTTGAGGTCAACAAACGCGGCGAGATCGTTGTGGACTGCGAGTGCCATACCAACCTGGATGGGTTGTTCGCTGCCGGTGACGTCACCAGCATTCCGTTCAAGCAGATCATCATCGCTGCGGGTGAGGGCGCAAAGGCTCTCTTGTCGGCAAACAGCTATCTTATCCGCACATTCCCACGTCGCCCCCTATCGTCGTCCTGATTGCGCAGGTTGCTTGTATAATAGGGGATACACAAGGCTCCCTCCTCTGCAACAAACGGCACAAAAGGCCGATAACCGTAGTAACCGGTGATTCCATCGGCGTTTGCGGTACCGGCGCTTAACGCCCACTTTCCGGTATCACCGAGATGTGATCCTCCCCCGATTTTGTGGACACCCTAGCTATGCAGCTTGACGCTGCTGAATCCACTGCTTCTCAAAGTCTGCCGGACTCATTGACCCCAGGCTCGAATGACGCCTCTGTCTGTTGTAGAACACTTCGA